>JBKPRY010000407.1:0-2205 GCA_046734755.1 Actinomycetota bacterium | reverse complement strand
CACCAGCTCGTCGTCGGAGGCACCCTCGCGGAGCGGGCCGCGAAGATCGGTCTCCTCCATCGAGAACAGGCAGGCCCGCACCTGACCCTCGGCCGTGATCCGCAGGCGGTTGCAGGCCTCGCAGAACGGTTCGGTGACGCTGCCGATGACCCCGATGCCACCCGGCGCGCCGTCGGCGAAGCGGTAGCCGGTCGCGGGTTCGGCGTCGGGTCCCTCGGGGACGAGGGGATATACGGCGTCGACCGCCTCGACGATCCTGGCCGACGGGAAGACCTTCGCCCGCTCCCACGCGTGCTGTGCGTCGAGCGGCATGTACTCGATGAACCGCACGACATGGCCCCGTTCCCGTGACCAGCGCGCCAGATCGACGACCTCGTCGTCGTTGGTCCCCCCGACGACGACGCAGTTGATCTTGATCGGGACCAGGCCCGCCTCCTCGGCGGCCGCGATGCCCGCGAGCACCCGGTCGAGCGCGTCGCGACGGGTCATCTCCTCGAACCGGTGCCGCAGCAGCGAGTCGAGCGACACGGTCACGCGGTCCAGCCCCGCCTCGGCGAGCGGCGAGGCGAGCCGCTCGAGCAGCACGCCGTTCGTCGTCATCGACAGGTCGATCTCCGGCGCGGCGGTCCGGAACATCCGGATCAGCTCGGGGAGGTCGGCGCGTACGGTGGGCTCGCCGCCCGTGACCTTGACCGAGCGGACCCCCAGCCGGTAGACGAACAGCTCCAAGAGCCTCGTGAGCTCCTCGAAGGTCAGGATCTCGTGCTTTGGGAGCCAGACCAGCCCCTCGGCCGGCATGCAGTAGGTACACCGGAAGTTGCAGCGATCGGTCACCGAGATCCGGAGGTCGTCGGCGACCCGACCGAAGGTGTCGACCAGTGGACCCTCCGCCGGGGGGAGGGACGACGGCGGCTGCCAGGCATCCATGCGAACCCCCAGCCTACCCCTCCGACGCGGTTCGGCCCTCGGGAGGCCCGGACGGCAGGAGACCCTCGAGGGTCCCGAGCACCGATCCGAGGGCGTCCTCCCTCGAGCCGCCTTGGGCCATCCTCCGGCCCGTCGCCGCGCCGAGGAGGAACGCGGCGAGCGGTGTGATCTTGCGTTCCACGCGATGCGCGACGTCCCGGGCCGAGCCGAGCAGCCGTGTGGTCTCGGCGTCGGTCAGTGGGTCCTGACCGAGCGCCGCCGCCAGTCGGTCGATCCACGCGTCCATCGGTGCTCCCTTCTGTCCCGGCAACCGTAGTACGGACGAGCGCGGGCGCGTCTGGCAGGATGGGTGCGTGAGCGGCATCCGCGCCGCCGTCGTGACGGTCTCCGACGGCGTCTCCCAGGGAACCCGACCCGACGGCTCGGGCGACGCCGCCGAGGCCCTCCTGCGAGAGGCGGGGGTCGAGGTCGAGGCCCGGACCGTCCTGCCCGACGAGCGCCCGGCGATCGAGACCACCCTGCGCGACCTGGCGGATGCACGCGGGTTCGCACTCGTGGTCACCACCGGAGGGACGGGGTTCGGCCCGCGTGATGTAACGCCCGAGGCCACGCTCGCGGTGCTCGAACGCGAGGCCCCCGGTCTAGCCGAGCTGATGCGTCGTGACGGCCTGCGACGGACGCCGATGGCCGCCCTGTCGCGAGCCGTCGCGGGTTCGCGCGGCGCCACGCTGATCGTGAACCTCCCCGGCAGCCCGAAGGGCGTCCGCGAGAGCCTCGAGGCCCTGCTGCCCGTGTTGCCGCACGCCGTCGAGCTGCTCGGCGGGCGGACGGGAGCGCACCCGACTGGTCACGCCGACGTAGGCAAGGCGAAGGGGCCCGCGCCCGCGGCGACCGGGGCCGTGGAGGCCAAGGCGGTCAGGGTGCACGGCTCGCCGCCCTGCGCGGTCGGCAACTCGATGCTGATCGTTCCCGACGGCGAGGTCCGTGGGACGCTCGGGTGCGCCGAGTTCGACGAAGCGGCCGTTCGCGACGCGGCCGAGATCCTCGCTTCGGGCGAACCGCGGATCGGCACCTACCACCACGAGCTCGGCGACGTCGAGGTGTACCTCGAGCCGCGGCGGCGCGCGCCCGCCCTCCTGGTCGTCTCGGCCACCGACGTGGCACGGGAGCTGGCGCGCCTCGCACAGGGCCTCGGGTTCGCGCCCATCCTGGTCGAGACGCGTCCGGAGCGCGTCACGGAGGCCGATGAGAGCTCGATGCCGGTCGCGCGCGAGCTCG
>JBKPRY010000406.1:0-4877 GCA_046734755.1 Actinomycetota bacterium | reverse complement strand
TCGCGCAGCAGCCCCGTGTCGACGAACACGCACGTGAGCTGCTCGCCGACGGCCTTGTGGACGAGGAGGGCCGCCACGGCCGAGTCCACGCCGCCCGAGAGCGCGCAGAGCACCTCGGCCCGCCCGACCTGCGCGCGGATCGCGGCGACCGCGCGTTCGATCACGTTCGCCGGTGTCCAGTCCGGCAGGAGGCCGCACCCGTCGTAGAGGAACCGCTTCATCACGGCGATCCCCTTGGGCGTGTGCGCGACCTCGGGGTGGAACTGCACCGAGTACAGGGACCGCTCCGGGTCCTCCATCGAGGCGATCGGGATCGCGTCGGTCCGAGATGTCACCCGGAATCCCTCGGGAGCCCGCGTGACCGCGTCGCCGTGGCTCATCCAGACCTGCTCGTCGGCGGCAAGCTCCCCGAGCAGGATCCCCGGCTCTGTCACGTGGAGTTGTGTGCGACCGTACTCGCGCCGCCCCGTCGCCTCGACCTCGCCCCCCAGGGTCTGCGCCATGAGCTGGTGCCCGTAGCAGATCCCGAGGACCGGGACCCCGAGCTCGAACACCGCTGGATCCAGCGCCGGCGCCCCGACCTCGTACACCGACGCGGGGCCGCCCGAGAGCACGATGCCCGCCGGCCTGCGAGCGGCGAGCTCGCTCGCGGGGAGGTCGTGCGCCACGATCTCGGAGTACACATGGCATTCGCGGATCCTGCGCGCGATCAGCTGCGCGTACTGCGCCCCGAGATCGACGACCAGCACCGGGCGCCGAGGGACCGAGGCCACGCCCCTAGTGACCCATCCCGACGCGTTGGGCGGTCTGGTACGTCTTGCCCTCGCTCTTGATCGACGGTGCCACGACGAGCTCGGCCTTCTGGAACTCACGGATCGTCGCGTAGCCGGTGGTCGCCATCGAGGTGGCGAGCGCCCCGAACAGATTGAACGTCCCGTCGTTCTCGTGGGCGGGCCCGGTGAGGATCTCCTCCAGCGTCGCCACCTGTTGGGTCTTGACGCGCGCGCCGCGTGGCAGCGTGGGGTGGAACGTCGCCATCCCCCAGTGGTAGCCGCGACCCGGCGCCTCGTAGGCGCGCGTCAGGGGCGAACCGATCATCACCGCGTCCGCGCCGCAGGCGATCGCCTTCGCGATGTCGCCACCGGTGCGCATGCCACCATCGGCGATCACGTGGCAGTAGCGGCCGGTCTCGCGGAGATGCTCCATGCGCGCGGCCGCCGCATCGGCGATCGCCGTCGCCTGCGGCACGCCGACGCCGAGCACGCCACGAGTCGTGCACGCGTTCCCGGGACCCACCCCGACCAACACGCCGACCGCGCCCGTCCGCATCAGGTGGAGCGCCGTCGTGTATGAGGCGCATCCGCCCACGATCACGGGGAGGTCGTAGGTCGCGATGAACTCCTTCAGGTTCAGCGGCTGGCTGTGGTTCGAGACGTGCTCGGCCGAGACCACGGTGCCCTGGATCACGAGGATGTCGAGGCCGGCGCCGATGACTGCCTCGGCATACCGCACGACGCGCTGGGGGGTAAGTGAGGCGCACGAGACGACTCCGGCCTCTTTGATCTCGCGGATCCGCCGCTCCACGAGCTCGTCCTTGAGCGGCTCGCGGTACAACTCCTGCATGCGCGCGGTCGCCTTCTCGTCGGGCAGGGTGCCGATCTCCTCGTAGATGGGCTCCGGATCCTCGTAGCGGGTCCACAGGCCCTCGAGGTTCAGACATGCGAGGCCGCCGAGCTGCCCGATCCGGACGGCGGTCGCCGGCGACACACCGGCGTCCATCGCCGCCGCCATCATCGGCAGCCCGAACGCATAGGCGTCGATCTGCCAGGAGATGTCGACGTCGTCGGGATCTCGCGTTCGCCGGGACGGGACGATCGCCACTTCATCGAACCCGTACGCGCGCCGGGCCATCTTTCCCTTGCCGATCTCGATCTCCATGCTCGTCCTCCTGGAGTTGTCCCCGGTCGAGAGACCCGGATATGCAGCGGCGCCCACCCGCTCCGGGGTGGACGCCGTCACTCCATGCGGGGAAGGTACCACGGCGGTGCGATCCGACCGGGTTGCGCCGAACGGGTCTCGGGGTCGAGACTCGAAGCAGATGACGACATTCACCTGACGCTGATACAGGCTCGCTCGTGGCCCGCCGTGGCCGAGGGCCCCACCGGGGCCCCGCCACTAGTTCTCCCTGACGACGTGCCCGGTCTCGTGGACCCGCAGGTCGGTCAGCCCCGAATGCAGCCGGTCGCCCTCGACCAGCACCGAGTCGTCCTCGAGGTACCCGAGCTCCTGGAGCCTGGTCAGCGTCCGCCGCAGCGACTCCTGCGGTGACTCGACCATCGTGTCGAGCACCAGCTCGGGGTGCTTGGGGACCTCGTACGGGTCGTCGACGCCGGTGAACCCCTTGATCTCGCCCGCCAGCGCCTTCTTGTACAGGCCCTTGGGGTCGCGGTTCTGCGAGAGTTCGTCGAGCGTGGCGTGGACGTAGACCTCGACGAACTGGCCGATCGCCGCTCGCACCTGGTCTCGGGTCTTGCTGTAGGGGGAGATCGGGCAGCAGATCGTCGCGACGCCGTTGCGCGTCAGGAGCTCGGCGACGAACCCGATCCGAAGGATGTTCGTGTCACGATCCTCTTTGGAGAACCCGAGGCCCTTGGACAGGTTCTGCCGAACCACGTCTCCGTCCAGGATCTCGGTCTTCATCTGCCGCGCCTGGAACTCGTGGTACAGCATCTCGGCGATCGTGGACTTGCCGGCCCCGGACAGGCCGGTGAACCAGACCGTGAAGCCTTTCGGTTCCGGGTGATGGGTCACAAGAAGCTCCCTCCGACGGCGCCCTCGGGCGCGTCGATGCCATACAGCGACAGGATGGACGGGCCGACGTCGACGAGGTTGAGGCCGGTGACCTCACCCGTGGCCTGCCCCGGGAGGCCGGCCATCGCCCACACGCCGTTGCGATCGTGGTTCGCACCGTCCGGGCCGGTGTCGTTCTCGTACGTGTAGATGCTGCGGTTCCCGACGGAGCCGACCGAGCGCCACGCGAGGTCGCCGAAGTACACGAGCAGATCTGGGGCGACGCCTCGAACCTCCGGGTACACGTCCTGGGGCTTCAGCACCTTCGTGCCGAGGGGCGTCCCGTCGGGACCCGGTGCGGCCTCGAGCTTGGCGATCATCTCGTCACGCGTCTGCTCGTAGCTGGCTGGTTCCAGGACGCCCTGCGGCTCGCGGCCTTTCACGTTCAGGAACAGCCGTCCGTAATAGCCGCCGTCCCCCCAGGCAACGGTATTGGTCCAGTCGATCGCGACGTCCTTGATCGGCATGACGTGCGACGGCTGGGCCTCGAGCGCGAGGTAGCCCTCTCGGGCCAGCCAGTCGTTGAAGCAGAACCCGCCCATCATCGGCCGGGCGCCGTGATCGCTCATCACGATCGTGATCGCGTCCTCGGGCAGCACCTCGAGGAGCCTGCCCACCTCGACGTCCAGGAACCGGTAGTAGTCCTGGAACGCCGTCTCGTACTTGTTGCCCGCCACGTACAGCGGGTGGCTCGGATCCCAGCACTGCCAGAACACGTGATGGAGGCGGTCGAGCGCGATCTCGCACAGCATGAAGAAGTCCCACGGCTTCTCCCGGGCCAGTCGCCGAGCCACCTCGAACCTTCGCTCGGTCATCTGGAAGACCTGGTCGAGTACGACGTCGTAGCCGGCCCGCCGGAAGTCCGCGATGTCGAAGATGTACTCGTTCCCATCACCGAGCTCGGCCACGATCTCCGTCTGGAGCTCCGTCGGGAAGGTCCAGGATTTCGCCGACGGGGGCGTCAGGAAGCAGCCGACCCGCCACCCGGGGAAATCGCTCGGCGGAGGGTACGAGGGCGGAACGCCGATCAGGAGCGATCGGAGACCTCGGGCGCCGAGCGCATCCCACACGGCCGGGGCCTGGATCGCGTTCGAGGTGGCGATGGAGAATCCATCGTACGAGGTGTCCTTGCGGTTGCGGAACCCGTAGATGCCGAGCTGCCCGGGCGTTTTTCCGGTCATGGCGCAGGCCCAGGCCGGGACCGTGATCGGCGGCGTGATGCTCGCGAGGTCGCCCCACATCCCCCGCTTCATCAGCGTGTGGATGTTCGGCGTCTCCGCTTCGAAGTCGCGGAACAGGAGCTGGGGGGTGCCGCAGTCCAGCCCGATGATCGCGACCCGGGGCGTGTCGATCATGCGCGTTCCTCGTGGTCGGAATAAGGAGCCCGGCGCGGGCTCCGGGACGCATGCTATCAACGCCTCGACCCGCTTGACCTGGGATGATGGGCCGCCGTGTACCTCCTGAGGCGGGTGATGATCCTCCAGGCGATCGTCTGGGCGGCCTGCGGGATCGCGATCGCCGTGGCACCCCGGTTCGTGCTGGTCACGATCTTCGACCTGCCGCCGCTCCCCGACCAGGGCTACGTTCGGATCGCCGGCGTCCTCGCGTTCTCCCTGTCGCTGCTCATGGTGCTCGTGGCTCGTCGCCTGGAGACCCTGTGGTGGTTCGTGTGGGCGTTCGTCCTCGCGACCGTGGGTTCGGCCATCGTGTCGGTCTGGAACGCGCTGTTCGGCCTGCCCGACGGCGTGTCGCCGCTCCTGTGGTGGGTGTTCGCCGCCCTCAGCACGGCGTTCACGGTTGGACTCCTGGCCGGACTGGCGAAGACCGGGACCGAACGCCCGCCACTCTAGGGGTCGCGGGACGCACACGAGAGGGCCGGCGACCCGGCCCTCTCGTGGGATGCTCGATGCCCGCTGCGGTCAGTGCATGTGACCACCGGCGGCTGCGGCGGGCTCTTCCTCCTCCGGCTTCTCCACCACGGCGCTCTCGGCCGTGATGATGATCGCCGCGATCGAGGCCGCGTTCTG
>JBKPRY010000405.1:0-11847 GCA_046734755.1 Actinomycetota bacterium | reverse complement strand
GATCTGGCAGTGGGTGGCCAACGGCGTCACGCTCCCGACCGGTGAGGTGGTCACCGCCGCGAAGGCCCGTGAGGCCATCCAGATCGAGATGACGCACCTCCGCGGGCAGCCGGGCGAGCAACCCTTTACCAAGCATCGTCTGGAGCAGGCACGCACGCTCTTCGAGGATGTGGCGCTCCCACCCGACTTCCTCGAGTTCCTCACCCTCCCCGCCTACGAGCTGCTCTGACCCCTTTCCGGCTGGTCGTGGCGAACAATCGAGAACGTCTTCGCCGCGCTCTTCTGAGCGACACGACTCTGCCAGAGCAACGGGCTAGGACCCGGCGGCGCCCTCGGCGAGCCGGCCGTCGGCCATCTGGAGCACGCGGTCCAGCCGTGGCGCGAGCGACACGTTGTGTGTGGCGATGAGGCAGGTGCCCCCCTCGGCGGCCGCGCGCCCGAACGCCTCGAGCACACGGCGCTCCGACACGGCGTCCTGGTGCCCCGTCGGCTCGTCCGCGAGCACGAGGGTCGGCGCCAGCACGAGCGCCCGGGCCACGGTCGTCCGTTGTTGCTCGCCGAGGGAGGTCTCCTTGGGGTAGCGCGCCGCGAGGTGGGCGATCCCCAGATCCTCCATGAGCTCGTCGACACGCCCCCGGAGCTCCTCGAGCCGGCCGTGGAGCCGGGCCGGGTACTCGAGGTTCTCGCGAACGCTGAGCTCGTCGAAGAGCCCGAGCTTCTGTGGTACGACTGCCAGCTCGTCCCAGCCGGGGATCCGGGATCCGACCCCCGCTCGTCCGTCGGGTCGCCCGATCGTTCCGGCGTCCGCGTGCTCCCAGCCCGCGATCACGTTGAGCAGTGTGGTCTTGCCCGAGCCCGACCGCCCGACGAGCCCGACGAGCTCGCCCGCGCGGAGGGTGAGGCTCACGTCGTCGAGCGCGTGGACCACCTCGTCCCCGCGCCGGTAGGCCTTCGTGAGGCCGTTCGCGTCCAGGACGAACGGGAGCTCGGGTTCGGTGGCCGTGCTGGTCACCGGCGGCCGCCAGCGGTCGGCGGGGTCGGGTCGGGCCGGGGTCGCGGCCGGGCGGAAGCCGGCCGTGCTCGAACGACCGGCGGGGTCGGCGGGGGTGTCGGTCGACGACCGGCGGATCCCGTGGTCGAGCTCGAGCGCGGCGTCTGCCCGTCGCATCACCGATCGGTCGTGGGTCGCGACGACGAACGTCACCCCGGCGCGCGCGAGCTCGACCATCGTGTCCATCACGTGGCTGGCGGAGGCGCTGTCGAGCTCGGCCGTCGGCTCGTCGGCCACCACGATCGTCGCGCCGCCCATCAGGACCTCGGCGATCGCGGCCCGCTGCTGCTCGCCACCCGAGAGCTCCGAGGGCAGGTGGTCGACACGCTCCTGGATCCCGAGGGTCGAGAGCAGCGACTCCTGGTCGATCCGCGGCGGACGGTGGGTGAGCCCGCGCGCGAGCCGCAGGTGCTCGCCCACGGTGAGGTGGGGGAGGAAGTTGTCCGACGGCCGCTGGAACAGGTACCCGACGGTCGCACGGCGGAACCGGCGGAGCGTCCGCGCGGACGCGTCGTGCACGCTGGTCCCCTCCACCACGAGCGTGCCGCTCGTGGGCCGGTCGAGCCCCGCGATCAGGCGGAGCAGCGAGGACTTGCCGCTTCCCGACGGCCCGACCACCGCGAGCAGCGCGGAAGCGGGGACCTCCGCCGAGAGTCCCTTGAGGGCGCGCACTTCCCCGCTCGCGGTCCGGTAGGTCTTCACCAGGTCGTCGCAGCGCGCGGCGACCTCCGGCTTCCTGCCGGTCGTCGGCGCCTCAGTCCGCAAGCCGCATCACCTGCCCGAGGTCGGCGGAGCGGGCGCGCCGTTCGGTGAGCCATCCACCGGCGAACGCCACCAACAGCAGGGCCGGTGCCACGAGCGCGACCAGGACGACCGGGACGACCGTGATCGGGTCCGGCGGGATTGACTCGATCGGGTCCAGGAGCGGGACCGTGAGCCGGGCCGCGACGATCGCCAGGACGGTGCCGGCCGCGTAGGCGATCACGAGCATGGCGCCGACCTCGATCGCGATCGCGACGAGATGGCCCGAGGGCCGCATCCCCATCCGCAACGACAGCCCGTAGGAGACGACCTCGGCCCGCTGCCGGGCCTGCAGGTACATCAGCATCGCCGCGAACAGGAGCAGCGCCGCCAGGACCCCGAGCCCGTTCATCACGAGGAATGTGTCGATCACGGCGACGATGTACGAGATGTCCTTCACCTCATCCGCCGTGAGGACCAACGAGGGGGTGTAGTCGAGTTCGGCCAGGGCGGCGCGCGCGGCGCGAGGGGTCCCGCGGATCCAGAGCTCGTCGCTCGCGCCCGCGACGGTCAGGGGGTCGGGTGCGTTCCCCACCGCGTCGAGGAGATGCTGCGCGTCGACCACCACGAGCGGCCGGAGCGACGTCATGCCGGGGAACGCGGTCGCGCGCCCGACGATCTCGATCGGCAGGGTCTGCCGGTCGAGCGTGATCGAGTCCGGGAAGGCGTTCGGGGCCGAGGCCATGATCACCGGGATCCCGCCCCCGGATGGCTCCGAGACCCGGTCCAGCAGGGACTGGAGCGGCTCCGAGGAGAACGCCGGGTCCCAGAACGCGGTCGAGGCGAAGGTCTCCGCGTCGATCGCCAGCAGGTCGAACGGCACGCCGGGCCGGAGCTCGCCGGCCTGGAGGCGGCGCACCGCCCGGGTGACCGGCAGCGGGAACGTCTCCGGCGTCGCGTTCACGCTGTCGATCCGAGCCTGCACGTCGCTCCCGACGTACACACCCGCCTTGGCGTCCACCGTGGTCCGCATCGAGCGCGCCACGGTCTGCGCCTGCACGAAGAGTCCGAGGCAGAGCCCGGCGGCCGCGATCAGGAGCAACGTCAGCCGCGAGCGCGCGGCGAGCCGGTGCACCGCGAGGTAGGCGGGGGTGCCCCACCCGCCGCTCCGTCCGCGCGCCCACCGAAGGACCAAGACCACCCCGCGCGCCACCAGCGCCACGAAACCCGCGAGGAACGCGAGCGGGAAGGCGAACAGCAGCAGGCTCGGCGCCGTCGTCCCGAGCGAGCGGTCCACCACGACCGCGCCGCCGCTCCGCAGCCGCTGCAGGATCAGCAGCGAGAGGCCGATCAGGACCAGCTCCCACGGGAAGGCCCCCACGAGGCGCAGGCGGCTCCGATGATGCTCGGATTGGCGCAGGAACGAGACCGTCGAGACGATCGCGATCGCCGCGACGGCGACGACGCCCGCGGCCGCCGCGGCCCACACCGCCTGCTCCGACGCCGACGACGCCAACGCGCCGCCGGGACCCACCCACCGTACGAGCGCGAACGCGATGCCCAACCCGAGCGCCGCGCCGATGGCGCACGGGATCACCGCCTCGAGCGCCGATCGCCCACCCACCGCCCTGGGCCTCGCGCCCCGCGCGAACAACAGGTTCGACTCGACCCGGCGGGCTGCCATCGCGAACGCGCCCGCCCCCGCGACGACCACCAGCGCGACGAGCATCCCGGCGATCCGCAGCAGCCGCGCGGGGCCGTCGATCGCCACGAGCCGCCCGTGGACGTCCCGGACCACGTCGCCTATCGCGCTCCCCCACACGGGACCACTGGAGCGGTTGCAGAAGAACCCGACGAAGCACCGGTCGAGCAACTTCCGGTCGTCGATCTCGTCGGAGATGCGCGTGGTGATGCGGGCCGCGTCCTCGGCCTCCTGGAGCGTGAGGTCCCGCAGCAGCGGCGCCTGCCACGCGTACGCCGCGTGGTCCAGTCCGATCTCTCGCGCCACATCGCCGAACCGGTCCTTCGGCACGATCACCGCCTGGGGAGGCGGCGCGCAGTTGCCGCAGTACAGGACGAGGGCGTCGTTCCACGGCCGCCAGTACCCGGAGGCCCCGCCCTTGTACAGCGACCGGTAGATCCCGCCGACCGGGAGCGTCACGGTCCCGTCGTCGGGCGAGCCGATCACGATCCGCTCGCCCGGGGTGATGTCGAGGGCGTCGGAGATCAGGTCGGGGACCAACACGCCGTCGGTCACCGAACCCTCCAGGATCTCCACATGGTCCGCCGCCTGCTCCCCCATGAACAGGCGGGTGTCCCGCCGCTCGTGTTCGCCGGCGACCGAGATCGGCGTGGCCGGCCCGAGCGCCGATTCCAGCGGGTCGCCCAGGTAGGGGCTCGGTCCGACGAGCCCCTCGAAGATCGCGTCGACCCTCGACTCGATGTCGCCGTGCCGGTCCGACCCTGGCAGCGGCAGCGCCCCGTTGCGGTACATCATCCCGACGGCCCAGCGCGTGAACGCGGGGTCGTGGATCCGTGCCGCGACGAGCTCGCTCGCGGAGGATGAGATGAACAGGGGGTACGCCGACGCGGCCAGCGCGAGCAGGAGCGCGCCAACCGCGATCGAGACGAACAGCCCCGGGTACCGCAGCAGGACGAGCGGGGCCTTCGACCACAGCGGATCGGCGTCGATCAGCGTGCTGCGGTTCCGTCTGCGTGCCCCCGCCATCGTCCTCCCGTCTTCTTCGTCAGTAGGTTCTACGCCTGAGGAGGGCCGCGCGTTCGTCCGGCTCGCCACGTCGCGGCCGATGCCGTTCGTTCCGGTCGCCCGGGGGCGCCCTCCGTCGCCCACCGTACCCGTCCGTATCCTGGGGTCCGTGAACGACCGATTCCTCCGAGCGCTCCGGCGCGAGCCCGTCGACTGCACCCCGGTCTGGTTCATGCGCCAGGCCGGCCGGTACCTGCCCGAGTACCGGGAGCTGCGCGGTGATCGCGACATCCTGGACGCGATCCGCGAGCCCGAGGTCGCCGTCGAGCTCACCCTGCAGCCCCTCCGGCGGATGCCGCTCGACGCCGCGATCGTGTTCGCCGACATCATGGTGCCGGTCGCAGCGATCGGGGTCCCCATCCGGATCGAGTCCGGGGTCGGTCCCGTCGTCGAGGATCCGATCCGGGATCCGGCGGGCGTCGCCCGGCTCCGGGCGCTCGAACCCGACCTGGACGAGCCCTACGTCGCGGAGACGATCCGCCTCCTCCGCAAGGAGCTCGGGGTCCCGTTGATCGGGTTCGCCGGCGCGCCGTTCACGCTCGCGAGCTACCTCGTCGAAGGTGGCTCGTCGCGCGATCACGCCCGGACCAAGGCGCTGATGCACGACGACCCCTCCACATGGTCGTCGCTGATGGATGTGCTCGCGTCTGTCTCGCGCGCCCACCTGCTCGCGCAGATCGAGGCGGGCGCGCAGGCGGTGCAGCTGTTCGACTCCTGGGCGGGGTCGCTCGCGCCGAGCGACTACTCGCGGTCGGTGCGGCCGTGGTCGGCGTGGGTGCTCGCGGACCTGCCGGTGCCCTCGATCCACTTCGGCGTGGGGACCGGGGAGCTCCTGACATCGATGGGCGAGGCCGGCGGCGACGCGATCGGCGTCGACTGGCGGGTCCCGCTCGATCGGGCGTGGGAACGGATCGGCGCGGACCTCGCGATTCAGGGCAACCTCGATCCCGCCGTCTGCGTCGCGTCGTGGGAGGCGGTCGAACGCGCCGCGACCGAGATCCTCGACCGCGCGGCGATGCGCGACGGCCACGTGTTCAACCTCGGTCACGGGGTTCTCCCGCAGACCCCACTCGAGAACCTCCAGCGCCTCGTCGACCTCGTGCACGAGCGGACCGCCCGATGAGCGGTCCGCCGATCGGCGTGCTGGTGATGGCGTACGGGACCGCCAGCGGCCCCGACGACGTCGAGCGCTACTACACGGACATCCGGGGCGGACGACGTCCGTCGCCCGAGCACCTCGAGGAGCTTCGCGAACGCTACGCGGCGGTCGGCAACCGCTTCCCGCTGCTCGACATCACCCGGCAGCAGGCCCAGGGCCTGGAGCGGGAGCTCAACCGTGACGAGGTCGGCGCATTCCGCGCGTACCTGGGGATGAAGCACTCGACCCCGTTCATCGCCGAGGCGATCGATCGGATGCGCGAGGACGGGATCGAACGCGCGATCGGGATCGTGATGGCGCCGCATTGGTCGGGGATGTCCGTCGAGGACTACCTCGACCGCGTTCGCGCGGAGGTGGGCGAGGGCCCGCCCGCGTTCGACTTCGTCCGCTCGTACCACGACGACCCACGCTTCGTGTCGTTCCTAGCCGAGCGGGTGGCCGACGCGCTCGGCGGGCTCACCGCCGAGGAGCGCCGGGGCGCGACGGTGATCTTCTCCGCGCACAGCCTGCCCACCCGGACGGTCGAGGACGGCTCGCTCCGGTGTCTGCGATGCCATGCCTGCGAGGACGCGTGCCGCTACCGCGACGGCCTCGCAGAGACCGCCGAACTGGTGGCGGCCGAGCTCGGCCTCGCTCCGCACACGATCGCGTGGCAGAGCGCGGGCCGGACCGACGACCCATGGTGGGGACCGCCGATCGAGGACGTGCTCGCCGATCTCGCGTCGCAGGGCTCTCCGGCTGCGGTCGTGTGCTCGGCGGGATTCGTGGCCGACCACCTCGAGATCCTGTACGACCTGGACGTCGAGGCGCGGGCGATCGCCGAGCGGGCCGGCATGCGACTCGTGCGCACCGAGATGCCGAACGCGGATCCCGCGTTCGTCCGGGTGCTCGCCGATGTGGTCCGCGAGCGGCTCGCGGCCTCGAGGGCCTGATGGTCGTGGGCCCGACCGCCGTGCGGGTCGTGGTCGTGGGCGGTGGTGTCTCCGGCCTGACGGCCGCGCATCGCATGCTTGAAGCCGAATCCGCGCTCGACGTCGTCGTGCTGGAGTCCGAGCCCGACGTCGGCGGCCGGCTGCGTACGGCAACCGTGGGCGGGCTCCAGCTCGAGAGCGGTCCGGACTCGTTCGTCGCCCGCAAGCCCTGGGCGGCGGACCTGTCCCAGGAGCTGGGTCTCGAGCTGACCGAACCCGGCGCCCGCGACGCCCTCATCTGGACCGAGCGAGGGCTCGTCCCGCTCCCTGAGAGCGCACTCGGCATCCCCACGGATCTGGAGGAGGTCGTGCGCTGGCCGGGTCTGTCGCGCCGGGGACGCGTGCGCGCGCTCGCCGATCTCGTGCACAAGGCACGGGCACCGGAGGGCGACCAGTCGATCGGCTCGTTGGTGCGCCGACGGATGGGCGACGAGATAGCGGAGCGACTGACCGGGCCGCTCCTTGGAGGGCTGTTCGCCGGCGACGTCGACCGGCTCAGCGTCGACGCGACGTTCCCCGAGCTCGCGCGGTGGGACCGAGCGTTCGGCAGCCTGATCCGCGGCGCCCGCGCCGCGTCGAGGGCCGCCGTCGATGCAGGGCCGATGTTCCTGCGACCGCGCGGCGGCGTGGGTCAGCTTCCGCGCGCGCTGTTCGAGCGCGTGGGCCGGCATCGCGTCCGGCTGGAGTCGCCGGTCCGCTCGATCGAACGCGACGGCCAGGCGTTCGTGGTGCGCACGGCTCGGGAGGTCCTGCATGCCGATGCGGTCGTCCTCGCGACCCCTGCATTCGTCGCCGCCGAGCTGGTCCGCGGGCTCGACGGGTCAGCGGCTCGGTCGCTCGGCGAGATCCCATACGCGAGTACCGGCGTTGTCCACCTCGTCTACCCGGAGGGGACGGCCGACGCGCTCCCGGAGGCGACCGGGTTCGTGGTGCCGCGAGGTCGGGCGCCGATGACCGCGGCGACGTTCGTCTCGCGGAAGTGGCCCGATGCCGCGTTCGGGACCCGCGCGGTCGTCCGCTGCTTCGTCGGGGCCGTGGGTTTCGAGGATGTCCTGGACGAACCCGACGAGGACATCGTCGACGCCGTGTGCCGGCACCTGGCGGCGTTCCTCCCCCTGCCGGGACACCCGAGCGCATCGTTGGTGGTCCGGTGGCCGCGATCGATGCCGCAGTACGAGGTCGGGCACCTCGAGCGCGTCCGTGCGATCGAGGCCTCGCTGCCGGCGGGTATCTTCCCGACCGGGAACGCCTACCAAGGAGTGGGCGTCGCCGACGCCGTCCATGGCGCGGGGCTCGCCGCCGAGCGGGTCCGCGTCCACCTCGGGGCCGAGCCAGCGGGTGTCGATCTCGAGGACGGGCGCGGCAACGGGCGAGCACCGAGCAGATCGGAGAACGTGGGATGAACGAGACCGTCTACGCGCTATATGTCTGCCTCAAGGCGACGCGTGGCTTCCGAGATCTCGACCCGGACGATGCGGCGCAGGAGGTCGAGAACCTGTTCAAGGAGTGGGATCCCTCGGTCACGGTTCGGGGCGTCTATTCCACGGTCGGGTTCCGGGCCGACACCGACCTGATGCTCTGGTTCGTGGGGCCGACCGCGGACGCGGTGCAGGATGCGCTCGTCGCGTTCCGGCGCACGCGGGCCGGGCGCGAGCTCGACGTCGCCTGGACGTTCATGGGCGTGGTCAAGCCGGCGGAGTTCACTCCCGACCACGCGCCCGCCTTCGTCAAGGGCGAGGCGCCGCGGCGCTACCTCTGCGCGTACCCGTTCGTTCGATCGCCGGAGTGGTACCTGCTTCCGTCGGACGAACGCGCGTCGCTGTTGCGCGAGCACGGGGAGGCTGGCAGGGAGTTCCCCGAGGTCCTCGCCAACACCACGAGCGCGTTCGGCATCAACGACTGGGAGTGGATCCTCGCGTTCGAGGCGGACGAGCTCGACCGGATCGTGGACTGCATCCGCCGGCTCCGCGAGGCCCAGGCCCGCCGGTTCACGAAGGTGGAGGTCCCGTTCGTGACGGGGATCCGCAAGGACGTGCGTGCGGCCTTCGCCGATCTCGCCTAGCGCCGAGCCGGCGACGATCCCGCGCCTCGGCGGGCCATAATGGTGACCCGATCCGAACGGAGGGCCCGTCATGGCGCACGCGAAGGATAAGGGCGAGAAACAGGCCAAGAAGACCGCGCAGAAGTCGATCAAGGAGAAGCGCGCGGCGAAGAAGGCGAAGAAGTCCACCACCGCCCGATCCGAGTGACGCGTGTTCGAGGACCTGCTCCCGGACTGGGGCGGCGAGGAGGTCGTCGTCCGGTTCGACGAGCCGAGCGCGACGTGGATGTTCGTCTGCGTGCATTCGACGGTGCTCGGTCCCGGCGCCGGTGGCACGCGCATGAAGGTGTACGCCGAGCCGCGTGACGCCCTGCGGGACGGGCTCCGCCTGTCCTCGGCGATGACGAGCAAGAACGCGATGGCCGGGCTCCCGCTCGGCGGCGGCAAGGCCGTGCTCGCGGTCCCGGAGATCCCCGATGGCGAGCGCCGACGCGACCTCTTCCTCCGCTACGGTGACCTTGTCGAGTCGCTCCACGGCACGTACCGAACGGCGTGTGACATGAACACCTCGTCCGCCGATATGGACGTCGTGGGGGAGCGATCCTCGTCCGTGTTCGGCAGGACCGAGGCGGCGGGCGGTTCGGGCTCCTCCGCGGAAGACACCGCGGTCGGCGTCTTCCACGGGATCCGCGCCGCGGTTGCCCACGCGTTCGGCTCGGACGACCTGGACGGGCGGACCGTCGCGGTGCAGGGCGTCGGAGCCGTCGGCGAGCCGCTGTCGAGGTTCCTGGCGGAGGCGGGCGCGCAGCTTACGCTTGCCGACGTCGACGACGTTCGGGCCAAGGAGCTGGCCGAGGAGCTCGTGGCCGACGCGGTCCCGGCGGACCGGATCGCCGAGGTCGAGTGCGACGTGTTCTCGCCGTGCGCGACGGGCGGCGTCCTGAACGCGGAAACGATTCCCTCGTTGCGGTGCCGCGTGATCGCCGGCGCGGCGAACAACCAGTTGAGCTTGCCGGCCGACGCCGAGCGTCTGGCCGAACGAGGCATCTTGTATGCCCCCGACTACGTCGTGAACGCCGGTGGCATGATCCATCTGGCGGGCTACGAGATGCTGCACGAGGGCTTCAACGAGGTGCGGAGGAGGCTGCTCGCGATCGGGGCGACGCTGGGCGATGTGTTCGCTCGCGCGGATGCCGGAGGGATCTCGACCGGCATGGCTGCCGACGAGATCGTGGCGGAGCGCCTCTCCGAGGCGAGGGTCGCCTGATGGGGCGCGACCTCGCGTCGATGGAGTGCGTCCCGTGCCGCGGCGGCGTGCCGCCGCTCGACCGAACCGAGATCGAGTCGTACCTGGCCGATCTCGGACACGAGTGGCGGGTCGTGGACGACCATCACCTCGAGAAGGAGTACCGCTTCGCGGACTTCAAGGAGGCGCTCGCGTTCACCGACCGCGTCGGCGAGCTGGCCGAGCGGATCGGTCACCACCCGGACATCTATCTCGCGTGGGGCAAGGTCCGGCTGACCGTGTGGACACACAAGATCGACGGTCTGCACGAGGCCGACTTCGTGTTTGCGGCCAAGGCCGACCGGGCCCTGGCGGACCCGGCCGGTTGACGGTTCCGGTTACGCCCCGGCCTTGACGAGGCCGAGCTCGCGAAGGGTGCCCCACGGGATCACGTGGCAGTACGGCTGGTGGCCGTTCTTGTCGTAGTACCGCTGGTGGTAGTCCTCCGCCGGGTAGAAGGGTCCCGCGGGCGTGATCTCGGTCGCGATCGGCCGATCGAATCGGGCCTGCGCGGCGTCACGAGAGGCCTCGGCGGCACGCTGCTGCTCGTCCGAGCTCGTGAAGATCGCGCTCCGGTACTGGTCGCCCACGTCCGGACCCTGGCGGTCGACCTGGGTCGGGTCGTGCATCGCCCAGAAGACCTCGAGCAGCTGCTCGAAGCTCACGACCGAGGCGTCGAACTCGACGCGCAACACCTCGGCATGGCCGGTCCCGTGCGAGCACACGTCCCGGTAGGTGGGGTTCTCGGTGTGGCCGCCCGCGTAGCCGACCTGGGTCCGTAGGACCCCGGGGACGCGCTCGAACACGTACTCGACGCCCCAGAAGCAGCCGGCGCCGAACGTCGCGGTCTCGGTGGACATGGTGAGCATCCCTCCTTCGGATGGGTTCGAATCGTTCAGTCGCTCTCCCTGCCGGAACGTTACGCCTTTCGGCCTAAATGGCTCCGGGTGATGTTTGCGGTTTCTTGCGGTGGGTAGCCGTGCCTGTCGGAGAAAGGGGGTTGCCCATGCGAACACGCATGGTCGAAGCACGCGGGCGAACGCCCGAAGGCTGGCTCGGAGGGAGGACGAGATGGTGAGCGCTCGAAGGCCGCGACTGCGGTTGGTGGCCATCGTGGCGGCGCTGGCCGCGGCCACGATCCTGGCCGTACCCGGCCCCGTCCATGCCACGACGACCAAGACGTACGTGGTGCTGTACAGGGGAACCTCCGTACCCTCGGACGCGGCGAACGTGGTCGCCGCCGCCGGCGGGAGCCTGACGATCGCCTACAACCAGATCGGCGTGGCGATCGCGACGTCGGACAACCCGGCGTTCCGCAGCGCGCTGTTGCGCGATAGCCGTATCCAAGGCGCGTCCGCGACGGAAGGCTTCGGGATCCGGCTGGACGACAGCGCCGGATCGGACGATCCCGTCCTGCCGAGCACGCCGGCTCCGGGTTCGGACAGCCTGTCGGGGCTGCAATGGGATATGGACCAGATCCAGGCGCCGCAGGCGCGCGCCATCAACGGCGGCAGCCCCGACGTGCTGGTCGGGGACATCGACACCGGTCTGGACTACACGCACCCGGACCTGGCCGCGAACGTCGACGATGCAAACAGCGCGAACTGCGTGAGCGGCGCCCCGGTGCAGGGCAAGGTGGCCGCGAACGACGACTTCGGTCACGGGACCCATACGGCCGGCACGATCGCCGCCGCGCTGAACGGGATCGGCATCGTCGGCGTGGCACCGAACGTGAAGATCGCCGGGATCAAGGCCGGGAACGCGGACGGGTTCTTCTTCCCGGAGGCCGTGATCTGCGCCTTCGTGTGGGCCGGCACCCACGGCTTCGACGT
>JBKPRY010000404.1:0-4302 GCA_046734755.1 Actinomycetota bacterium | reverse complement strand
TACTCGGACCCCGAGACCGGCTCGCACTTCTGGTACCCGGTCTCCTCGGGCGCCGAGCGCTCCAACGGCGGCTACAGGGTACGGAAGAAGGCGTCCTGGACGACCTCGGCGGGCTTCGCCGACTTCTACGTCGTCCAGACGACGAGCCCGGACTTCTCCGGGTACGACGACCTGTCCGTGTTCGTGGTCGACGGCGACCAGGTCCAGTCCCAGCCCTCGCTTTGGGACGCCCTCGGACTGCGCGGCAACCAGTCAGGCCCGCTCGAGGTCCCGAACGTCGAGATCCCCGCCACCCAGATCGTCGGGCCCGAGGGCGACGGCGCGAACTCGAACGACGAGTCCGTGGACCCCTGGTTCCTGATCGGCTCCTCGTCCGTGTGGAACGGGCTCGCGCTCGGGGCCATCGACATCGCCAAGCGGCACACCACACGTAAGAAGCACGTCGACGTGGGCCTGCGGGTCGCCGATTACCCGACGATCCAGGACTACGTGGGCGAGGCGCTGATGGACACGAACGCCGCTCGCCTGTTCGTGCTCTCGGTCGCGCAGGCGATGGACCGCGAGACCGACGGCAACACCCGGAACCCGGAACCGGGGGCCCTGGCTCGAGGCAACTACCTGCATTGGGCCTGGCAGATCAAGTTCGAGGCCGCCAAGAACGTCGCGCACGTGGTCGACAAGATGCTGCACGCGTGCGGCGGGTCGGGCTACAAGCGCGACATGGAGCTCGAGCGCTACCTTCGCGACGCCAAAGCGGGCTGGGTGATGGGCCCCACGAACGAGGTGCTGCGCCAGTTCGTGGGCAAGGCCGTGCTCCTGGGGTTCGAGTCGCTCGACTACTGGAACCAGTCCTACAACCGCCGGGCCGTCGAGAACGAGGTGAAGAAGCTCGACGCGGCCGGCAAACGCGAGCTCGCCGAGCAGCTGATGTCCGAGGCGGCGGATCAGGAGCCGAAGGAACCGGCGAAGAGGGCCTAGGCGATGGCGGTCGGCAGCGGCCCGTCGAAGCTCCTCGTCGGAGGGTTCCGCGCGGCAGACCCCTCCTTCGAGCAGTACTGGGTTCGTCCCGGCGGCGCGACGGTGCTGGCGATCGCCCCCGAGGACCGGTTCACCGTGATCGACGTCGACGGCGGCCAGGTGGCCGAGGTCACGATGCTGGCCCCGGACGGCACGGACGCCGCCGCGGCGATCGGCGCGAGGGCCGAGGCCCCCGCGACCGTGGTCCGGACGCTCGTCTCCTCGACGGTCGATGGGGCGCGGGAGGTGGTGCAGGACCTGGCGGGCCGGGGGCTGGACCCGAGCCGCGCGATGGCCGTCCGGCTCTTCGGCGAGTGGTCGCCGCCCGGCTCCGAACAGTCGTTCCGGGCCGAACGGGAGGGCGTGCTGATCGTGGCCGCACCGGCCGGCCGTCTGGTCGACGGCGCCCCTCCACCGAGCGATCTCGTCGTCGAGGTGCACCGGGCGCTGCCGCGGACCGAGCAGGAGGTCGAGCTCCCGCCCCCGCTCGCCGAACCCCGCCTGGACTTCCGGATCGAGCGCTCGACCGCCCGGAGCTACGAGGTGCAGGCCGGCGAGTTCATCCAGGTGATCGACGTCGAGGGCAAGCAGTGCTCGGACTTCCTGGCGTTCCACCGGCGCAAGCTCGACGACGGGATCGAACGGGGCCTCGACGCGACCGTGACGCGGACGCTGATGGGCAGCGCGTACCCGACGCCCGGGCTGTTCGGGAAGTTCTACGACGCCGACATGGATCCGCTCGTCGAGGTCGTCCGGGACACGGTGGGCCGGCACGACACCTTCGCGCTCGCCTGCAATGCCAAGTACTACGAGGACATGGGCTACCCGGGCCACGTGAACTGCACGGACAACTTCAACGCGACCCTCACCGTCTACGAGGTCGCCAAGCGCAAGGGCTGGCCGGCGCTGAACTTCTTCTTCAATACGGCCTTCAACGCCGACAACGTGCTGGTCTCGGACGAGCCGTGGTCGAGGCCCGGCGACTACGTGCTCCTGCGGGCGATGACCGACCTGGTCTGCGCCTCGTCGGCCTGCCCCGACGACATCGACCCGGCGAACGCGTGGAACCCGACCGACGTCCACGTCCGCGTCTACTCGCCCGAGCATCGGTTCAGCGCGGCCATCGCCCATCGCGTGACCCCGGAGTCCCGGCCGGTGCTGACCCGGAAGACGGGGTTCCATCCGAGGACCGAGGCCCTGACCAAGAACCTCGTCGAGTACAACGGGTACTGGCTCCCCTCCCACTTCTCGAACGAGGGGGCGGTGGCCGAGTATTGGGCGTGCCGCGAGCGGGCCGCGATCATGGACCTGTCGCCGCTGCGCAAGTTCGAGATCCTCGGGCCGGACGCGGAGGCGTTGCTCCAGGCGACGATCACGCGGGACGCCAGACGGCTCTCGGTGGGACAGGTCACCTACACGGCCCTGTGCAACGAGGCGGGTGGGATGATCGACGACGCCACGGTGTTCCGCCTCGGCCAGGACAACTTCCGGTTCGTCGGGGGCGACGACTACGACGGCGTATGGCTGAAGGAACAGTCGGAGCGGCGCGGGCTTCACGCCTGGGTCAAACCCTCGACCGACCAGCTGCACAACGTCGCCGTCCAGGGACCGGCGAGCCGCGAGATCCTGCGCGAGGTCGTCTGGACCCCGCCCGCGCAGGGGTCGCTCGACGATCTCGGGTGGTTCCGGTTCCTCGTGGGCCGCGTGCGGGTCTTCGACGGGATCCCGATCGTCGTCTCGCGCACGGGGTACACGGGGGAGCTGGGGTACGAGGTCTGGTGCCATCCCGATGACGCCGTCGCCGTCTGGGACGAGATCTGGCAAGCGGGCGAGTCGCGCGGGCTCGCGCCGTTCGGCCTGGATGCCCTCGACATCGTGCGGATCGAGGCCGGGCTGATCGTGGCCGGCAACGAGTACGACCAGCAGGTGGACCCCTTCGAGGCGGGGATCGGGTTCGCGGTCGACCTACGTGGTGACGAGGACTTCGTCGGGCGCGACGCCCTCGAGGAACGCAAGGACCACCCGCAGCGCACCCTCGTGGGGCTCGCGCTCGAGGGCAACGAGGCAGCCGGGCACGGCGACCCCGTGTTCGTCAGGCGCCAGGAGATCGGCGTGGTGACCTCGGGCACCCGCTCGCCGGTGCTGAAGGCGACGATCGCGCTCGCGCGGGTGGCGGTCGGGTTCGCCGAGCTCGGGACCAGCGTCGAGGTCGGCAGGCTCGACGGCCTGCAGAAGCGGATCCCCGCCACCGTGGTCCGATTCCCGTTCTACGACCCGGACAAGACCCGGCCGAGGTCCTAGCCGTGGCGACCGACGTCGCCGCCGATCCGCTCGAACGCTTCACCGACGAGCAGGTCACGTCCTTCTGGCGCGACGGGTTCCTGGTCGTGGAGGAGGGTCTCATCGCCCCCCGCGCGCTCGAGCGGCTCCGCGAACGCTACTTGCCGCTGTTCGAGGGCGAGTACGAGACCGGGATCCGGCCCGACGAGGTGAACTGGGTCAAGGGCCGAGATCCGGAGGACCGGACCCGGCAGCTCTGCAACGCGTGGAAGTCGGACACGGTGATCGCCGCGCAGGTGCTCTCGGCCCGGATCGGGCGGCTCGCGGCGCAGCTGATGGGGTACGACGGCGTTCGGATCCTGCAGGACAACGTGCTGTGGAAGCCGCGGGGGACCAAGGCGATCGGGTTCCACCAGGACGGCTCGTACGCGGACTACCTCGTGCCGCCTGAGATGGTGACGTGCTGGATGTCGCTGCACGAGACCGCCGCCGACGCCGGTCCGATCGCGTACGTCCGCGGGTCGAACCACTGGGGCGTCTCGCCTCCTTCGCGGGCGCAGTTCCACGCACCCGATGACTGGCTGGCCGGCGTTCGAGACGCGCAGCCCGAGGACGTGTCCGAGCTCGAGATCGTCCCGGTCGTGGTCAAGGCCGGCGGCGGATCGTTCCACCACAACGCGACGTGGCATGGCTCGGAGCCGAACCGCAGCGGCACCGTGGCGCGGATGGGGCTCGTCTCCCACATGTTGCCCTCGAACGCGCGCTTCCACGAGTCGAACGTGGACGTGAACTACTCGCGGTACCGCAGGCGCGGCGACCTCTCGATGGACGAGTCGTTCTTCCCAGTGCTCTGGGATCGCGACGGCTACCGGACGCCTTGGCTGTCGGAGCTCCCCGACATCGAGAAGTGAGCCCGGAAGTGGGACTTTGCACACAGCTAGGCAAGAGTTCGGCGATCCACCCGTCACGACGCGGCTGCCACCCGCGGGATAATCGTCAGGCCGC
>JBKPRY010000403.1:0-5985 GCA_046734755.1 Actinomycetota bacterium | reverse complement strand
AGGCGCTCGCGAGCGCCGCGACGAGTGCGCGGCGCATCGTGGGTCGTCTGATCATGGGTGGTTGTCACCCCCGCGATGGACCGGGTTGGAGACCGGGTCCACGCCGTGCTCGAGCGGGCGTGCCGAGCGGGCTCGCGGTAGGTCATGGGTGCTGGATCACCTCCTCGAGTTCGAACACTGTGTGACCTATCGACGCCTCCGGTCGTCGGGCCCCTGCTCGTCCCCACCCCGCGCGTCGGCCATCCATGGCAGGTGGATGCACGACGAGGGGGGAGGGGGGAGGGCCGGACTCGAACGTCCGTTTGTGTCCGAACGACCGTACCAGCGCCCTCCGACACCCCTGTGACCGAAGGTCACATCGTCCCGTCTCGTAGCATGGGGGACGTGCCGACCAAGGTCCTGCTCGCCGCTCCCCGGGGGTACTGCGCTGGGGTCGAGCGCGCCGTGGAGGCGGTCGAACGGGCTCTCGAAACGCACGGCCGTCCGGTCTACGTCCGCAAGCAGATCGTCCACAACGCGCACGTGGTTCGCGATCTCGAGGCCAAGGGCGCGGTCTTCGTCGAGGAGGAGACCGAGGTGCCCGAGGGTGCTGTGGTCGTCCTGTCGGCGCACGGCGTCGCGCCGCAGGTGTACGCGAACGCCGAACGCCGGCGGCTCATCGTGCTGGACGCGACGTGCCCGCTCGTCACGAAGGTGCATCTGGAGGCCCGGCGGTTCGCCGACCACGGACGGACGATCGTGTTGATCGGCCACGCCGGTCACGAGGAGGTCGTCGGCACGACGGGCCAGGCCCCAGGCGGCACGGTCCTGGTTCAGAACGTCGACGACGCGCGCTCGCTGCAGGTGCTCGATCCCGAGAACCTCTCGTATCTCACGCAAACGACGCTGTCGGTCGACGAGACCAACGAGATCGTCGAGGCGCTCCGCGAGCGGTTCCCCTCGATCCAGGGGCCGCCGCGCGAAGACATCTGCTACGCGACCCAGAACCGCCAGGACGCGATCAAGGAGGTGGCGCGTCGGTCCGACGTGGTGCTCGTCATCGGCTCGGACAACTCATCGAACTCCAACCGCCTCGCCGAGGTCGCGCGCGATCTCGGTACCCGGGCCTACCTCGTCGACGACGAGACCGAGGTCGACCCGGCGTGGCTCGAAGGCGCGCGGGTCGTCGGCCTGACGAGCGGGGCCTCCGCACCGGAGCGACTCGTGGATCGGCTGCTCACCTGGCTCGCGGCTCAGGGCGCGACCGAGGTCGAGGAGGTCCGCCTCGCCGAGGAACACCTGCGGTTCTCCGACGTTCGCGTCTGACACGAACCTCGGCGGCCGATCGGGAGGGGCGGCTCAGCTCCAGGCGGAGAACTGGTCGCGGTCCTCCTGGTCGGTTTCCGAGAACGCGATCGCGACCAGGGTTCGCGTGTCCTCGATGCCGTCGATCGGCAGGAGCCTGTTCACGATGACCGGCGCCGCCTGTTCCCACGGGAACGGGATCTCGACGATCAGGTCGTGTTCGCCCGCG
Source organism: Actinomycetota bacterium (assembly GCA_046734755.1). Classification (GTDB taxonomy): domain Bacteria; phylum Actinomycetota; class UBA4738; order UBA4738; family HRBIN12; genus DASSJM01. Next base: position 4,472 of record JBKPRY010000403.1, on the reverse strand, counting down.
ATCATCGCGACGGCTGAGACCTCCTCGACCCCGGCGATCGTGTCGGCGACCCGGGCGGCCGCACCGGATGAGGCCTTCACGTGCACGAAGCACGCCGGTCCGGGTTCTTGCATCGGGATCGGCGTCCGTGTCCCCTCCTCGCCGGACAAGGTGGAGACGTGGCGGGGGACGACCGGAGCGGTCATCGTCCGCTCGACGCCGTCGATCAGATGGATCCCGCGGACCACGTCCTCGGAGATGCCGAGCAGGTCGGGACCCTGCACCGCCGCGAGCACGTCCCACGCGCCCACGACCGCGACCGCCGCGCGGACGCCGCCCACGTTCTCGAGCTGGACGACCACGTCCTCGACCTTGCCCGGACGAACCAGCAGGTAGACGAACGCGTCCACGCGGGCAGGCTAGGTCCGCGAACCGCCCGGGGCAAGGACCGGCGCGCGTCTCAGGACGCGGCGGGAGCCGAGACCCGGCACAGCGCGTCGAGCGCCTCAGCGCCCTCCTCGGGCCCGACGGCGATCAACCGGTCGTCTGCGCGCAGCACGAACGGTCCGCGGGGCCGGTAGATCCACCGGGCGCCCCGCTGCACCGCGAGCACGAACATCCCGGTCTCGGTCTCGAGCCGGAGGTCCTTCAGGCTCCGCCCGTCGGCCGGGGTTCCAGCTTCGACCACCGTCTCCGCGGAGATCTCCTCGGCCTCCTCGAGCGCGATCTGGACGACGGGGTGGAGCGGCTCGCCGTGCTCCACGTACCAGGTGAGGTCGCGCGCGGCGTCGCACATCGACTCGCTCGCGCTCCCGAGCCGGAGCAGGCCGCGCAGCTCGTCCGGGTTCCGGGCTTCGGGCGACGCCCGGAGCACCCATGACTCGAGCTCATCGTGGAGCGCGTCGCTCCGGGCCTCGAGCGCCCCGACCTCGGCGGCCAGCGCGCGGTTGTTGAACAGGATCGAGGAGTAGGCCAGGCCGACCGCCGCCTCGGACAGGTCCTTCAGCTCCACCAGGATGTCGACCGCGCGGTCGAGCTCGGACAGCGGGGGAGCGTCCTCGTCCCCGGGATCGGGTCGCCCCGGCGCGCCCGCGAGCTCGCGGAGCAGGGTCACGCCCTCCTCGGGGCCGCGCACCAGCAGGACGTCCCCCTCCGAGAGCACGTCGTCGGGGCCGGGGTCGAACTGCCACTCGATCCCGCTTCGGATCGCCATCACCCACATGCCCGTCTCGGTCGGCAGCGAGAGCTCTCGCAGCGCACGACCGATCACCGGCGCCGAGGCTCGGACCTTCACCCGAGCGGTCATCTCGTCGGCGTGCCGGAGGTCGCGCCGCAGCGCGTCGGGGATGCCGAGGCGTGCCTCGACGACCCGCCCGATGTCCGAGGCGGCGTCCCCGATCTTCTCGACGGCGCCCGCGATCCACAGGACGCCGGCCATCGCCTCCGCGTCCTCGGGGCTGCGGGCGGCGAGCATCGCCACCTCGCGCAGGCGGCGGAGATGGCCGTTCATCCGCTCCTCGAGGCGCTCGACCTCCCGAGCCAGCTTGTCGTCGTTGAAGAACACCGCGGCGTACGCGAGGTCGACCATCAGCTCGGAGGCGTCCTTCGCCTCGACGAGCAGGTCCTTCACGCTCTTCGGTTGGTCATCCATTCGGGAGCACCCCCAATGATGTCATGACGAACAGAACGACGGCCACGCCCGCGAGGTCCATCACGCTCGTGATGATCGGCACGCTCTGGTCGTCGGGGTCCAGGCCGAACCGGAAGGTCCCGATCGCGAGGTAGTACCCCGCGAGCAGCGTGATCGGGGTCACGATGAGGCCGGCCATGACCGTTCCGGCGACCAGCGAACCGAGCGACGGCATGCCCACCAGATCGGTCGCGACCCCGAGCGCATAGGCAACCACCCCGACCATCGCGAACACGGCGATCGACAGCCCCGACACGATCGAGGCGTCGACGAGCGCGGGGATCTCCGGGAGCCCGCGGGCCGTGATCACACCGATCTGGAGCTTCGAGGCCGTGCGCGAGGTGAAGATGCCGCCGAGGGCGCCGGCCTGCGACACGAAGGGCGGGATCAACGCCAGCAGCACCGGGACCGCGACCAGCTGTCCCTGTCGAGCCCGCAGCAGCGTTCCCGCCAGGATGTCCAGGATCGGCGTCAACAGGATCACCGCGGTCATCTCGACGACGATCCGGCGGATCACCCGGTCGGCGACCGTGTAGGAGCGGATCGCCGCGTAGACGGCAACCGCGATCGAGATCACCGCGGCCGGCACGGCGATCAGGTCCGAACGCAGCAGGTAGGTCGCGAGGAACAGGCTCGGCAGCGTCGTCATGTCGCCCAGCGCCGTGACCATCGGGGTGGAGACGGAGTCGAGATCCCAGCCGCGCCGGTAGGACAGGACCGACAGCGTCAGCGTGATCATCAGGATCAGCGCCGAGCCGATCGCGCCGCCGACGATCGAGACCGTGGCGAGGCGCCACAGCGAGATCGAGGGCACGCCGAACGCCGCCGAGGCGAGCGACGACAGGACCGCGAGCCACAACGCAGACGAGAACGTCGTGACGACCGCGACGTAGACGTTCCGCTGCAGGACACTGCCGGGCCTGAGCGTCGGCTCGAGCAGACCGGCGACGTTCGCGGTGCCGAGCCGGGCGCCGATCGCCCCGAAGATCGTCCCCTTCATCCCGACCGCGGCCGGGATCAGGACGATCAGGCCGGGTAGCTCCTGGAGCGTTCCGGTGATGTGCGCGAGGGTGAGCCCGGCGACGAACCCCGCCAGCGTGCTGAGGGCGAGCGCGACCAGCCCCTGCCGAAGGGTCCGTTGCTCTGCACGCCAGTAGGCCCACAGAAGCCGCGCACGACGTGGCAACGCCATAACGGTTCGCTCATCGGGTCCTTGTTCCTTGTCTCGGTTCCCCGGCTCGCCTGCGGCTCGGGTTCGGCCGCAGAGCAGGCTGGGGGCTCGGGGCAGTATGCGCTCGACGTGCCTGCGGGACAACCCCTCCGCGGATGACCGCGTGGAGTCAGTCGACCCAGTCGCGCGTCAGGTACAGCCAGAAGGCGAGACCCGCGTACGGTCCGTAGCGGCGGAACCGACGCTCGATGCCGGCGTCGTTCACCTTCGTGCGTCCGACCTTCTTCGCGTAGGTAGGCCGGGTCCACGAGTCCAGGATCAGCCGATGGTACCGGCCGAGAGTCATCATGATGTGCGCGGCCGCGTAGGGCCCGACCCCCGGCAGGGCGAGCAGCCGCTCCTCGAGCTCCTCGTCCGAAAGCTCCTCCGCCGTCGCGGTCGCGAACGCCTCCAGGTCGAGCTCGCCCCGGTCGATCGAACGCGCGAGCTGCTGAAGATACGCGCCGCGGTACCCGGTGCGCGCCACGTCCTTGTAGAAGGACTCCCCCGCCTCCGCCATCGTCGCCGGGGTCGGGAAGGCCCGGCCCCATGGGCCGTGCGGCTCCGCGCCCGGCGCCCGTTCCCCGAGATGCTCGACGATGGCGTGGACCATCCGCGTGGTGGCGGACCACGTGCAGTTGGTCGTGCAGATCGTCTTGACCACGTCCTCGAACACGGTCGGGCTCTGGACCATGCGGCCCGCCCCGCTCGTCACCCACGCGAGCTCCGGGTCCCCGGAGGCGGCCTCGTAGAAGGCCGAGAGGTCGGCGTCCAGGCGCAGGACGTGACGCACCGTCGCGGCGAGCCGGGCCGTCGCCCGCTCCGACGCCGGCGGCCCCAAGATCGAGACCCTCGCGTGCCCGGCGCGACCGGCGGCGATCCGCACCGTTCGCGGGCGCCCGCGACCGGCTCGAAGCGTGAGCTCGACCGATCGGTAGTCGGCTGAGGGTCGCATCGGAGGCAGGTCGACGAACCCGTGGGAGTTGAGCGTCCGGACGAGGTCGACCGGCTCGCCGCCGGGACCGCGCAGACGCAGGTCGAACGAGGTCACACGTCCGTCCGCTGGCGCTCCCGCCAGGCGCGAACCTTCGCCCGGTTGCCGCACGTCGACATCGAGCACCAACGTCCCGAGCGGTTCTTCGAACGGTCGTAGAAGACCGAACGGCAGGTCTCGTCGGCGCAGAGCTTGAGGTGGTCGAAGCTTCCGTCGAAGGCGCTCACGAACGCGATCGCGACGATCGCCCCGTAGGCCGCCGCCACGCCCGTGCCCTTCGGCTCCAGGGTGGGGGCGTGGGCGGCATGGAAGTGGGGGTGCAGGCCGGACGCCAGTCCGATCCGGTCGAGCACGTCGGCGTCCCGCGCCGAGACCGGCACCTCGTCGCCGGCCAGGATCAGGTTCCGGATCGCGTCGCGGAGCGCGAGATAGGTCTCACGGTCGGCGCCGGTGAAGCGTTCCTGTTCCGAGAGGAGGCTCCGCTCGACGAGGAAGCCTCGGATCTGCTCGGCCGGGGGTTCGAGGTGCGTCCCCTCGGCGTCGTGGATGTGCAGGTTGAGGAAGCGCTGAAGGAGCTCGAGGTCTCCGGGCGCCGGGGG
>JBKPRY010000402.1:0-1574 GCA_046734755.1 Actinomycetota bacterium | reverse complement strand
GCCCTGTCGAACGCCGACCATCACGCGCTCTACAAGCACGGCGTGAAGGAGATGGCCGAGCTCAACGGCGTCGCGGCCACCTTCATGGCCAAGTGGACGATGGCCGAGGCCGGCTCGAGCTGTCACCTCCACTCGAGCGTGTGGAACGCCGAGGGCACCGAGAGCCTGATGTGGTCGGACGAAGGCGAGCACCACATGAGCGACACCTACCGCTGGTACATGGGCGGCCTGATGGCCTGCGCGCGCGAGATGGCGTGGATGTATGCGCCGTTCGTGAACTCGTACAAGCGCTACCAGCTCGGTTCGTGGGCGCCGACGGCGATCGTGTGGAGCCGCGACAACAGGACGTGTGGGTTCCGGACGGTCGGCGAGCACGCGGGTGCACGCGTCGAGTGCCGGATCCCCGGGGCCGACGCGAACCCGTACCTCGCGTTCGCGGCGACGATCGCCGCCGGACTGTGGGGGATCCAGAACAAGGTCGAGCCTCCGCCGATGTTCGTCGGCAACGCCTACGAGGCGAAGGACGTCCCGCGTGTCCCGTACTCGTTGCACGAGGCGGTGGAGACGTTCCGGGGATCGACGGTCGCCCGCGAGGCGTTCGGCGACTTCGTGTTCGAGCACCTGCTGAACACGGCGCACCAGGAGCAGGTGATCTTCGACAACACCACGGTCACCGACTGGGAGCTCGTCCGCTACTTCGAGCGCGGATAGGGCGCGCCTCCGGGGTCGACCCGCCGTCTCGGAGGCGGTCGATATCCTTGACATCCGAACATATGTTCGATATCGTCACTCCATCCTCCCCCGTGACCGAACGAGGTCCGGGTGCCCCATCGCAGTGAAGAGGCGCTGATCCGCGAGATCGATGCCGAGCATGCCCGTCTCGCGGCGAGCCATCGACGCCTGCTCCAGCTGCTGGCCGACGTCGACCGTCGAACGAGCTGGCGGGACGTCGGCGCTCGCGACACGGCCCACTGGCTCTCGATCAGGTACGGCCTGTCCCAGTGGAAGGCGCGTCGATGGATCGCCGCGGCTCACGCCCTCGAGTCGCTCCCTCGCACGTCCGAGGCGCTCGCATCGGGCGAGCTGCACGTCGACAAGGCCGTCGAGCTGACGAGGTTCGCCACGCCGGAGACCGAGTCGCGCCTGCTGGTCTGGGCCGGTGGCGTTTCGTGCGGCGCGATCCGGCGCAAGGCGGACCTCGTCGCGCGCAGGTCGTCGGGAGAAGCCGAGGAGGCGGAACGAAGCCGATTCCTGTCGTGGTGGACGTTCGACGAGGGCCGCCGCTTCGGCCTCGAGGCCGAGCTGCCCTCCGCACAGGGCGCGGTCGTCGCGAAGGTGCTCGACCGGCTCGCGGACGGCCTGCCGGTCATGCCGGAAGAGCGCGGGCCGGCCGGTGCCGGCGCGCGGCGGGCGGATGCCTCGTCGCACTGTGCTCGTCCGGGGATGGTGCCGATCGTGACCCCGACCGAGCGACGTTGGTCGTGCACGCGCGCCTCGACGGACCCGACGACGAGCTGAGCGAGTGCGAGATCGAGGACGGCCCGGCGATCAGCCCGGACACGGCGCGCCGGTTG
>JBKPRY010000401.1:0-1067 GCA_046734755.1 Actinomycetota bacterium | reverse complement strand
CGCTGCCCGTCCACGCCGTCGGGCGCCCGGACCAACGAGAGGGGCCGGTCGCGCAGCCACGGGAGCATCCGGTCCGTGACGGCGCCGAGGTAGTCGACGTATGCCTGCTTGGTGACGCCGATCGAGGGCCACAAGAGCTTGTCCGGACGGGTGATCTGGACGCGAGCCGGTGTCATCGTGTGTCTGAGGCTATACCGCGGGGATGGGCTCAGGGTCCCTCCGCGGCGCCGCCTACGCCCTTCGTCCACCAGCCACAGAAACCGGCGACTCAGGTGGGAGGGGATCTGGTCACCCCGTGCCATTGAGGCGACCACGCTCGGTGCCGATGTAGTGGGGTGAGAGGACGGAGCAGATGGAACGGGTGCACGAACAGCACAAGAGCCATCATCGCGCCAGGGCCGACGCCACGACGGACGAGTCGGTCGAGCACGGCGTGGACGCCACAGAGCTCGAGCGGGACTTGGACGAGCTGCTCGACGAGGTCGATGCCGTCCTCGAAGAGAACGCGGAGGAGTTCGTGAAGGCGTACATCCAAAAGGGCGGCGAGTAGCGTCGTCAACCTGGTCGTGCGTCCGCGGGCGCTACCGCTTACGGGCTGAGATCGAACCCATCCGCCTGCTACCAACGCTCGCGGTGGACGACATCCTCGATGGCCCGGCGGTTCGGATGGTTCAACGGTTGGAGCCGACGGCCCGCGGGGAAGCCGAGCGCGATGAGGATCGCGCACTCCCGATCCTCGGGCACGCCGAGGATGCTGCGGGCGAGGTCCTGGTCGCCGACCGAGGCGTGTCCGCTCCCGATCCCCATGTCGGCCGCGGCGAGCATGATCGACATCGTCACCTGCCCGACGTCGTATTGGAGCGTGTCGCGCTCGTCCCGGTCCTCGGAGATCGGCACGACGAGGACGATCGTGGCCGCGGAGGCTCCGACGTGAGCCGCGTACCGCCATGTCCGCGCCAGCTCACGGAGCCGATCGCGATCCGTGACGACGACGAAGTCCCAGGCCTGTTGGTTCATCGAGGAAGGCGTTCGGCGCCCCGCCTCGAGGATCCGATCGAGGTCGTCGG
>JBKPRY010000400.1:0-3492 GCA_046734755.1 Actinomycetota bacterium | reverse complement strand
GTCACGCTCGGCCTCCACCCACGTCATGCCGTATCGCGAGCGGTACTCGTTCGCGATCGCTGCCCGGAACGGCTCGGCGCCCCACGTGATCGGGTACTGGTTGATGTCGTCGGCGATGGCCCGTCGCGCCGCCTCCTTGATTTCCTCGGGCGCCGGGAAGTCGGGGAAGCCCTGGGAGAGGTTGATCGCGCCGTGCTGGATGGACAGGCGCGTCATCTCCCGAATCACGGATTCGGTGAACGAGGAGGCCTTCCGCGACGGCCGGATCTTCGACATCCGGCGATGATAATCGTCCGCCCTCGGGGCACACGTCACGAGCTACAGCGAAGGCGAACGCGCGCCGAAAGTACCAAGCGTGAAGGTGTGTCCGCACTGCGCCGAGGAACTGCCGGACGAGGCGACCGTCTGCTCCACGTGCCACAAGGATCCGGCCCTGGCTCCGGCGTGGAACGTGCCCCGGCCCGACGAGACCTCGCTGCGGCGGCTCGGGGACGTATTCGGACCGGACCGCGTTCTGCCAACCTCTGACCAGGTTCCCTCTCCTTTCGAACGCCTCGAGCCCTCGAGGCCTTCGAGGATCCCCCTGAAGGTGTGGATGTCCCTCGTCCTTGCCCTGGCCTGGGGGGTCGCCTTGAGGATGATCGCGGGGACGAGCCTTTCTCTGCCCTTGTGGGCTCGTTTCATGCTCCCGGCGTCCGGATACATCGCTGGGTTGATCCTCGGGATCTGGGGTCGCACGGAGGCGGGGGCGTCAGACCGGCGCGAGGAGATCCTCGGAAATCTCGCGATCGCGCTGAACGCATTCCGTCTGGCCTGGATCGTGTTCGGGGCGATCCAATATGGCGCGGCCGCGAGAGGCTGATCGGGCCGAACGAGGATCGCCGACCCGCCTGCCTGCGCTTGGGGCGTTTCCCCCACTCGCGCACGAGCGTGCAATCACGCGGGGAGGCGGCACGACCGATACTGCCTTCATGTGCCCATCCCGATTCGCCACCCAACGGATTCGGGGCCTCTGCGCGGGTATCCGATCTGGGCCGGACAGGTCCACTCGAGCGTCTACCTGCCGGAGGGCGGGCATGAGTGACCCGCTCGAGGATCTCCGCGCCGGGAACCCACATGGGGTCTTTCGTTAGGCGATGTACGGCTCACCGTATGTCGTCTACCTCCTCTGGAGTCTGCTAGACGACGCCGAGCTCGAGGACGCCCGCTCGGCGATGGCCGATCTCCTGGCTGATGATGACCTCCGTCCTGAGGCGGCGATGCGTCGAAGCGAGAAGCTGCGAGCGATCGGCTCCGAGGCGTCCTTCTTCTCGGGCCTGGCGCGCATCGACGGGGAGTTCCGGTCGGTCCGGGTTGCCGTGACGGCTCAGGATTTCGTTCTCCTCGATAGCTGGACGCAGCTCGATCCGGAAACCGAACTCGCACGCTTTCCGCGCCAAAGCATCACCGAGGCCGTGATCGTCGACGAGAACGGGAACGAGGTCGCGGACCAGCTCATCAACCCGGTCCGTGAACTCGAGACGCCCGAGGAGGAGCGATATGCGGTGCTGCTGAAGCGACACGACGCGAGCGGCGTCCTACAGCCGGTCTCGTTCCTCTTCCGTTCCGGTGAGCCTGCCCTCGAGTGCCGTGACCACTATCGGCGCTTCATCGCGCCACGGGGTTGATCGTACTCACCGGCTGGCAGTCGTTCCTGATCCGGACACCGGGCGATGCTCTAGGCTCGGCACCGTGCGCGAGGACCACAACCTTCACGATGAGGTTCGCTCCACCTGGGATGAGCTGGCCGCCTTCTGGGACGAGCGCATGGAAGCCGGGTTGACGTGGCAGCAACAACTCATCCAACCCGCCGTCGAACGGCTCCTTCGGCTCCAGCCCGGTGAACGGGTCCTCGAGATCGCCTGCGGGAACGGCGAGTTCGCACGCCGGATGTCGGAACTCGGCGGGCAGGTCCTGGCCGTCGACTTCAGCGATGGAATGCTCGAGCGGGCGCGAGCGCACGGGGGAGACATCGACTACCGGCGCGCGGACGCCATGGACGAGGCGGCCATTCTCGCTCTCGGTGAGCCGGGGTCGTTCGATGCGGTCGTCAGCAACATGGCGATCATGGACATGGAATCCATCGAGCCCATGGTGGCGGCGTCCTCTCGACTCCTAACACCTGCTGGACGGTTCGTCTTCTCGACGCTGCACCCCGCGTTCAACTCCGGCGACGTGCGCCCGATGGTCGAGTCCCATATGGAAGGCGGTCTCAGGGAGATCTACTCGGTGAAAGTGTCCTCGTATTCGCGATCCTCCTCCGGGAAGGGTGTCGCCATCCCCGACCAGCCGGTCGAGCAGTGGTACTTCCATCGGCCGCTCTGGATGATCCTGCAGCCGTTCTTCGACCACAGGTTCGCTCTGGACGGGCTCGAGGAGCCGCTCGTCGGTGCCGAACACGAGAAGCAGGGGACGCCCGGCTTCGTGTACACCCAGGTGCCGGGCGTTCTCGTCGCACGGTTGCATCGCACCGTCTGATGCGTTCCGCCACGGCTGACCGACCGTTGTCGGCCACTCCCGCCGAGTGATCGAAGTCAGGCGATCAGCGTGCCCGTGACCTGGTAGTCGGCTCCCGAGGCCACGCATCCGAGTTGTGCGGGGAAGCGTTCGAGGAACGTGCCGACGATCTTCGTCGCGCGCCACGCGTCTCGAACCGTTGCGGCCTTGACGACCTCGATCTCGACCATGACGGTTCCCGATCCTCGCAGTTCGCCGCACGACGCGAGGCGGGTGGTGGCCGTTCCCTCGTATCGCGGGCCCGTGTTCTGCAGCACCCCCGCGAGGGCGACACCCTGCGCGTCCTTCCACGTGACGTCGCAGGCGCCCTGGTGACACTTCGGCTTGAACCTCCACCCCGACTGGATGTCGCCGGGGAACGAGGAGAAGCCGTAGTGCGACGTGTCGCGAAGCTCCACCGTGAACGTGCCCTCCAGCCGGGCCATCCCGAGTGGAGCGGGCGGGGTCTTCACTCGGACCGGGTCGCTCTTCACGGCATCCCCGTCCAGGACGGCCTCGATGACGTACGTGTAGCGGACGGCCGGCAGGACCGAATCGTCGACGAACCTCGTCCGGTTCGGCTCCAGGGTTGCCAGGCGATCGCCATCCCGGTAGACGACCAACTGATCGGCCTCGCCCTCGGGTGCCGCCCACCGCAGCATGACGGCGAACGGCCGCGCGGAGGCCTCGACGGAGGTGGGCGGAGCGAGCACGGGTGGCGGCTCCTCGGGATCGACGCCTCGAGGGGATCGGCGGGCGCCCGATCCCTCCTCACCTCCCAGGAGCATGACGACGATCAGCAGGGCGGCGACCAGCATGAACGCCACGAGACCCGCCGCCAGGGCGACCCTGGATCTGCGTGGCGGGCCGCTCGTCCCGGATGCCGACGCGGGCTCGGAGGGGTTCGGAAGGCCGCTCGGCCTCGTCGGTGTCTGCATTCGCCCTCCCCGAAGTTCG
>JBKPRY010000399.1:0-1423 GCA_046734755.1 Actinomycetota bacterium | reverse complement strand
GGCGACCAGCGGACCGATCACGAACCCGAGATCGCCCACGAACCGGAACACGGCGACCGCCGACCCTTTGAGCTCCTCCGGAGTGACGTCGGACAGCATCGGCGCGGGCGGGACACCCGAGTAGCCGCTCGCGACGCCGAGGAGCGCCATCGCGATTAAGAAGCCGACGGGCGTCGAGACCAACCCGAACGCCGCGGTGACGAGGGCGAGCCCCGCCAGCGCCGGGATCAGCACCGCACGCCGGCCGCGACGGTCGGTCGCGTGACCGGCCGGGTACAGGCACGCGAGCTCGGTCGCCGTGGCGATCGCGAGCCCGATCCCCACGCCGCCGATCGTGAGCCCGACCTCGTCGCTCGTCCCGAACAGTGGGACCAGGGTGCTGAAGATCGCGCCGATCATCCACAGGTAGACGCCGTTCACGACGAGCACGGTCACGAACGCCCGGTTCCACGGGAGCCGGCGGATCCCGCCGCGGCGGACCTCGGACTCGTGACGTTCGGGGTTGCGGATCGTCCGCCAGAACAGCACGGCCGCGACGAAGCACGCTCCCGCGTAGATGTAGAGCGGGCTCGCCAGACCGAACCACTTCGCCATCAGACCGCCGAGCGGACCGCCGGCGATGAAGCCGATGTTGAACGACGCGTAGTACACGCTCATCACGCGTCCCGTCCGCCGCGACGGGATCGACCGAAGCAGGAACGAGAGCAGCGACGCGAAGAACAACGCGGAGCCAACTCCCCCGAGCGCTCGGAAGAGCACGAGCAGCGGGAACGTGGGCGCGAGCGCCGCCGCGAACGACGAGACCCCGACCCACACCGCACCGAGCGTCGCCATCCCGCGCTCCCCGTACCGGTCGATGTACCGGCCGACGAACGGGTCCGACACCAAGCGCGCGAACGAGAACGACGAGATCAGCAGGCCGATCGAGTCGTACCCGACGCCGAAGCTGCGCGCGTAGTTCGGCAGGACGGGCGAGAGGATGCCGTACCCGAGCATGATCACGAAGGTCCCGAGCATCGCGGCTCGGATCTCGGGGATGCGGAGCACCTCCCGGATCCGGAACCGCTCCGCCTCGCTCATGGCGGCCCAGTGTACGGACGGGGGTTCGCGGGCTGATGAAGCAAGCACGAACGCGCGAGCGGTAGCCGCCCATCGGGATGCTTGCGTGCAACCCGACCCTGCCTTTTCATGTCGGCGTGTCCGAACCCGCGAGCGGCGCGATCGCCGCGACGAACCTCGCCACGCCATCGCCGGACCTCGAGCAGGTCCGCGGCGACGGGCGGTGGCCGGAGGAGTCGGTCGAGCAGGCGGTCGCGTGGGAAGAGGGCCTCATCACCTACGTCGGTCCCGCCGACGACCTCGCGGGCGTCGAGCCCGAGTGGTTCGAGGGCTGCACGATCGCCCCGGGCTTCATCGACTGCCA
>JBKPRY010000398.1:0-1394 GCA_046734755.1 Actinomycetota bacterium | reverse complement strand
GTCCCCGGGACCGCGAGCCTGCGCCCCGGATCGCCGGCCGAGATCGCGGCCGCCTCCGCGCGCATCGACTCGACCGGTCGCAGCGTCCACCCGACCAGCAGCCACGTCACGCCCACGGCCAGGATCAGCGCCAGCGGCCCCCCGACCGCGAGCGCCGCCGCCAGTCGGGCGAGTGTCGTCCTCTGGTCGTCGAGCGACGCGCCCACGACGAGGACGCCCCCGTCCGGAACCTGGACGGCGAACATCCTCGCCGGCACGACCTCGCCCTCGATCGTGAGCGCCTCCCGTTCGGAGAAGGTCGGACCGCCGAGGTCGCCGCCCACGAGCGCGGGAGCGCCCGCGATGCTGCTCGAGGACTCGACCACCGAGCCGTCGGGACCGATCAGCTGCGCGAACGCGTCGTCGGGCTGCGCGGGCGGGAGCGACCCCGTCTCCTGCACGACCAGAAGCTCGGCGTCCGCCCTGGACCGCAGGGTCTCGTCGAGGGTTCGCCGGAGCTCGGTCTGCAACCGCAGGTAGACGAACACACCGGTCGCGGCCAGGACGACGGCCATCAGGGCCGCCGAGACCAGCGTCACCCGCGTCCGCAGTCGCATCAGCCCGGCTCGGCGCGCAGCCGGTAGCCGGCACCGCGCACGGTCTCGATCTGATCGCGCCCGAACGGACGATCGACCTTGTTCCGCAGGTACCGGATGTAGACGTCGACGACGTTGGAGTCACCCTCGTACGCGAAGTCCCAGACGTGCTCGATCAGCTGGGTCCGGGTCAGGACCTCGCCGGGACGGCGCATCAGGTACTCGAGCAGGGCAAACTCGCGCGCCGTCAGGTCGATCGAGCTCCCGTCGCGTGCCACGCTCCTCGCCGCGGGGTCGAGCTCCAGGTCGCCGACCCGGAGGACCGCGGGTCGTTCTGCGGCGCCGCGCCGCATCAGCGCGCGAAGGCGGGCCAGCAGCTCGGCGAATGAGAACGGCTTGGTCAGGTAGTCGTCGGCGCCGGCGTCGAGCCCGGAGACCCGGTCCGCCACGGCGTCGCGAGCCGTGAGCATGAGGACGGGGCTCCATCGGCCCGCCTCGCGCAGCCGGCGGCTGACCTCGAAGCCGTCGACGTCGGGGAGCATGAGGTCCAGGACGATCGCGTCGTACGGGTTCTCGGTCCCGAGCCAGAGCGCGTCCTCCCCACGCCCGGCCACGTCGACCGCGTACCCCTCCTCCTCGAGCGCGCGCTTGAGCAGGCCGGCCATCTTGACCTCGTCCTCCACCACGAGCACCCGCATCGAACACAGCCTAGGCGGCAGCGATGAGAGTCGGATGAGAGGCCGCGACGCTCGAGCGGGCGATCCAGCGCGCCTCGAGGTCGTCTCGGGGTCGTAGGGTCAGGAGGTGGGCTCGAGGACC
>JBKPRY010000397.1:0-1047 GCA_046734755.1 Actinomycetota bacterium | reverse complement strand
GTGTGCTGCGGGACCGGCACGGCGGCGAACCTCGGCCGTCCCGTGGCCGGGAAGACCGGCACGGCGCAGGACTACACCAACGTGTACTTCGCCGGCTACACGCCGCAGGTCTCGACCGCGGTCTGGGTCGGGTTCCCGGACGGTCAGATCCCGATGGACACGTACTACGGAGGCCCGGTGTTCGGTGGGACCGTGGCCGCCCCGATCTGGCATGACTTCATGGTCAAGGCGATGGCGGGCTTCCCGGTCGAGGGCTTCGAGGCCCCCCCGCCGCCCGAGAGCGGGACGGTGCCAGGCGTCGTGGGACTCCCGGTCGAAGGGGCGGAGAAGAAGTTGGCGAACGCGAACTTCACGCCGATCCGCGACGACGTCCATTCGTTCGAGCCGGCAGGGACGGTCCTCGCGCAAACGCCGGGCGGCGGCGCCCGGCTCCAGTTGGGAAGTGCGGTGACGCTGCGCGTGAGCGACGGCAAGGGCGAACCCGTCGTGATCCCACGCCTCACCGGCCTCACCCAGGCCGAGGCGGTGCACCGGCTCGAGAGGCTCGAGCTGGTCGCCGCGGTCCACCGGGTCCCGGTCGACGACAGACACCTGGACGGGATCGTGGTGGATCAGAGCCCGATCGGCGACGGCTCGAAGGTGGTCAACGTCGGATCCACGGTCACGATCGATGTGGGGTCGTTCGACGAGGGCAACGGGAACGGCGACGGGACGGGCAAGGGCGGCAACGGCAACGGCGGTGGTCATGAGGGTGGCGAGGCGTCACCGGCGCGGCCGTCCGAGGGCTCTATCGAGCGCGCGATCTAGCGATCAGCCCGCGAGACGCTCGCGCACTTTCCGTTGGACCACCGAGCCGTCCACCCTTCCCTTGGCCGAGGCCATCACGGCGCCCATGACCTTGCCCACGTCCTGCATCGTGGCCGCGCCCGTCGCCGAGATTGCACCTTCGATCAGCGCGTCCACCTCGGCCTCGGCGAGCTGTTCCGGGGCGAACGGCTCCAGGACCTCGCGTTCGGCCCGTTCCTTCTCGGCGAGCTCGGTCCGCCC
>JBKPRY010000396.1:0-2911 GCA_046734755.1 Actinomycetota bacterium | reverse complement strand
GATCTCGCCGCGGCCTTCCGTCTGTCGATCGGGATCGGCGACGAGATCGAGGTGCGGCTGGTCAAGCAGGGACGCGAGGCGGGTCAGGCGGTGGGCTACCTGGACGACGGCACGATGGTGGTGGTCGAGGCCGCCGGCGAGCGGATCGGCTCCGACACCGCGATCGTCGTTCGGAACGTGATCAAGACCGCGACCGGCAGGATGGTGTTCGCGAACCTCCAGTAACCTCGGCCGGTGGACGGGGCCGTCGCGATCGTGCTCGCAGCCGGACGGGGCGAGCGGATGAACGCCACGCTCCCCAAGGCGCTCATGCCGTTCGGGGGCGCGACCATCGTCGCGCGAGCCGTCGAGCTGGCCTCCGCCGCCTCCGTCTCCGTCGTCGTCGTGGCCCCGCCCGGCTGGGAGGCCGAGGTGCACCGTGCCGTCGGCCCCTTCGACGTCGACGCGGTCGTCGCCGGTGGCCAGACCCGTCAGGCGTCGGTGCGCGCCGGGCTCTCGGCCGTGCCCGCCGATATCGGGCGCATCCTCTGTCACGACGCGGCTCGGCCGCTGGCGTCGCCGGCGCTGTTCGCGCGCGCGCTTGAGGCGCTCGAGGGCTGGGACGGGGTGGTCCCGGTGCTCCGGGTGATCGACACGGTCAAACGCGTGCAGGACGGGAGGATCGAGGGGACCGAACCGCGCGACGCGCTCGCCCTCGCCCAGACGCCGCAGGCGTTCACGTCGGCGGCGCTGCGCGACGCCCACGAGCGGGCGGCCGCCGCCGGGTTCGAGGGATCCGACGACGCGCTCTTGCTCGAGCACGCCGGGTACCGCGTCCGGGCGATCGACGGGGAGCGCGCGAACCTGAAGATCACGACGGCCGAGGACCTCCGGCTCGCGGAAGCGCTGGCCCGGTGACAGAACCGCTCGTGGGTATGGGGTTCGACGTGCACGGGTTCGCGCCCGGGCGCCCGCTGATGCTCGGCGGGGTTCGCCTCGATGCGGGGGAAGGGCTCGTCGGGCATTCCGACGGCGACGTCGTGTGTCACGCGGTCGCGGACGCCCTGCTCGGCGCGGTCGCCCTCGGCGATGTCGGTGAGCACTTCCCCGAGACCGACCCGGCGTTCGCCGGGATCGGCGGTCTCGACCTGCTCGGCCGTGTCGTCGGGATGGTGCGAACGGCCGGTGCGCACCCGATCTCGGTGGACCTCACGGTCATCGCCGAGCGTCCGTCGATCGCGCCCGTCCGAGACGCGATGCGACGCGCGCTTTGCGGAACGCTCGGGGTCCCCACCGAGCGGGTCTCGGTCAAGGCGACGCGTCCGGAGGGATTGGGCCTGACGGGCGACGGCATCGGCTGTCTCGCGCTCGTCGTGCTGGCGCGGTCGTGAACACGCGGGTCGTTGCAGGCCGGCGGGCAGTACTCGAGGCGGTGCGCGCGGGCTCGGCGCGGGAGGTCCTCGTCGCCCGGGACGCGCGCTCGACGGCGGGTCTCCGGGACGTGCTGGAGGCCTGCCGCGAAGCGGGGGTCCCGGTTCGCGAGGTCGACCGTGCCGAGCTCGACGGGCTCGCGGCCGAGCATCGGGGGGTCGTCGCGATCGCCGGCTCGCGGAGGGCGATCCGCGAGCGAGAGCTCGCCGATTGGCCGTTCGGCCCCGAGGATCTGGTCGTCGTCCTCGACGGGATCACCGACCCACAGAACCTCGGTGCAGCGGCCCGCTCGGCGGAAGCGGCCGGCGCGACGATGCTCGTCACCCGTACACGCCGGGCGGCCGATGTCACCCCCGCCGCGATCCGGGCCTCGGCCGGCGCGCTCCTGCACCTCACGCATGCTCGGATCGCCAACATCGCCCGCGGGCTCGAACGCCTGAAGGACGCGGGCTTCACGGTCGTCGGGCTGGACGAGCACGCCGACCGGACCGTGTATGAGGCGGAACCGCCCGAGGGCCGCGTCGCCGTCGTCCTCGGTTCGGAGGACGAGGGGCTCGGCCGGCTCACCCGGACCGCCTGCGACCTGCTCGTGCGCCTCCCGATGCGCGGCCGCGTCGGCTCGCTGAACGCGTCCGCATCGCTCTCGGCCACCCTGTACGCGTTCGTGTTGCGCCGCAGGCTCGGAGCCTCGTGATGCTGCTGAGCACCGATCGGCAGCGCCTGGCAGGGCCGGCGATCTCCTGCTGCTAGGCTCGCTCGGACGCCGGCGTAGCTCAGGGGCAGAGCAGCTGTCTTGTAAACAGCAGGTCGTCGGTTCGAATCCGACCGCCGGCTCGAGAAGAGCCGCTGGTCAGAGGCACGGGAGGGAGGAGTGGTCATGGCGGAGAACGACGAAGCCAACGAGGAGCTCAATCGAGCGAGAGCCCTGCTTGAGGGGATCAGTCCAACGACGTCGTGGGAGGAACGAACCAACTACGCGCAGGTCGCGCAGGCATGGGCGCTCATCGCGATCGCGGAGGATGTCCGGAAGATCTTGCTGCAGATGAAGCGACCTTGATGCAAGAGGGGCCGGCTCGAGAACTCCCGATCCCACACACATAAGGTCGGGGGCCGTGGTGCCGATGCCTTGACCATGCGGGCTCGTCACCGAAACCTTGCCGCGAGGGCGCTCGCCCCGCTGCTCGTTCTGGGATCGGCGATCGGTCCCTCGGCAGCCGTCGCCGAACCCATTCCGGGATCTGGTTGCCGTGTCTTCCCTGCGTCGAACATCTGGAACACGCGGGTCGACGCACTGCCGGTTCATGAGCTGAGCGACATGTGGCTCCGTTCGGCCAACGCGGGGTCGACGAACCTGCATCCGGACTTCGGGCCGCCCTCGTACGGGCTCCCGTTCGACGTCGTGGGACGCCGCCACGCGAAGGTGCACGTTCGGTTCACCTACGGCGCCGAGAGCGATCCCGGCCCCTATCCGTTCGACGCGCGAACGCCGATCGAGAGCGGT
>JBKPRY010000395.1:0-1134 GCA_046734755.1 Actinomycetota bacterium | reverse complement strand
TGTTGCTCACGCCCGAGTTCTTCCTGCCGCTCCGGCGCCTGTCCGCCGAGTACCACGTCGGGCGTTCGGCCACGGCCGCCGCCGAACGCGTGTACGCCGTCGTCGACACGCCGGTGAGGATCCACGTCCCGGCGCCCGGAGACGGACGCCCGCTGCCGGTGCGGATGGACGTCCGGTTCGACGACGTCGTCGTGACGTACGACGAAGGTTCGCGGACGGCCCTCGCCGGGTGCTCGCTCGAGATCCCGCAGGGCCGAACGGTGGCACTCGTCGGCCCGACCGGCGCCGGGAAGACAACCGTCGCGAACGTCCTGCTGCGGTTCGTCGACCCCGATCAGGGGAGCGTGACGGTCGGGGGACAACGGCTGTCCGAGCTCGACCCCGCGCTCTGGCGTACCCGGGTGGCGTGGGTCCCGCAGCACCCGTCGTTGTTCCACGGCAGCGTGGCCGAGAACCTCCGCCTCGCCCGGCCCGACGCCTCGGACCAGGACCTCGTGGCCGCGGCGAGCGCCGCCAACGCCCACGGGTTCGTCACGGACCTGCCCGATGGGTACGCGACGCCGATCGGCGAGGGCGGTGCCCGGCTGAGCGGCGGAGAGCGCCAGCGGCTCGCGCTCGCGCGGGCCTTCCTCAAGGACGCGCCGCTCCTGATCCTGGACGAGCCGACGTCGCATCTCGATCGCGAGAGCGCATCGCTCGTGCTCGAGTCGGTCTGGGGGCTCACACAGGGCCGGACGGTGCTCGTGATCGCACACCGCCCCGAGCCGGTGGCGGACGCGGACGTCGTCGTCGCTCTCCGCGCGGGACGCGTGGTCGGGGATCACCGCCCCGAGCCGTCCGATGCGCCGAACGGCCGGGTCGCCCCGATCGCGCTCGAGGGCCGGCCGTGAGCCCGAGCCCGCTCCGCCGGCTCCTGCGGTTGGCCGCCCCGGTCCGCGGGTGGGTGCTCTTGGCCGCGCTCGCGAGCTTCGGCGCACTCGCCGCGAACATCGCGCTGATGACCGCCGCGCCGTACCTGATCTCGAAGGCCACGCTGGTCACGGGGTTCGCGGCGCTCGCGGTGGCGGTGACGGCCGTGCGAGCGTTCGCGATCGCGCGCGCGGCGCTGCGCTATTCGGAACGGTACGTCGTGCA
>JBKPRY010000394.1:0-2153 GCA_046734755.1 Actinomycetota bacterium | reverse complement strand
TGGCCGGTGAAGGAGCGAGGCCGGGTGTAGCGTCGGCGGCGTGACGCGGTTCGTCGTCGACGCCGACACCCTGCTCAGGATCGCGGCCGGCGAGATCGAGGTCGCGGCCGAGCACCAACAGCTGCATGCCGACGCGTTCGTCACGTCCGATCGCGATCTAGCGCGGGCGGTCTCGGGTCTCGTCGAGACCGCGCCGATCGACGCGCTGCGCAAAGGCTAGAAGGGACCCCGTCCCTCCACCTCCATTATCGGGCCCACCGGGGGGCTTGCCGCAACCCCGGGGTCGTCCCCCATGATGGCGGGCTCTGGGCGCGGAACGCATTGGATGGGAGTCACGACATGGCGGAGACCGAGCATGCGGTGCTGATCGCCGGAGGCGGTCCGACCGGGCTGATGTTGGCGGGCGAGCTGGCGTTGGCGGAAGTCGACGTCGCCATCGTCGAGCGACGAGCCAGCCAGGACCTCGCCGGCTCGCGCGCCGGGGGACTGCACGCACGCACCATCGAGGTCTTCGACCAGCGCGGGATCGCCGACCGGTTCCTCTCGCAGGGAAAGGTCGCGCAGGTCGCGGCGTTCGCCGGGGTCCCGTTGGACATCAGCGACTTCCCAACCCGGCACCCGTACGGACTCGGGCTGTGGCAGAACCACATCGAGCGCATCCTGGCCGAATGGGTCGGCGAGCTGGAGGTGCCGATCCTTCGCGAGCGCGAGGTGACCGGTTTCGCCCAGGACGACGCCGGTGTCGACGTCCGGCTGACCGACGGTGGGTCGGTACGGGCCGAGTACCTGATCGGATGCGACGGAGGTCGCAGCCTCGTCCGAAAGGCAGCCGGCATCGAGTTCCCCGGATGGGATCCGTCGACCAGCAGCCTGATCGCCCAGGTCGAGATGACCGACGAGCCGGAACTGGGCATCCGCCGCACTCCCTCGGGCACGTACGCCCTCGGAAAGGTCGAGTACGAGATCGAAGACGGCAAGGTCGCCTACCAGCCGGGGGGGACCGTCGGGGTCATGCTGACCGAGTCGCACATCGGAACGAGCGAGCCCACCCTGCGCGATCTCAGCGAGGGCCTCATCGCCGTCTACGGGACCGACTACGGGATCCACAGTCCCACGTTTATCTCCAGGTTCACGGACATGACCCGGCAGGCCGCGGCCTACCGTGACAGACGGGTCCTGCTGGCCGGCGACGCCGCCCACGTGCACTACCCGGTGGGTGGACAGGGCCTCAACATCGGCGTGCAGGATGCGGTCAACCTGGGATGGAAGCTGGCCCAGGTCGTCAAGCAGACATCGCCGGAGAGCCTCCTCGATACCTACCATGCGGAGCGCCACCCGGTCGGTGCCCGCGTGCTGCGCACCACGATGGCGCAGGTCGCGCTCGGCCGCCCGGACGACCGCATCGAGGCCGCGCGCGACGTCGTTGCCGAGCTCCTCCGTATGGACGAGCCGCGCAGACATTTCGCCGCGGAGATGTCCGGCCTGGGCATTCACTACGACCTCGGCGACGGGCACCCGCTCCTCGGACGCCGCATGCCCGATCTCGACCTGGTCACGGCCGACGGACCCCTGCGTGTCTTTACCCTGCTGCACCATGCCCGCCCTGTGCTTCTCAACCTCGGTGAGCCCGGCGGCCTCGAGGTGACGTCGTGGGCCGATCGGGTTCCGCTGATCGACGCCACCTACGGTGGTTCGTGGGAGCTGCCCGCACTCGGGGAGGTCACGGCTCCCGTCGCCGTGTTGATCCGGCCCGACGGCTATGTGGCCTGGGTGGGAGTAGAAACGGAGCAGGGGCTCGACGACGCCCTCACCACGTGGTTCGGACCGCCTGCGGCGGCGAATGGCACGGCTCGTTGATCGATCCGGCCGCTACGTCGTGACGACGATCTTGCCGGCCGGGTGACCCTCGGCGAGGTATCGAACCGCATCGGCCGCCTCGACCAGGTCGTAGGTCCGGTCCACCACCGGCGTGACCTTCCCGGCCTCGATCAGCTCGGCGAGCGCCCGCAAATCCTCCCTGGTGGCCTTCGCGTTGATCCAGCCGAGCGTCTGGCCGACGAACATCGACACGATCGGTCCCCGGAGCATCCCCTTGAAGAACCCTCCGGTCCACGGGCCGCCGCCGTCGCCGCCGACGATCACGAGCGTTCCCT
>JBKPRY010000393.1:0-1140 GCA_046734755.1 Actinomycetota bacterium | reverse complement strand
AAGGGCGAGGTCGAGGTGTTCGTGGATGAGAGCCAGGTCTCGTTCCAGGTCGGGCCGCTGATGCTCACGTCGCGGCTGATCGAGGGCGAGTTCCCGAACTACCGCCAGCTCCTGCCCGAGCAGTACGAGAGCCGCCTCACGGTCTCCCGGCAGCAGCTGATCGACGCGGTGCGCAGGGTCGGACTGCTCGCCCGCGACACCTCCCCGGTCCGGCTCGAGTTCAACGCGCTCGGCGTGAAGCTCTCGTCGTCGTCGCCTGATCTCGGCCAGGCGGTCGAGGCGGTGGAGGCCCGGTACGAGGGCGAGGACCTCACGGCAGCGTTCAACCCGAGCTATCTCGCCGACGGCCTCGCCGCGGCGTCGGGCGAGTCCGTGCGGCTCGAGGTGCGGGACGGGCTGAAGCCGGGGATCGTCCGCGGCGAGTCGGACGAGTTCACGTACCTCGTGATGCCGGTGAGGCTGCCGACGCCGGTCGGTTGACGACGGGGTGCGGCTCGCGTGGGTCGAGCTCCGGGACTTCCGCAACCACTCGGAGACCCGCCTGGACGACCTCCCCGACGCGCTGATCACGGTCGCGGGCCCCAACGGCGAGGGCAAGACCAACCTGCTCGAGGGGATCGCCTTCCTGTTCTTTCTCCAGTCGCCTCGCACCTCGTCCACCGAACCGGTGGTCCGCCGTGATGCGGATGGCCCCGCGTACGCGCGCGGCGAGGTCCTCACCGAAGAGGCGGGCAAGGTCCTGGTCGAGGTCGAGATCCCCGGACGAGGCGCCAACCGCGTGCAGGTGAACCGATCGAACGTGCGGCGCAAGCGTGACCTGCGGCGGCAGGTTCGTGCGGTGTACTTCGGTCCGGACGACCTCGTGATCGTGATCGGGGATCCGTCCAAGCGACGCGACTTCCTCGACGAGGCGATCCGGTCGCTGTGGCCGCTCAAGGAGTCCGCGATGACGGCCTACGAACGCACGCTGCGACAGCGCAACCGGTTGCTCAAGGAATGGGAGGGCCGCGGGGCACCGACCGGGATGGAGGCCTGGGACGCCGAGCTGGTCAACAACGGGAGCGCGTTGATCCGGCTCCGCGCCGAGGCCGCGACGCGGCTCGCCCCGCCGGCGGAGGAGGAGTACCGCCACCTCGCCGG
>JBKPRY010000392.1:0-2056 GCA_046734755.1 Actinomycetota bacterium | reverse complement strand
GCCGCCGGGATCCCGTGGTACGTGACGATCTTCGGCCGCGACTCCCTGATCGCGTCGCACCAGCTGCTGACGGTGAACACCCGGCCCGCGCGCGACGCGCTCGAGCTCCTCGCGGCGCGTCAGGGCACGGAGGAGAACGACTGGCGGGACGAACAGCCCGGCAAGATCCTCCACGAGGTCCGCGACGGCGAGCTCGCGCGCGCCGGGATCATGCCGCACTCGCCATACTACGGGTCCGTCGACTCGACGCCCTGGTTCCTGATCGTGTACGCGCAGCACCTGCGTTGGACGGGCGACGTCGAGTTCGCGCGCAAGCTCCTCCCGTCGGCGGAGGCGGCGCTCGCGTGGATCGATCGGTACGGCGACCTGGACGGCGACGGGTTCGTCGAGTACCTGTCCCGCTCGCCGCGGGGGATCCGCAACCAGGGGTGGAAGGACTCGCACGACTCGATGGTCCACGCCGACGGGCGGCTCGCCGAACCACCGATCGCGCTCTCGGAGGTGCAGGGGTACGTCTACCTCGCGAAGATCCGCATGGCCGACGTGTACTTCGCACTCGGTCGGCCGGAGGACGCGCGTCGCCTGGAGGAGGAGGCCGAACACCTGAAGGTCCGCTTCAACGAGGCGTTCTGGATGGAGGACGAGCGATACTTCGCGGCCGCGCTCGACGCACGCAAGCAGCAGCTCCGAACGCTGATGTCCAACCCTGGCCACTGCCTGTACAGCGGGATCGTGGACGAGGACAAGGCCCTGCCGCTGGCCAAGCGGTTGCTCGCCCCGGACATGTTCTCGGGGTGGGGCGTCCGAACGATGAGCCGCGCGGCCGCCTCGTACAACCCGATGAGCTACCACAACGGGTCGGTGTGGCCACACGACAATGCGCTGATCGCGGCGGGCCTGAAGCGGTACCGGTTCGCCCGGGCGACCAACCGTGTCGCGACCGCGCTATTCGACGCGGCGGTCTCCGCCGATTACCTCCGCCTGCCCGAGCTGTTCTGCGGGTTCACGCGCCGGTCGCCGAACCGGCCCGTGAGCTATCCGATCGCCTGCTCGCCCCAGGCGTGGGCGGCCGGCTCGCCCTACCTGATGCTGCAGGCGATGCTCGGCCTGTCGGCGCGGGCCAACGAGAACCTGCTTACGATCAATCTGCCGCACCTGCCGACGTGGCTGAACACCGTCGAGGTGCGCAACCTGTCGGTCGGCCAGAGCACGGTGAGCATGGTGTTCCGCCGCGAGGGCGAGATCACGTCGTTCTCGCTGCTGTCGCGCGACGGCGACGTGCGTGTCGTGATGGAGGAGTAGGACCGCGGCGACACCCGCGGGGCCCGAGCTCGCCGTCATCCGAGCATCAGCCGATGCAGGGCCCCGTGTCGACCGGTGTGGTCCGTCCCACCGCGGTCCGCAGGGGGTCGTCGACCTCGCCGGCCGCGATCGCGTAGCCGATGTCGTCCTCGCCGGACGACGCGGCGAACACGACCCCGGCGACCCGACCGTCCGGCAGGACGAACGGCCCTCCCGAATTGCCCGGCCGGACCAGCGTCTGCAGCTCGAGCACTTCGCGGTCGACGTCGCCGTGCCCGTAGATGTCGCGCCCGACTGCGTTCGCGAACGTCTGCCGGACGGCAGCGCGTCGGACGTCGAGCGGGCCACCCTGCGGGTACCCCAGGACGGCCCCCGGCGTGCCGCGTTCCAGCGGCTCGGTGGCGAGGGGGAGCGGGGGCCCGGGCGCGTTCGGCACCGACAGGATCGCCAGGTCCAGATCGGGGTCGAACAGCACCGTGGTCGCGTCCGACGAGCCGACCG
Source organism: Actinomycetota bacterium (assembly GCA_046734755.1). Lineage (GTDB taxonomy): Bacteria > Actinomycetota > UBA4738 > UBA4738 > HRBIN12 > DASSJM01. Next base: position 253 of record JBKPRY010000392.1, on the reverse strand, counting down.
CCCTGGAACGCACCTCGGGATCGTCCATGCCGGCCACGACGTGCGCGTTCGTCACGACGTAGCCGTCGGCGGCGACGAAGCCTGAACCCTCCTGGATCCCGCCGCACGCCGGTCCGATCACCTGGAGGGTGCTCGACGCGGCCGCCTCCGCCGCGGCCCGAGCTTCCCGCTGGCTCGGTGGGCGCACGGGCTCGGCCGGCAGCGGCGGGATGCCGGAGAACACGTCGGGGAACCCGAACCGGTTGAACAGGCC
>JBKPRY010000391.1:0-2606 GCA_046734755.1 Actinomycetota bacterium | reverse complement strand
AAGGGGTCGTTCGGGGTGCGCGAGAACGAGGTCGGCGATCTGGTCCGACCGGTCGTGGAGGCTGCCGGACTGGAGCTGTGGGAGGTCTCCTTCGGCAGGGAGGGTGGTCGCCGGATCCTCCGTGTGACGGTGGACCGGGCGAGCGAGGACCAGCGGGGCGCCGTCGACCGGGCGGGCGGGATGGACCGGGCGGGCGGGGTGGACCGGGCGGGCGGGGTGGACCTGGACACGATCGCGGCGACGTCCCAGCGGCTGTCACGACGGCTCGACCTCGAGGGGTTCGAGCAGGATCGTCCGTACGAGCTCCAGGTGAGCTCGCCCGGGCTCGAGCGGACGCTCCGGGAGCCCCGGCACTTCGAACGGAGCGTCGGGCAACAGGTGAAGGTGAAGACGGTGGAGCCGATGAACGGCCGCAGGGTTCACGAGGGCGCGCTCGTCTCGGCCGATGCGGAAGCGATCGTCATCGCGTCCGACGGTGGAGAGCTGCGCGTCCCCTACGACGGGGTCGCCTCGGCGAGGACGGTCTTCGAGTGGAAGAAGGCAGGGAGCAGGTCATGAACCAAGAGATGATCGTGGCGCTGCGCGAGCTCGAACGGGAGAAGGGGATCGCGTTCGAGACGATCCTCGAGGGTCTCGAGGAGGCGATGGCATCCGCCTACAAGTCGTGGTGGAAACAGCAGCACCCGGAGCTCGACGAGGAGACATTCGGCGTGCGCTCGAAGATCGACCCGGAGAACGGCGACCTCCGCGTCTGGATCCAGCAGCTCGAGCGGATCGAGCACGAGGACGATGAGGGCGAGATTACCGTCGAGACCAAGGTCCTGTCCGAACAGGAGGTCCCGGTCACCGACGAGTTCAAGGGCCGCATCGGCGCGCAGACGGCGAAGCAGGTGATCTTCCAGAAGCTCCGCGACGCCGAACGCGAGATGACGTACGAGGAGTTCGCCGGCCGCGAGGGCGACGTCGTGACCGGCATCGTCCAGCAATCGGAGCGACGGTACACGCTGCTCGACCTCGGCAAGGTGGAGGCGCTCCTCCCGCAGGCCGAGCAGGTTCCGAGCGAGCCCTACCGCAACGGCGAGCGGCTCAAGGGCTACATCACCGAGGTGCGCAAGGGGAGCAAGGGGCCGCAGATCGTCGTGTCCCGGACCCACCCCGGGCTCCTCAAGAAGCTGTTCGAGCTCGAGGTGCCCGAGATCGCCGAGGGGATCGTCGAGATCAAGGCCGTGGCTCGCGAGCCGGGGCACCGTTCGAAGATCGCGGTCTCGTCCAACGAGCCGGCGGTCGACCCGGTGGGTGCGTGCGTCGGGCCGAAGGGCTCGCGTGTGCGCAACGTGGTGACCGAGCTGCGCGGCGAGAAGATCGATGTCGTGCCCTGGAGCGCGGACCCCGCGACCTTCGTCGCGAACGCGCTCCAGCCGGCGAAGGTTCGCGAGGCGCGGGTGGACCCCGAGACCCAGACCGCGCTCGTGATCGTCCCGGACTACCAGCTTTCGTTGGCGATCGGGCGAGAGGGGCAGAACGCGCGGCTCGCCGCTCGGCTCACCGGATGGCGGATCGACATCAAGAGCGAGACGCAGTTCGTGGACGAGCAGCGAGGACCTCGGCCGGTGGTTGCACCGGTGGTGTCGGTGCCGGCCGCCGAGGTCGAGCCCCCCGACGGCGAGCCCGCCGGGTCCGGAGGCGACTCGGCCACCCCCGACGACGGATCGGGCGCCAGCATCGACGACGGTGAGCCGGCCGCGACGACCGACGAAGCGGGGGAGACCCTTGTGGTCCATGCGGTCGAGCCTGCGGAGGAGAAGGCGGAGGCGTAGCCGTGGCGGCGCACGTTCCGGTGCGGACGTGCGTCGGGTGCCGGGAGCGTGCGGCCAAGGCGGACCTTCTGCGACTGACCGTTGGGGCGGGAGGCTCGGTCCGGGTGGACCCGAGCGGTTCGGGGCCGGGCAGGGGAGCGTACGTGCATCGCCGGCGTTCGTGCGTGGAGGCCGCGCTGTCGCGGGGAGCGCTCGCGCGTGGGCTCCGGACCGGTCTGGACGAGCACGGAGCGGCTACGCTTAGGACAGAGATCGAGGGGGAACTGGATCGTTGAGGGTTCACGAACTGGCCAAAGAGCTTGGTGTCGCGAGCAAGGAGCTGCTCGCGTCGCTCAAGGAAATGGGGATCGACGGCCTCACGGCCTCCTCGTCGGTTCCCGACCAGGCCGTGCCCCGGCTCCGAGCCTCGGGAGGCAAGGCCGTCCCCGAGGCCAAGATCAAGGAGGCCGTCGAGGAACCACTCCCCAAGTCGCGGCCGAGGAAGCGGAAGGAGGTCCTCGAGCCCGAGACGCCGCCAGCCGCCCCGAAGCCGGCACCCGTCGCCGAGCCCGAGCCACCGACGCCCGCCGCCGAGGCTGCTCCCATCGTCGAGGCTCCGCCGGCCCCCGAACCCGCGGGCCCCTCGCTGCCGGCGTTGAAGCTCGTCCATGGGTCGACCCCCCAGGACGTGGCGGACAAGACGGGTCGGGGCGTCGCCGAGATCGTGAAGATCCTTTTCTCACTCGGCGACATGGCGACGGCGTCGCAGTCGTTGTCCGACGACGCCCTCGGCCTGCTCGCCGCCGAGCT
>JBKPRY010000390.1:0-2134 GCA_046734755.1 Actinomycetota bacterium | reverse complement strand
GAGCAAGGTCCACGACGTGATGGAGCTCCTGCACGACGAGGGGCTCGTGCGTCCGCCGACGGGCAGGCCGGGGTTCGAGCGGGTCGCGTACCACGACGCGTGCCACGCGCTCCGCGTACAGCATCTCCGCGAGCAGCCGCGCGCGTTGCTGCGGGCGGTCGAGGGCATCGAGGTGCTGGACGTGCCGAGCGGCGATGTCTGCTGCGGGGCCGCGGGGCTCTACAACGTGCTCGAACCCGAGATGTCCTCGGAGCTGCGGCGTCGAAAGACGGACGCGCTTGCGTCGACGGGCGCCGACGTCGTCGCCAGTGCGAACACCGGCTGCACCATGCAGATCACGGCCGGGCTGCGCGAGATCGGATCGACGATGTGGGTGCTCCACCCGATCCAGATCCTGGACCGCGCGTACGCGGCCGCGTCACCGGAGGCGGCCCCGGCCGCCCCCGACGAGCCGTCTCACATCCCGAGCGCCTGACGCGCCTTCGCGTTGTCGCTCGTGACCGCCACGGCGCGGTTCTTGGTCGCCAGGTAGACGACCTGGATGTTCACGCCGGCGTCGGCCATGGCCCGGGCCATCTGGCCCACGACGCCGGGCTGGTCGACCTGGCCGGAGGGAACCTCCGAGATCAACGGCTCGGCCTCGCCCTCGACCTTGATGCCGGCGCCCTCGAGCGCCGTGCGCGCCGCGGCCGCGTCCTCGACGAGGACATGGACGATCGCTCGTCCCTCGCTGCTGACCGCGGTGAGCCCCTCGATGTTGACCCCGCCCTTGCCGAGCGCCTCGCCAAGATCGGCGAGGGTGCCGGGCCGGTCCTCGAGGGAGACGGTAAGGTCCTTCATCGGCAACCTCCTTCTTCTGGGTCCCACCCAACCCGTCGCCTGCCGGTCTACGCTCACCGCCTCTCGGCGTCAATCCCCGTTCGGTGCTACATCCCGAGCGCCGAGCGCAGCGCCGCCGGGTCGTCGGAGGAGAAGACGACGCGGGACCGAGACGCCACGTAGCAGGCGGCGAGATTCACCCCGGCGTCCGCGATCGTCTGCGCGAGCTCGCCCAGCTTGCCGGGACGGTCCTCGCTCGAGACGTCGAGGACCACCGCCTCGCGCTCGCCCTCGATCGTGACCCCGGCGCCCTCGAGCGCGGTCCGAGCGGCGCCCGCGTCCTCGACCAACAGGTGGACGTGCCCGTGGCCGCCGCCCCCCAGACCCGCGATGCCCTCCACGTTCACCCCGGCCGCCCCGAGCGCCTTCGCGGCCTTCGCGAGACCACCCGGCTCGTCGGGGAGCGAGATCGACAGATCGGTCGCCATCCGAACCCTCCTTTCGACGCGTGGGAGCGGTCCTATCCCGGCGGGGACCGCCGCGTCAAGCCGCTAGCATCGCGCGCGTGCGTGTGGTCGAGCGATGGTTCGAGCACCAGACGGTCGACGACGGCGTCCTGCGTATCCGCGAGCCGTACGTCGACCCCTTTTTGCAGGCGAACCTGTTCCTGGTCCGAGGAAAGGAGCGCGACCTCCTCGTCGACACCGGCCTGGGGATCGGGTCGCTGCGCCGGGAGCTGGCCGACCTGTTCGATCGGCCGACGATCGCCCTCGCAACGCATCGGCACTTCGACCACACCGGTGGGCTGCACGAGTTCGACGAGGTCGTCGTGCACCGCGACGACGCCGAGGCGGTCGCGAACGCGGAGGGGTTCGCCTCGCTCGTGATCGACGACTATCCGCCCGAGGAGCTCTCCGGCTACGACGCGCCTCCATCATTGCTCGCCGCCCTTCCGCATGAGGGCTACGAGCTCGCGTCCTACGCTGTGTCGGCCGTGACTCCGACCCGGGTGCTGGACGAGGGCGACGAAATCGATCTCGGTGACCGACGCTTCGAGGTCCTGCACCTGCCGGGCCACACGCCTGGCGAGCTCGGGCTATGGGAGGAGGCGAGTCGAACGCTGTTCTCCGGCGACTGCGTGTACGAGAGTGGCATCCTGCTCGACGAGCTGCCCGAGTCGAACATCCCCGACTACGTCCGCAGCATGGAGCGGCTGCGCGAGGTCCCAGCTCGGATCGTGCACGGCGGTCATGACGACTCCTTCGGGCGGGACCGACTGCTCGAGCTGATCGAGGGGTACGTTCGGACGCGAGCA
>JBKPRY010000389.1:0-1717 GCA_046734755.1 Actinomycetota bacterium | reverse complement strand
CGATCGCCTTCCTCACATCCCTGAAGCATATGGCTATGCCGTCGACGCTTTCGAGCATCGGGCTCGACGTCCTGGACATGCTGGTCGAGGGGATCGAGGCGGTCATCGTGGGCGCATACGACGGCGAGGGCTATCTGGTGTGGACACGGACGCATGGCGATCGATAGTGGCTCGGGTAAGCGTCGCATCCCGGTGGCCGACTTGGCCGTCCTAACCGGCCGCAGCGGGATGGAAGGGAGCAGCCCGGGCCGCCTCGCGGCCCGGGCTGTCGACAGCTGTGTCGTGGACTACTCGGACTCGACGAGCTCGATCCGCGCCATCGGCGCCCCGTCCCCCCGTCGCTGCCCGAGCTTGAGGATCCGCGTGTAGCCGCCATTGCGCTCGGCGAACCGCGGGCCGATGTCGCTGAACAGCTTGTGGACGATGTCGCGGTCCGGGATCTGATTGAGGACCTCTCGGCGCGCCGCCACGTCGCCCCTCTTGGCGAACGTGATTAGCTTCTCGGCCACCGGGCGGACGGCCTTGGCCTTGGCCTCGGTCGTGTTGATGTGCTCGTGGACGAACAGCTGGGCGGCGATGCCGTTCAGCATCAGACGCTGGTGGGCCGGACCCGAGCCCAGGCGGGGGCCTTTCTTGGGCTTTGGCATCCCTACTCCTCCCGCAGCCCCAGGCCGAGCTCCTCGAGCTTGGCCTTGACCTCGTCGATCGACTTCTGGCCGAAGTTGCGGATGTCCATCAGCTCGGCCTCGGACTTCTCGACCAGGTCGCCGACGGTATTAATGCCCTCACGCTTGAGGCAGTTGTACGAACGTACCGACAGGTTGAGCTCCTCCACCGTGATCGCATAGTCCGAGGGCAGGGAGTCGTCCTCCGCGGGTCCGACCTGCATCGACTGCGCCTCGGCGAGGTCGCCGAAGAGCTGGACGAGCTCGAGCAACGTCCCGCCCGCGGAGGCCAGCGCCTCGCGTGGCGTGATCGAGCCGTCGGTCTCGACATCCAGGATCAGCCGGTCGCGGTCGGTCATCTGCTCGACCCGGGTGTTCTCGACCGCGTACGAGACGCGGCGCACCGGGGAGAAGATCGAGTCCACCGGGATCACGCCGATCGGGTCGCGCGCGTTCTTGTTCTTGTCGGCCATCCGGTAGCCGACCCCGCGCTCGACGTTCATCTCCATCTCGAGCGACCCGCCCTTGCCGAGCGTGGCCACGTGCAGGTCGGGGTTCAGGATCTCGACGCCCGCCGGGGGCGCGATGTCTCCGGCCGTGACGGAGCCGGGACCCTTGGCCTTCAGGTAGACCGTGACGGGCTCCTCGGACTCACTGCGAACCACGAGCTCCTTCAGGTTCATGATGATGTCGGTGACGTCCTCGGTGACCTTGGGGATCGTCGAGAACTCGTGCAGCACGCCCTCGATCCGGACCGAGCTGATGGCCGCGCCCGGGATCGAGGACAGCAGGGTGCGACGGAGGGAGTTCCCCACGGTGTAGCCGAACCCGGGCTCGAGCGGCTCGATGACGAACTTCGAGCGGGTCGGAGAGAGGGACTCCTCCTGGATCTGCGGTCTCGTGACGATGAACACTTCTGCTCCTCCTCCGACGGGGGATCATCCATTCCTCCCCGCCGCGTATGACGCCCGCTTCGACGTGCGGGCCTGCCGTGCGCGCTAGACGCGCCGGCGCTTCTTGGGCCGGACCCCGTTGTGGGGCACCGGCGTGAC
>JBKPRY010000388.1:0-1104 GCA_046734755.1 Actinomycetota bacterium | reverse complement strand
GGGTGTGATCGTGTCGATGGACACCTACGGGCCGGTGTCGGACAACGCGCAGGGGATCGCCGAGATGTCGGGCGAGTTCGAGGGTCGACCGGCGCAGGTGCTCACGGGTCTCGACGCCGTCGGCAACTCCACCAAGGCCATCACCAAGGGGATGGCGATCGCGACCGCGGTGATCGCCGCGACGTCGCTGTTCGGCTCGTTCGCCGAGGCCGTCCTGCTCGCGCTCGGCCGCGAGGGGATCGAGTTCCCCATCCGCGTCGATCGGCCGAACGTGCTGGTCGGCCTGCTGATCGGCGGCTCGATCGCGTTCCTGTTCTCGTCGCTCGCGATCCGCGCGGTGGGTCGAGCCGCGTCCCAGGTCGTGGTCGAGGTGCGGAACCAGTTCCGCGACCACCCGGGGATCATGACGTACGAGGAACAGCCGGACTACGCGCGCGTCGTGGACATCTGCACCAAGACGTCGCTCCGCGAGCTCATGACGCCGGGGCTGCTCGCCGTGTTGTCGCCGATCATCGCCGGCTTCGCGCTCGGCGCGGAGGCGCTCGGTGCCTTCCTCGCGGGCTCGATCCTCACCGGCCAGCTGCTCGCCGTGATGCTCTCGAACTCCGGTGGCGCGTGGGACAACGCGAAGAAGTTCATCGAGGATGGCCACTACGGCGGCAAGGGCAGCGAGTCGCACAAGGCCGCCGTGATCGGCGACACGGTCGGAGATCCGTTCAAGGACACGGCGGGTCCGGCGCTCAACCCCCTGATCAAGGTGATGAACCTGGTCGCGCTGCTGTTCGCGCCCGTCATCGTCGAGCAGGCCGACAACGAGGTGGTACGCGTCGTCGTCGTGGTGGTCGCGGTCGCGGTGGTTGCGACGGCCATCTGGGTCTCCAAGTCGCGCAAGTCCGAGCTCATGGTGGAGACGACTAGGCCCTCGGTGCCTGCGGGATAGGCTTCCCGGAACTTCGGGAGGGGGCGGCGAGCCGATGGGACTCCTCGATCCGTTCCGGCGGTTCTTCCGCCGGATGGCGGCTGTCTCTTATACACATCTCCGAGCCCACGAGACAATATTGCCAATCTCGTATTCCGTCTTCTGCGTGTAAAAGTTCGGGGGGG
>JBKPRY010000387.1:0-9193 GCA_046734755.1 Actinomycetota bacterium | reverse complement strand
CCGAGGCTCGACGCGGGCGGCACGATCGACCTCGGCGACCTCCACGGGCAGGTCGTGGTCCTGAACTTCTGGGCGTCGTGGTGCGTGCCGTGCCGCGAGGAACACGACGCGCTCACCGCCGCCTGGGGCCGGTACCGGGACCGAGGCGTCGTCGTCCTCGGCGTCTCGTTCGAGGACACGCGCGAGGCGGCTCTCGAGTTCCGCGACGAGCTGAGGGGCGACTGGCCCCTCGCCGACGACCCGGGTTCGCGCACGGCGATCGCCTACGGGGTCTTCGGGGTCCCCGAGACCTTCGTGATCGCGCCCGACGGGACGATCGCCGCGAAGACGACCGGCGCCGTGACCTACGAGTGGCTCACCGACGAGATCGAGGGAGCGCTCCGGGCCGGGAACGTCGAGTGAGCGGCCGAACGCGTTCGTTCGTGGTGATCGCGGCGGCGATCGCGGTCCTCGCGCTCGCCGCGTTGATCGCGTCCGGTGGGTCGGGCGGGCCTCGGACGCTCGACGAGCGCGCGCACGAGATCGGGGCGGGGTTGCGGTGTCCTGTGTGCCTGAACCTTTCCGTGGCCGACTCTCCGTCGCCGCTCGCCGGCGAGATGCGCACCGAGATCGAAACCCAGCTGCGCGCCGGCCGGAGTCCCGAGCAGATCCGCGCGTTCTTCGTCGATCGCTACGGGGAGTGGATCCTGCTGTCGCCGCCCCGTCACGGGTGGAACCTCCTGCCGTGGGCCGTGCCGATCGTCGGCATGCTCGCGGGGGTGGCGGTGTGGGTCGCGTTCGTCCGCAGGCGAGCGCCGCGGAGCGCCGGCGGGGTGACCGAGACCGAGCACCGGCGGATCGAGCGCGAGCTGGCCGATCTCGAGGAGAGCGGATGAACGGGGGACGTCGATGATCGGGACGGGCGTGTGAACCCGATCGCGATCTCGTTCGCCGTCGCTGGGCTGGCGCTCGTCGCCGGCGCCGGCGTCCTGGCCGGCTTCCTCCGCGAGGCGCCGCCGCTGGTCGAGCCGCTCGCCGACCCGCTCGAGGACCGCTATGAGGCGCTCCTGCGATCGCTCGCCGACCTCGAGGAAGCGCACGCGTCGGGCGCGCTCGACGGGGCCGGCTACCTCCGGCTGCGCGAGCAGACCGAGGGCCGGATGGCGCGCGTGCTGCGGGCCCTGGACCGCCGCGATCACGCGCAGTCCGGGAACGCCGCCGCGGTCGCGCTCGAGGACGCGCCGGCCGGAGGTGGTCGAACGAGCATCGCCGAACCTCGACGCGTCCCGCCGTGGGCGGTCGCCGTGTTGATCGGGGGAACCGTCTTGGCGGTCGTGGTCGCGTCCCTGGCCCGCGACGTCGAACCCCAAGTGCGGGCATCCGCGCCGCCCACCTCCGACGACCCGCTCGGGTTCTTCGAGCGACGCGTGGAGGAGCACCCGGACGACCTGGCCGCTCGGTTGGACCTCGCGCATCGCTACCTGGACACGGGCATGGTCGAGGACGCCCTGTCCGAGTACTCGGTCGCGCTCGAGCTCGACCCCGACGACGCGGAGGCGCTCGCGCACGTCGGGATCATCCTGTACCAGAACGGGCGACCCGAGGAGGCCCTCCGATCCGTCGACCGGGCCCTGTCGACCGACCCGCGCTACCCCGAGGGGATGTTCATCCGCGGCGTCATCCTCCTGCGAGGGCTCGATCGACCCGAGGACGCGATCTCGGCGTTCGAGACCTACCTGGAGGCCGCGCCGTTCGGCGTCGAACGCCAGACGGCCAAGGACCTCATCGCGGAGGCCCGAGCCGCCACGGACGGGACCTGATCGCCGGAGCAGCCCCGACGCTTCGAAGCACACGGATCCGACTGGATCCCGTCAGCCGTCGCGACGCCGATCGGCGATCGTCCGGGCGCCGCGCTTGGCGGTCCTGGCCCTCGCGAACAGCCGGAGCGTGTACCCGCCGAGCGCGAGTGCGGTGACCAGGTACCCGGCAATCACGTAGCCGGCGTTCGGCGCCATCAGCGCTCCGCCCCGACGAGCGGTGACAGCGCCTCGCGCGCGGCGCGCTCCTCGAGCCTGCCCACCCGGAGGCGGAGGGTCATCAGGTACGCGTATGTGATCGTGAACGCGGCGACCGCGACGAGGAGCGCGAGGAGCATCGTCCCCTCGATCTCGGGCCGGCCGAGCCGAAATACCGTCGGCCCCTGGTGCAGCGAGCGCCACCACACGACCGACAGGTGCACGATCGGCACGTCGATGAACCCGACGATCCCGATCACCGCCGCCCAGCGGGCCCGCCGGGACGGGTTGTCCGTGATCCGGCGGATCGCGAGATAGGCGACGTAGATCAGGAGCAGCACCGCGGTGGTGGTGAGGCGCGGGTCCCACGTCCACCAGGTCCCCCAGACGGGCTTGCCCCACAGCATCCCGAGGACGATCGCCAACGACGTGAACAACACACCGATCTCGGCGGACGCGGCGGCGACGCGGTCCCATCGCGTTTTCCTGGTCTTCAGGTACGCGATGCTCGCGATGAAGACGACGAAGAACGACAGGTACGCGAGCCAGGCCGCGGGGACGTGGACGTACATGATCCGCTGCACCTCGCCCTGGACCGCGTCCGGCGGCGCCACGACGAGGGAGAGCACGGCCGAGACCCCGAGCGCGACGAGCGTGGCGATCCCGAGCAGGTGCTCCCCGCTCCGAGACGTCGCCCTGCCGAGCGCGCGCTCCGCCGTCGCCGCCATCAGTCCTCCAACAGGTAGCCGAACACCAGGACGCCGACCGACACGAACACGACGTCGAACGCGGCGAGCAACCCCAGCCACGAGAGCACCTCGCTCGAGCGGCCGGCCGCCGCGAGATCGGTCGCGCGAACCCCCGCGATCAAGACCGGCGCGACGAGCGGGAGCACGAGCATCGGGAAGATGGCCTCGCGCGTCCGGGCGGACTCGGCCACGACGCCGAACAGGCTCCCCACCGCGGCGAGCCCGATCGCGCCCAGCACGAACGCGGCTAGGACCAGGAGCGGGTTCGCGACCGACAGGTCGAACAGCACGATCACCAGCAGGAGCACCACGAGCACCAGCGCGAGGAGCTCGACCGTCACGGCGAACGCCTTGCCGAGGAACACGGCCGCCTTGTCGATCGGAGCGAGCAGGAGCCCCTCGAGGGCCCCGTCTTCCGACTCGGCTTGGTACGCACGCCTCGAGGCCATCACGGCGGCGAAGAGCACCGCCATCCACAGCAGGCCCGGCGCCACGCGTTCGAGCACGTCACGGCCGGGCCCGAACGCGAACCCGAACGAGACGAGGACGGTTGCGGCGAAGGGGACCAACGTCCCGAGCGCGTGTCGTCCTCGGACCTCGATCAGGAGATCCTTGCGCGCGATCAACGTCGCCTGGTGCGCGAGCGTCACGAGACGGCCTCCACGGAGCCGTTTCGAAGCGTGACGACGCGTGCGGCGAGGCCGGGTGCCACGGCCTGGTGAGTGGCGATCACGAGTGTGCGTCCCTCGCGGGACGCGTGCAGCATCATCTCGTCGACCGCGGTCCTGGCCGCGTCGTCCAGACCGATGGTCGGCTCGTCGAGCAGCAGGAGCTCGGGGTCGCGGACGATCACCCGAGCGACCGCGACCTTCTGGCGCATCCCGGCGGAGAACGTTCGAACCCGTTCGTCGGCGAAATCCGCGAGCGCCACGCGTTCGAGCGCCCCCTGCACGAGGTCGTGGTGGATGCCGAGCAGGTCGGCGAACAACTCGAGGTTCTCGCGCGCGGTCAGCTCCTCGTACAGACGGGTGCGATGGGTGAGCAGCTCCGAACGCGCGCGGATCTCCTCGCGCGCGTCGGCGAGGTCGAACCCGAGCACCGAGCCACCGCCATAGGTGGGGGACAGCGCCGTCGCGACGATCCGGAGCAGGGTGCTCTTGCCCGCGCCGTTCGGCCCGCGCAGAACGACGGCCTCCCCACGCTCGATCGCGAGGTCGATGCGGACGAGCGCCGGCGCGGCGCCGAACAGTCTCGTCACACCGCGCAGGTCCACCGCGGCGTCCTTCAGACCGATGGGTGTTCGAGGGAGGGTGCGCATCGGGTCCCTCTTTCTATCACCGGCGCGATCCGATGGCGTGGGGACCGCGGTTCGGCGGGACATCGGCGGTCGACCTCGGGCCGATGGGAGTGAGGCGCTTGCGGTCCCGTGGGGCGGCGCCTAGCGTTGCGCGGTCATGAGGCGGGCGTTCGCGCTCTTGGGATGGACCGCGGCCATCGCCGTCGGCTGGATCGCGCTGCTTCCGCCGCAAGCCATCGCGACGGTCACCGGCCCCTGCACGGTCTCGATCGACGGCGTCGACTTCACGACCGGGCATAACACACCCGGCGGCGCCGTCCCGCTGCAGTCGGGCTCGCTGGTTCCGATCGACGGGACGGCACGGTCGCGGGTCACGGATCTCACCTACACGGTGCACATCGCCGGCGGCGAGGTGCAGGTCGGCACCGCCACGATCGCCCAGGACGGCCTGCGCTGGTCGGGGACGGTCGACCTCGAGTCGATCTCCAACGCCACGGTCGGTCTGTTCGAGGTCACCACCGAGGTGGAGACCACGGACCAGGACTGCAGCGGGGTCGCGTACGTGTGTGTCGAGGGGCGGAGTCCCTTCACCACGGTCGCCGGCGCCGGGGCGACGGCGGTCGGGCTGGGCGGCGGAGTCCTCCTGGTGCTGTCGTTCACCCGGGCCGGGCGGCTCGGAGCTGCCCGGGCGCCCCTGCAGGGGTTCGCGGGTGGCGCGACCGCCGGCCTCGGCGCCGCGGTCCTGTTGCAACAGTTCTGCATCGTCCCGCTCACGCCGGCCAACGTTGTGGGGATCCCGGTGGTCGTCGGGACGGCAGGCGCGCTCGGTGCATCGTTGGCTCGACGCGCCGAGACCCGAAGGGCTCGGCGTCCGCTCGAAGCCGGTGACGGGGGAAAGCCCGGCGGTCTCGGCGGCGACCCCACCGAGGTCGTCGAACACGCCGGGCACGAACCGACGGAAGCCGGCTTCGGGGCAAGCGGGTCGCCGGCGAGCGCCGGTGGCGGCCCGGGCCCCACCCCGACCGCACCGATCCCCCCGGCTCCGCCGCCGCCCTCCGCCGCGGCGTTCATGCCGCCGATGCCGCCGCCCGAGGCCATCGACGAGGTGACGTGCTCGAACTGCGGGCAGGCGAGCCCGGCCGAAAGCCGGTTCTGCTCGAACTGCGGGGCGAGGCTGGACTCCAAGCCCGGCGAACCGCCAGGCTAGCGCGCTAGCATCCTTCTCACGGGGCGTAGCGCAGCCTGGTAGCGCGCCTGCTTTGGGAGCAGGAGGCCGGCGGTTCGAGTCCGCCCGCCCCGACCGATAACCGCAGGTAGAAGGCCTATCCTCCTGACCTGTTACCAATTGCTACCCGATATGGGTAGCATCTGGGTAGCAGAGAAGGGTCGTGGCCTGGATCGAGGAGCGGAAGCGGCAGCACCACACGGCGTACAAGGTCTACTGGCGGGACCCGGCCGGGAAGGTTCGGACCAAGACGTTCACCCGGTCGGCGGATGCGAAGCGGTATGCCCGCGAGGTCGAGCACCGCAAGGACACCGGCAGCTACGTCGACCCCGCCGCCGGCAACATCACGCTCGCCGAGGCGTTCGAGCACATGATGGCGACCTCGACCCACCTGCGACCGTCGACGCGCGAGCTCTACGCGATGCACGGGCGGCTGTATCTGGTCGGTGGGTCGCTCGGTGGCCGCCCGATTCGATCGATCGGCAAGGCCGACGTTCGCGAGTTCCTCGCCGAGCTGTCGGCGACCAGGGGCGCGGCAACCGTCGACGCCGTCAAGCGCCTGCTACACCGCACGCTGCAGGTCGCGGTCGACGAGGACCGGATCGGCCGCAACGCGGCTCACGGTGTCCGCGTCGGGAAGGCGGCGCGACGTGACGCGCGGTTCCTGACCGAGGGCGAGGTCGCCGCGATCACCTCCGATGTGCCCGACCGATACCGAGCGCTCGTCTGGACACTCGCGATCTCAGGCCTTCGCATCGGTGAGGCCTCCGCGCTCCGCGTTCGGAACCTCGACCTCAAGAGGCGAACGATCCGCGTCGTCGAGTCCTCGTCCGAGGTCGCCGGGCGAAAGATCACCGGAGCGACCAAAACCGGGCAGGACCGCACCGTCGACATCCCCGACGAGCTCGCGGCGATGCTGGCCGATCACCTCGAGCGGTTCGGCAACCGCTTCGCGCAGGACGCCTACGTGTTCACGGGGCCCGACGGCGGGCAGATCCGACAGAACGGGTTTCGTCGGCGCGTGTTTCAGCCAGCGGCCGAGCGCGCCGGGATCGAGCCCGTGCCGACCGTCCACGACCTGCGGCACACCGCCGCGTCGTTCATGGCTCGAGCGGGCTTCACGTTGCTCGAGGCGGCCGGGCAGCTCGGGCACTCGGCGACGACGATGACCGCGCGCTACTCGCACGTCTTCCCGTCGGAGCGGCAGGCGAAGACGGCGCGGCTCGGGGAGCTGATCGGCGGCTAAAGGTAAATGACCAGCCCGTCGCGCTCCTCCACGACGGGGAGATCCAGGTACTTCTCGAGCCGAAGCTTTTCGTCTCGGCCACACTTGCAACGGATTCGGATGTAACTGATGTCGCCGTAGGCCTCCAGCGACAGGCCAGTGCCCCTCCGGGGCCGCGTCTCCGGGCGGAACCACCGGTTATCGACGAGTTGCCAGAGCCCTCCCGATAGTTGTCGGAGGCGGTAGCGGCCGAGGTTCCGCCTGCACCGGTCCCGCCTGCACCGGTGGAGAGAGCCGACGACAGTCGGCAGGTCCCGGACGGTCCTCATGGTTCGCGGCGGATTGACGCGCGTGGTCATCGTAGGGCATCATAGGCGCGGAATCACACCCGTGTGATTCTGACGAGCTGCCGGCTACGTCACCTCCGGCAGGTGCCGTCCCGGGAGGGGCGAGCTCCTGAGGAGGCACGGCATGATCGAGCCGGCGGAGCTCCCACAGCTCCTCACCGCCGACGACGTAGGAAAGATTCTCGGCCGTCACCCGCGCACCGTCATCAATCTGGCTCGTGATGGTGAGTTGCGAGCGATCCGCCTTGGACATCGCACGGTTCGTTTCGAGCCCCGCGATGTTGAGGCTTACATCGCCGAGCACCGCGTGGCGGCATCAGCATGATGACGGCCATCGAGGTCGACCGACACGGCAACATCGCCCGGATCTTCCACCGGCGCGGCGATCGGGCCTGGACTCACTCCATCGGCGATGAGGGTCGGTCTGGTCGGATCGCTGGGATAAGTGGGTCGAGCTCCGCTGCGAGTGCCCGCCAGGAGGCACGTCTAACCCGTCCCCAGAGCCCGAGGACTCGGCGGAACCGCGATCTCGTCGTGACGGACGTTCTGCGCGTTTGTCGCGTCAGAACGCGCAGTTGATGAAGGCAGCCGGAGATGGATGAGAGGCCCTCCGGAGAGAGCCTCCCAACGTCTCAGCGGCTAAGCCCAGACGGCGGAATCGTATATCAGCCGAGTGACCAGTGGGCCAAGGTACCCGAGGAGGCGGCGTACGCCGGCCTCGACGCCACGGCGTGGAACGTCCTCGTGATCCTGTCGGCGAAGGCTGGCCGAGAACGCACGGCGTGGATGTCCCAACGAACGATCGGCGAGCGGCTCGGTCTGGAGTGGACGACGATCAGCCGAGCCATCCGGCGTCTTGAGAAGTCCGACTTGATCCGCGATGCGGGCAAGGTCGTGGTCGATCGTGAGGCCGGGACCTGGGTGAGACGATACAAAGTGGCTCCCTACCTGCCCGAAGTGCACCCAGCGTCACATCGGTTCATGCCCTTTGACCTGCCCGACGTGCGCCCAGAACGCACAGCGGGTGCAGATATAGCTCGACCCGACGTGCGTTTGGGGCGACCCGACGTGCGTCTTGAGGGACCCGACGTGCGTTTGGAGTTACCCGACGTGCGTCCAGGAATCACACATTCAGTTCCTCAGTATTCAGTTCCTCAGATATCAGATGCTCAATTTGATGAGATGAAGAACGAAAACCAAGACCAGAACCGCCAAACCCAAAGACTCTCCGAAGAAGGACGGCGCATCGTCGAGGACCTCATCGTTCGAGGGACAGATCGCGCTGAGATTGACCAACGTCTACAAGTCCTCGCCGTCCACGACCAAGACCAAGCCGACGGCTGGGACCACGCGCTCCAGACGTTGATTCGCTGCGATGTCGATCCAGCCGAGGCGACGCTCATCCTCGCCAAGGCTCACATCGATGGCAGAGATCCCGCCGAGGTCATCGGACCTGTCCAAGCGGCGGCCCCCTTCGGAAGATGGCAGAGGAGCAGGAACGATGAAGCGCGTTCCGAGAGCCTGCCCCCATTGCGGCAGGGTGCACGCACAAGACTCGGTCCCGCCGAACGTGGGGGAACGACGCCGATCACCAGCGCAGGCGTCAGATCCTGGCCAGGACGCCAAGGCCCTGGATCTGTGGGCGGTGTGGCGGTCTGATCCAAGAGGGCGAACCCTGGGATGCAGGGCATGTCCTGTCCCCCCTGCTCGGGGGTGGCCCTGAGGTCCGACACGAGCATCGGAGTTGCAATCGGAAGGCCGGCGGGCAAGCCAAAGGTCGGCGATTTCTTCCCAACACTGCCCATGGAAGTTCCAGCAGACTTCGCGAGAAAAGCCCCCCGTGGGGCGGGACCGTTCCCCCTGGCGGGAGGGATTCGAGCCAGGAATGACCGCGAGCGTGAGGTGACGCCGTGATCGGTCGGCGCCGAGCGTAGGTGATGCCGCGTCACTGAGCCGTCTTACAGTCGCGAAAGGAAGGAGCAAGCATGTTTGGTCTCACGCAAAAGCGGCCGATCTTGCCGGCGTTCATTCATGCCGACAACTGCAAGATCCTCAAAGGCGACCCCGGCGTCGAGATCGAGTGGTCGGAGATGGAGCGCGGGCATTGGGTGGCGACCTGCGTATGCGGGGTACAGCACTACCATGAGCCCGCCAAGGCTCGTGTTCGGCAAGATCCGCTCGATCCAAAGACCGCGAGACACCTACCGCAGTGTGAGTTCGCCGGCGAGACCGACCCCTCCGTTCTCCGGGTTCTCCTGAAGGTTCAGGACAAGGAGACCTACGCGTGGGTGCAGTGCGGCAGCTGCGAAGGCGGTTGGCAGGTCCCGTACTTTATGGAGAGCGTCAAGTCCCGTCC
>JBKPRY010000386.1:0-11128 GCA_046734755.1 Actinomycetota bacterium | reverse complement strand
GCGGCCGTGGGGAAGATGGCCCACGCCATCATCAGCAGCGTGGCTGCGGTCACGGCGATCAGGCCGGCCGCGGTGAGTCGCTTGCTCTGGTTCGTGTTGCGCTGTGCCGGCATCTTTCCTACCTCCGTCGTGTTGACCGTGTCAGCAACTGGGGGACACCTCTGTCCCGCTGCTGGCGATTCTAGGACCCCGATCCGGGCTACTTCATCCGCCGAAGGTCCCAGACTGCCGTAAGCCCTTGGTCCTAACCTGCGGTTCTCACCCGCAGGTCGCGCAGAGTGTACGGGCTACTGTGCTTGAGAGCAACCGAGCAAGCGCCTGACGATGGGATTGTCCTCACGATCCGGACGATTCGGCCGGCCCGCGGCCGGGGTGACCGGATTAGATGGATGGACTGGCCCAAGCCCCGAAATGGCTACCTCATTCGCAGGGGATGAAGCGAATGCCGCAGCCTTCGTCCTCACCCGCAGCTCTCACACCCCTTGACCGTCCAGCTGGCTTGCCATTGCCCCTGAGGGCAACGACCAAAACCGCATCCTCACGCGGCTGCCCCGACGCAATCGGGTTGGACAGGGTGGCTTGGGGGAGGGTAGGGGTTATTGGTGGGTGATGAAGGAAAATAGCCAACTTGTCATAACGTACATTCCCGGCGTTTGTGGATGAGTTCAGGACGCCGGATGGGGCCGGAACCGGGCTCGCAGCCCCCACAGGGTGACGAGCCACAGGGCCTCCACCACGATGCGCTGGTTGATCTTGGACTGGCCGTGCTCGCGCTCACGGAACGAGATCGGCGCTTCGCCGACGGACAGGCCGAGGTTCCAAGCCCGGTAGACCAGCTCGATCTGGAAGCCGTACCCATCCGAGGTGATCGGGCTCGCGATGATCTCCTCGAGCGCCTCCCGCCGGTAGACGCGGAAGCCGCTCGTCGCGTCGTGGATATCGAAGCCCAGACAGAACCGCGCGTAGAGGTTGCCTGCCTTCGACAGCGCCACTCGGGCGCGGCTCCAGTTCGTGACCGAGCCACCCTGGACGTACCGGCTCCCGATCACCATGTGGTGCCGCCCCGCCGCCTCCAGGAGGCGAGGGAGCTCCTCGGGTCGGTGCGACAGGTCCGAGTCCATCTCGACGACGAGGTCGTACCCCTCACCGATCGCGCGATCGAAACCGACGGCATAGGCGCTCGCGAGCCCCGACTTGCGGGGGCGTTCCACCAGTCCAACGTGGGGATCGGTCCGCGAACGTTCGCGGACGATCTCGGCCGTGCCGTCCGGCGAACCGTCGTCCACGACCAGGAGGTCCAGATCTGCGTCCACCGCGCTCAGACCGTCGAGCACGGCGCCGATCGTCGCCCGCTCGTTGTACGTGGGCAGGATCACCAGTGTCCTCGGCCGTGACGGCAGGGGGCCCGGTTCGCGCCGCCGCCGCCCGCGCCCCCTCGGGAGGGCCATCAGGCCGACGACGAGGACGGCGGACCCCCATGGCACCCAGTCCCCGAGGCGGGTGAAGAGGGTTCGGCGGTCGGAGGCGCGGATCATTGCACGCATCGTCGCGGGTTCGAACAGGCCCCGCGAATCCACGACGTCGCCGCGCTCGTCGATGAAGGCGCTGATCCCGGAGACCGCCGCGTGCACCACCCAGCGCCCGTTCTCGACCGCGCGGAGCCGGCTCATCTGCAGGTGCTGTTCGGAGGCGGCGGTCCGGTCGTAGGAAGCGTTGTTGATCACGACGACGAGGAAGCGCGCGCCCTCGCGCACCATCTGTCGGTCGATCGAGGGGAAGCTGTTCTCGTAGCAGATCGGGGTCCCGATCGGGGGGAGACCCGGCAACGAGATCAGCGTCACCTCGTTCCCCGGCACGCGATCCACCGGCACCTGATCGGTCGCCGAGATCCATCCGAGCAGCTTGCGGTAGGGCACGTACTCACCGAACGGCACGAGCTTCACCTTGACGTACCGATCGACGATCCGGCCTGCCGCGTCGAACGCGAGCGTCACCGTGCGCTGCGTGCCGTCGGGGTCGTCGGTCACCGCGCCGGAGATCGTCGGGGCCCCGACGGTCGCGATCGCCTTGCTCACCCCCGACATGAGCAGCGGATCCGAGGTCACACCGGGGTCGAGCGCCCCCTCGCCCCACACGACCAGGTCGGGAGGGTCCCGAGTGAGCTCGTGGTGACGGTCGATGTTCAAGCGGGCGACCGCGACGTCTTCGTCCACGCCGACCAGGTCCTGGACCGAGGCGACATCGACCTGGATCGCGGCGACCTCCACCGTCCGACCGTCCGGAGCCGGGATGGGGATCGCCGCGGGCACCACCGCGATGGCGACCGCGCCGGTGGCCAGGGCGAGCGCGCGCGCCCGCCGGCCACTCCCCCACCGCTCCCAGGCGAGCAGGAGCAACCCGGCCACGACGACCACCGTGAAGGACAGGGCCCAGACCCCTCCGACCGACGCGAGCGGCAGCGCGGGCGCGTCGACCTGGGTCACCCCCAGCTGCCCCCATCCGAACCCGCCGAGCGGGATCATCCCTCGGATCCATTCGATGACTGTCCACAGGCCGGCGAGCCCGAGGGTGCCGAGCATGGGATGGTCGCGCCGCCAGACGGCGGGCGCGAGGGCACCGAACGCCGCCGTGAACCCCGCCGACAAGGTCACGAGGGCCGCCCACCCGAGCTCCCCGAACAGGAGGATCCAGTACAGGAGCACGCCGAAGTAGGCGAAGCCGAACGCGAACCCGCACAGCGACGCCCGGCCGGGGCGCGAGCCACGCACGAGCCACAACAACGGGATCGGCGCGACGAACACGACGGGCCAGAGGCCGACGGGCGGCAGCGAGATCGACAGGAGGGCGCCCGCGGCGGCGGCGATCAGGAGGGCAGCCGGAAGCCGGAGCCGGCTCGGGCTCAGGCGCAGTCCCGGCAGAGCATCTTCGCCTTGTCCTTCAGCTGGCTCCGGTGCTTGACCAGGTAGCAGTTCGAACAGATGAACTCGGTTGGTTGTGGGGGCACCACCTTGACCGAGAGGGGCTCCAGGCGCTCCTCGCGGGTCAGGGTGAGGACGGAGTCGTCCTCCTCCTCGGCCTCCTCGGCGCGAGCCTCCTGCTTGACCAGGATGTCCTGGATCGATTCGACGTCCTCGTCGCGACCGGCGCCCGTGGTCGCGGGGGCCGGTGTGGTCGGCGCGTCCTCGTCGGGGGTGCCGGGCTCGGCACCTTCCTCGTCGACCTCTTCGTCTTCGAGCGTGTCTTCGAGGTCTTCCACCGTGCGATCCCTCTTTTCGGCCGGGGGATTGTACTCCCGGGCATCTCGCTGGCAACCGTTCCGCGCGAACAACGCCGAGCGGAGGTGATTTCATTCCCAGATCTGCTCCGGCCAAGCAGCACGCGGGTTGGAGGGCAGGAAGTGGCCACGCCGGGATCGGTGCCGTGAGGGAGAGATGAGGACCCAAGAGACCTTTGGGGCCGCGGCGCCGGGGCGCCGCGTTCTCTACTCAGCCTCTTGGGTCCTCCGTGCGCCTGCCGCTGAGGCGGCCGGCGCAGCGCCGAAGTCTACGCCGGGTCGCCGGGCTGTCAAATGCGCAGGTGTCAGACGGCGTACACGTCGCGGCCCAGGCTCACCGTGAGCACGGGACGCACGCCCTCGAGCGAGCTCGCGACGAGCGGGTCCACGTCGTAGATCGCGAAGTCGGCGTGCTTGCCGGGTTCGAGGCTGCCCTTCTTGTCCTCCTGATGGGCCAACCGAGCGCTGCCGAGTGTGAACACGCGGACCGCCTCCTCCCGACCAAGCCGCTGGGTCGGGTCGTGATGACCCTCGAACGCCGCCACCCCGACCAGCGGGTCGATCGTGGTGATCGGCGAGTCCGATCCGGCACCGAGCTCCATCCCACGGCTCAGCAGGTCTCGGAACCGGTTCATCGAGCCCGCCCGCTCCTCGCCGAGGCCCTGCTCGTACAGGCCGCCGGGGAACCCCCAGCGGGCGTCGAAGGTCGGCTGCACGCTGATCGCGAGGCCGAGCATTGCCGCGCGTTCGATCACGTCCAGGCTCGACATCTCGAAGTGCTCGATCCGGTGGCGCCGTGCCCGGAAGTGCCGGCGCTGCCGCGAGTCGAGCGACTGGTACACGCGCTCCCAGGTCCGTACCACCTGCTCGACGGCGGCGTCCCCGATCGCGTGCACGCCGACCTGCAGACCCGCGAGGTGACCGTCGTGGAAGTACTGCGCGAGCTCGTCGTCCTCGAAGTAGCTACCCGGGCTCGCGTCGCGGTCCACGAATCCCCCGGAGACGAACGCCGTCCGCGCGCCGATCGACCCGTCCACCGGGAGGTCCCCGCCGATCCGCGGCAGGCCGAGGTCCATCGCGGTGGAGATGTTGGTCGTCGCGACGTAGCAGACGACGTCGAGCGGCAGCCGGGAGCGGTGGGCGAGGAGGATCTCGAGATCGCGCATGCCGCGTTCGGCCGGCATCGACATCTCGTGGATCGTCGTGACGCCGAAGGCGACGGCGAGGCTCGCGGCCGCGAGCTGCAGCTCCTCCACGTCGTGTTCGGACAGGTGCGTGGCGAACCAGCGCTTGGCGACCTGTCCGGCCTTCGAGGTGAGCCGGCCGGTGGGCGCGCCGGCGTCGTCGATCTCGACCCCGGGCTCACTCGCCGCGTTGGACGACTCCAGCGCGGGGGAGTTGGCCAGGAGCAGGTGCCCGTCCACGCGGGTGAGCCCCAGCGGCCGGTCGGTGAGGTCGTCGAGCTCGGCGAGGGTTGGCAGGGTCCGGTCTTGCCAGCCGGATTCGTCCCAGCCGTGCAGGTACACCGGGCCCTGCCTCGCCGCCGCGACCGACCGTGCCACGTCGAGCAGCCCAGACGCCGAGGTCGCGGATCCGAGCTCGGGCGCCTGGTGGTGCACCCCGGTGCCGGTCAGATGGACGTGCGTGTCGACGAACCCCGGCAGGATCGTGGTCCCGGGCAGGTCCACCGTGCGGTCCGCGTGGGGAACGTCGCCGACGCCCACTCGTTCGATGTGCCGCCCGTCGACGAGGACCCACTCCCCCATCGCCGGGTACGACAGCGTGTGGACGCGCGACGCGCGGTACAGGGTCTTCATGGCCGGGCGAGCTTAGCCCCAAGCGGCGGGTCGGATGCAGCGACGGCCATCTCGGACGCATCACCGATCGCCGGACACGGTGGTCGTCGATCCGAGATCGCGGGCGTCGAGCAGGACCCTCGTCTTGGCCTCATTGGGCCGGAGCCCGATCGTCGCGAGGGCGGTCCGGAACACGGACAGCGCGACCGAGGCGTCGCCGCCCGACAGAACCACGTCGTCCACCCATCGGATGTGCTCGACTCCGGCCTTCCGCAGCGCTCGGTCCACCTGCGCGAGGACGGCGTTGGCCAGGACCGCCGAAGCGTCCGGGCCGACGGGAAGACCCTCGACGCCGATCCGCTCGAGGCCCGCGAGGAACATCTCGACCTCGCATGCGGTCGGGATCCCCGCTCGACGGAGCGCATCGCCGACGATCGACGCCGACATCGAGGCGTAGCAACGCCGAACGTCGGCGAACGCGATCGTCCGGCGCCGGGCCGCGAGACGCGCGAGCCGGGTAGCGAACAGCCGGCGCTCGAGCCGCCACGGCCGCAAGACGAGCTCCGGCGGACGGACGCTCCACGACGCGACCCGGTTGGCCATCACCGAGGGCGACAGGAGCCCCTCGATCGCGCCCGCGGACCGCGCGACAAGCTCCACGTAACGCTCGCGCGTAGGGCCGTCGAGCAGGACGAACTGCCGCTCGGTCCCCGCATGACGGACCCGAACGAACCGGAGCGCTGGGACGGTGGATGTCGCGACCACGCCGCCTCCCCGGCTCCGAGGAGGTCGAGCCGCATCCAGTGACGGTCGTGTTGTACCGCGACGTGGCGCTCGGCGGAATCGGCCGTGCCGGGGATCGGAGACGTGGGTCATCGCGGGGCTCGACGAGCTCCGCCGAACGGCGGGCCGTACGATACGCGGGTGGTGGACGAACGCGACCTCGAGATCATCGCGGCGTTGCAGGAGGACGCCCGGGCGACCTATGCCGACATCGGCCGCCGGGCCGGGCTCTCGGCCTCCTCGGTCCACGAGCGCGTCCGCAAACTCGAACGCACGGGTGCGATCCGCGGGTACCGAGCGATCGTCGACCCCGATGCGGTGGGGTTGTTCGTGACGGCGTTGATCGCCGTCACGCCCTTCGACCCGACGCAGCCGGACGACCTTCCCGAACGCGTCCGAGACTTCGACGAGGTCGTGGACTGTCTGAGCATCGCGGGCGAGGCCAACTACATCCTGAAGGTGAGGGCGCGCACGACGTCGGACCTCGAGGACCTGATCCAACGGCTCCGTGAGAAGGCAGAGGTCAACACGACGACCACCGTGGTGCTCTCGGTGCCGTTCGAGGGCCGCCCGCTCCGCCCCGTTCCGCCGACCTAGGTCTCGAACGCCGCGAGCGCGGCCATGCGCTCGTAAGCGGCTCGGTAGCGCTTCCACCGCTGCCCGATCGCCCCGCTCGGATCGAGCTGCGGCAGGGTTCTCGGCGAGATCCCGAAGCTCCCGCCGCCCAGCCGGCGCCGCTCGGGCCGGAACCCGAACTCCTCCAGGACGGGGTCGAGCGGTTTCGCGGCCGCCGTGATCGCAACCCAGATCCGGTTCGTCATCTCGTCGAGCCTGCCGAGCGTCGAACCCTCGCGTCCGGAGCCGCCTAGCCGGGCGACCCACTCCGGCATCCCGAGCGGTCGTGCGGGGTCGGTGCGGGGAGGGAGCTCGGGCGCCGTGAGCGGCGAGAGCCAGATTTCCGGCGAGCGCAGGCGCTCGATGGTCTCGGCCACCCCCAGCTCGATCGCCCGGCCCACCGCGTCCTCCAGCGCGACCAGGGTCGGCCCGTCGAACCCGGCAACGTGGCCCACCTGCGCCAGCCGCAGACGGTCGAACCCGGAAACCAGGCTCGCGCGCAGGACCGGCCCGAGCTCCTGGACGAACCGTTCCGCCTCCTCGAGCATTGCCGCTCGGGCGGCCTCGAGCTCGACGAACGGATCCCTCGACATCGGGGTAAGCCTAGGAGGCTCGGGCCGCGCAGCCTCCGGACGAGGGGTGCTCGGGCGTAGACTCGGGCATCGACCCGAGCTCAGGGTCGAGCAGGAGGAGGTCGACCGTCATGGATCAGTACCGCCGTTACGGCCGTTGGTTGAAGCGGGCCGCGTGGGTGTTCGTGATCTATCTGTTCGCCGCCTGGCTGTTCATGGGCCTGTCGCCCTCGCAGTCGATCAGCAACCCGTCCCTGGTCATGACGCAGCTCCGGCCGTTCATGCTCCAGGCGCTGATCCTGGTCTTCTTCATCATCCTGCAGTTCGGCGCGCTGTTCTGGTTCCTCTCGCGCGGCAACGACTACGTGATCTACCCCAACGAGTACGACACCTCGTTCGACGACGTGCGCGGCCAACCCGCAGCCGTGGAGGCGACGCAGGAGGTGCTGCGTGTCTTCGAGGGGTTCAAGGACTTCAAACAGATGGGGGGCTATCCCCCTCACGGGATCCTCTTCGAAGGACCGCCTGGGACCGGTAAGACGCTGATGGCGAAGGCGATCGCCGGAGCATCGGGGGTTCCCTTCCTGTTTTCCACCGGCTCCGGGTTCGCCGCGATGTTCCTTGGGATCGGCAATATGAAGGTTCGCAGATTGTTCAAGAGGGCTCGGGTGATGTCGGACAAGTACGGCGGGTCCGTCATCTTCATCGACGAGATCGACGCGGTCGGGTCGAGGGGCGCCGTGTCGACCGACCGCACCCACGATCGTGCGACCGACCGCATCTTCATGGGTGCCGGCATGGGGGGCGGCGCCGGCATGGGCGTCATCAACGAGCTGCTCGTGCAGATGGACGGGTTCACGGTCCCGAGGGGGCTGTGGCGGCATGTACGGCGGATCGCGTTCCGCGCTAAGCCGAAGGTGCCCTTCTACAACATCCTCGTGATCGGCGCGACGAACCGCGCGGCGACACTCGACCCGGCGCTGGTGCGTCCCGGTCGCTTCGACCGGAAGATCCACGTCGGGTTGCCCGACGCCGAGGGGCGCCAGGACATCCTTCAGTACTACCTCGCGAAGGTCCGCCACGAGCCGATCGACTACGCGAAGCTCTCGCGGATGACCGTCGGCTACTCGCCGGCGTCGCTCAAGAACATCGTGAACGAGGCGCTGTTGTTCGCGCTCCAGGACGGGCGCGACGCGCTGCGGTGGGACGACCTGTGGCAGGCGAAGCTGAGCGAGGAGATCGGCCTCAAGCAGCCGGTCAAGTACTCCCCCCGCGAGAAGGCGATGGTCGCGGTCCACGAGGGCGCCCACGCAGTCGCCTCGTACGCGCTCGAACGCGAGGAGCTGCAGATCCAGGTGATCACGATCCAGAAGCGGGAGTCGGCGCTCGGCCTGGTCTCCACACAGGAGATCGAGGAGATGTTCCTGCGGACCCAGAAGCAGCTGCTCGCCCGCATCCAGGTATCGCTCGCCGGCCTGGTCGCGGAGGAGATCTGGTACGGCCAGACAACCTCCGGCCCCTCCTCGGACCTGGTGAACGCGACCCGCAACGCGGCGGCCTACGTAGGCGTCTACGGGATGGGCCGCAGCCTGATCTCGGCCGCGGCCTCGGGTCCCGGGCCGTACGGCGAGATGGACCCGATCGGCGTCGTGCTCTCGGATGCCGAGCGTCGCAAGGAGATCGACGCGATCCTGAACGACTGCCGGGACGGTGTCCGGAACCTCCTGCTGAAGAAGCGCCACGTCGTCGAGGGCGTTCGGGACGCGCTGCTCGAGCGCGAGGAGCTCGTCGGCGACGAGATCGAGGTGTTGATGGCCGAGCTCGGCGAGCGGGAGCCGATCGAGGTGCCGGTCACCGGGAACGGAGACCGAGCGGCGGGGTTCGCGCCCGAGGGCAACGGACTATCGGGTGACGGCAACGGACAGGCGCCGCGTCGCCCCGACACCCCGCCGCCCCCGTAACGCCCCCTCGGACGTCGACGGTATCCTGGCGTGATCGTGCGCCTGTACGACTCGCTCACGCGTGAGCTCCACGACGTCTCCCCCATCGACGGTGAGACCGTCAAGATCTACTCGTGCGGCCCGACCGTGTATCGATACATCCACATCGGGAACATGCGTTCGTTCATGCTGGGCGATCTGATCCGCCGCGGGCTGCGGTTCGAGGGGTTCAGGGTCCGCTGGATCATGAACATCACCGACGTGGGTCACATGACCGATGAGATCTCGGACACCGGCCGCGACAAGATGGAGCTCGCCGAGGCCGACGAGGGGCTCTCGGCCGCCGAGATCGCGCAGAAGTACACCGACGCGTTCCTGATGGACTCCGACCTCGTGGGGATCGAGCGAGCGGACCTGTACCCGCGCGCAACCGATCACATCGACGACATGATCAAGATCATCCAGACCCTGATCGAGAAGGGGCACGCCTACGAGGTCGACGGCACCGTCTACTACGACGTCATCACCTTCCCCGGCTACGGCAAGCTCTCCGGCAATACCCTGGACCAGCTGCGCGCCGGCCATCGTCAGGAGGTGGCGGTCGATCGGGCCAAGCGCCACCCGGAGGACTTCGCGCTGTGGAAGAAGGCCGGCCCCAACCGCGCGCTCACGTGGCCGAGCCCCTGGGGCGACGGCTACCCGGGATGGCACATCGAGTGCTCGGCGATGTCGATGAAGCACCTAGGCGAGCGCTTCGACATCCACACCGGCGGCAACGACAACAAGTTCCCTCACCACGAGGACGAGATCGCCCAGTCCGAGGCCGCTGTCGGGCACCAGGTGGTCTCGACGTGGGTGCACGGCGGCTTCCTGCGCATGGGCAAGGTGAAGATGGCCAAGTCGGCGGGGAACATCCTGCGGGTCACGGACCTGGCCGCGCAGGGCGTCGACCCGCTCGCCTACCGGCTGCTCTGCTTCGGCACCCGATACCGGAGCGAGATGAACTTCGACCGGGAGGCCCTCGACGGGCAGAACCGGCGGCTCACCGAGCTCCGCCGAAGGGTGGCCGACTGGGGCCCCGCATCGGCGGACCGCTCCGGGGCCGCCGAGGCCCTCGACGGCCGCTTCCGGGAGGCGGTGGCCGACGACCTCGATCTGCCGCGCGCGCTCGTCGTGCTGAACGAGACCGTGACCGCACGGGTCCCCGACGGCGAGAAGGTGGCCCTGCTCACGGACTGGGATCGGGTTCTCGGCCTGGACCTCGGACGACTCGCGCGGGAGGCTTGGGAACCGCCCGAGGAGATCCTCACCCTGATCGCCGAGCGCGACGACGCGAGGGCCGCCAAGGACTTCGCCCGCAGCGACGAGCTGCGCGATCGCCTCCAGGCGATGGGCCTCGAGGTCATGGACACGCCGGAGGGAACGAGGGTCCGGCCGATCTGAGGGCTAGGCCGGGACGGCCGACCAGATGCCCCGGGCCCGAACGGGGATCGCGTCGGCCCGGTCCCGCGCCTGGGTCCGGGCTCGGCGGAAGATCTCGCATCCGCCCATCCCGGGCAGCTCGGCGATCGTGCGGTCCATGTCGAGCGCCGCGGCACGGCCATCGCCGTCACCGAACAGTTCGACCACCACGAAATCGGTCTCGGCCTGGGGACGCACGCCGGTCCCGACGATCGCCCACAGATGGTCCATCGCCCACCGCGTGATCCGACGGGCGGCCGCGCTCCGCGCGAGGCGCAGGCGGGCCTGGGCCCGGTAGAACGCGAAGTGGCGACGCTCGTCCTTGATGATCGCGTTCAGGAGATTGACGAGCTCGGGGTGCTGGGTCTTGGCGATCATGCGGTGATAGG
This sequence comes from Actinomycetota bacterium, assembly GCA_046734755.1. GTDB lineage: Bacteria > Actinomycetota > UBA4738 > UBA4738 > HRBIN12 > DASSJM01. The sequence continues at coordinate 298 of JBKPRY010000386.1, read as the reverse complement.
ACGTGAGGGTCGAGAGCTCGTTGGCGGCACCCCAGGTCATGTGCAACGCGACGAAGTCGTCCATCACCGCGGATCCGAGCATCGTGCCGACGTGGCTCAGCCGTCCCTTGGCGCCGAGCCGGCGGCGGATCCATTGGTTCCTCGGCAGTCGCGACGGGTACGCGGAGTCGGCGGTCACTCGTTCGAGATCCGGCGCCAGCTCCCAGCCCGCCTCGCCGAGGAACCTGCTGAACGCCTCGCCGTGCCACAGCTCCTCATAGACCCAACATGCCAGGAAGGCCGTGACGTCCGGCTCGTA
>JBKPRY010000385.1:0-1508 GCA_046734755.1 Actinomycetota bacterium | reverse complement strand
CGACCCGAACTGCCCCCAGGGCGAGGGTGTCTATCGGTTCGAGAAGACCGCGCACGGTCTCCGGTTCGAGACGATCGACGATGACTGCCCGTGGAGCGGCGAACGCGCCGACGACCTGACGCGGGTGCAGTGGACGAACGTCCACGTGTGCGTCCGGTGGATCAAGAACCTGTGGCCCGGCGCGGTCGCCTGCTGAGGTCGACCGGATGCGATCCGACCGCTAGTCGACGCGGTCGGCGATCACCACGAGACGGGTCGAAGCCGAGAACCTCGGATTGCAGGTGGTCAGGACGAGGCTCGGGTCCACCGTCTGACGCAGGACCCAAAGGCCCGACGGCAGGATCCCCGACGGCGGGGTGACGACCGTGCGCGCGATCCGATAGTTGAAGATCCCGTACTCGGTCGCGAGCACGATCCGGTCCCCAGGCCGGAGCTCGTTGAGGGACCAGAAGGGTGCACCGTACGTCGTCCGGTGTCCGGCGATCCCCACGCGCCCTGTGTCTTCCCACGGGTATGCCGTGTCCGAATAGTGCCCCGGACCCTTCTTCAGCGCCTCGGTGTCGGTGCCCTCCACCACCACGTAGTCGACGTCGATCTTCGGGATCCGGATGATCGCGACGGCCTTCCCGGGCACCTTGACCACCCGGTCCGGCGCGTCGGCGGGGGCGAGGCTCGCGAGGTTGCGTTCGAAGGCGGGGCGGAGGTCCTCCTGGGCTCGTTGGGTCGCGTACCCGGTTCCCCACAGGTTCCACCAGATGTAGCCGCCCAGGGCCAGGGCGGCGGCGATGAACAGCAGGCCCGTGATCTGCAGGATCCGGCCCCTCGTCCTCCGTTTCTGGCGTGGGGTGGCCTTGTCGGGTTCGGGGATCGTCCCCTCGCCGAGCGTCTTCGTGTCCTCCATCCCTTGAAGTGTCGCAGGTTCCGCCCCCAGACTTGAGCCTGCCGAACCCGTCCCGCACGCCCCCTACAATCGGGCCGTGGCCGTCCGTTCGCCCCTCGTCGATGCCCTGAATCCCGTGCAGGCCGAGGCGGTCCTGCACACCGAGGGTCCGGTCCTGATCGTGGCGGGCGCCGGCTCGGGCAAGACCCGGGCGCTCACCCACCGGATCGCCTATCTGATCAGGGAGCACGGCGTGAGCCCCTACGCGATCCTCGCGATCACGTTCACCAACAAGGCGGCCCGCGAGATGGCGGCGCGGGTGGAGGGCCTGCTCGGACAGCGGATCGCGAAGGGGATGTGGATCCTCACGTTCCATTCGGCCTGCGCGCGGATCCTGCGGAGGGAACACGACCACCTCGGGCTCCCGGGGAGCTTCACGATCTACGACGAGGGAGATACGGAGCGCCTGCTCTCGAGCGTCATCAAGGATCTGAACCTGGACCTCAAGCGGTACCCGCCTCGCGCGATGTCCGCGGCGATCGGCAAGGCGAAGGACAACGTCCTGTCGGCGTCCGAGTTCGCGCAGATGGCCGGGAACTTCTACGAGCAGACGATCGCGAGCGTCTAC
>JBKPRY010000384.1:0-3249 GCA_046734755.1 Actinomycetota bacterium | reverse complement strand
CGAGGAGGTCGTGCACCTGCTCCACGAGCTCCGCCTGCCGAACCAGACCGAGCTGGACGCGCTCCACGACTTCATGGTCGAGGAGCGCGAGGTCTCGAAGTTCCTGCGGGACGACCTCATGCCCACGCTGGCCCAACAGGCCTCGCCGATGTCGATGTTGCGTACGAGCGTGTCGGCGGCGTCGGCCTACGACCCCGACGGGTGGGACGACTCGGCGGACGCGGATCGGCGCAAGGCGCTCCGCCTGATCGCGAAGACCCCGACGCTGCTCGCGATGTACCTCCGGATGCGGACGGGCCAGGAGATCGTCCCGCCCAATACCAAGCTCCCGCACGCCGCGAACTTCCTCCACATGCTGCTCGGCCTCGAGCCGTCCCAGGAGGACGCCGAGGTGATCGACACGACGTTCGTGCTCTATGCAGATCACACGATGAACGCCTCCACCTTCACCGCTCGGATCGTCGCCTCGACGCTGGCCGACATGTTCTCGGCGATCACCGCGGCGATCGCCGCGCTCAAGGGGCCGCTGCACGGTGGCGCCAACGAGGAGTCGATGAAGATGCTCGAGGAGGTCGGGTCGCCGGACCGCGCCGAGGCGTACGTGCGCGACCGGCTCGAGCGCCACCAGAAGGTGATGGGGTTCGGCCACGCCGTCTACAAGACGATGGATCCGCGGGCGGTCGTGCTCAAGCGCCTGTCGAAGGAGACCGGCGAACGGCACGGGGACACGTCCTGGTACGAGGTCTCCGAGGCGATCGAACGCACCGTCGGCGAGCAGAAGGGTCTGTTCCCGAACGTCGACTTCTACGCCGCGAGCGTGTACCACACGCTCGGCATCCCGACCGACCTCATGACGCCGATCTTCGCGATCGCGCGGATGGCGGGATGGACGGCCCACGTCCGCGAACAGTACGCAGACAACCGCGTGATCCGGCCCGGATCGGAATACATCGGACCCCGCGATCAGTCGTGGGTCCCGATCGAGGAGCGTTAGGGCCGCTCAGGCCGGAACCGGAGGCGGCGTCGGCGGAGCCGCCGGCTGCGCGCCACCCGTCGCGGCTGCATCCCAGACGCGGTTCAGGTGTTCCTGGACGTAGGCCGCCATCCCGATCCAGATCACGATGGCCAGGATGACGACGAGCGCCGGCGAGATCTGCGATTGGATCCCCCGCTGCTGCTGCATCTGCACGACGTGGTTCGAGGTGTTGTAGTAGGCGATGAACGGCGGGACGATCAGCAGGAAGCCGGGGATCACGGCCAGGAGCGAGCGAGACGGGCTGATCGTCTGGTCGCCGGTGTAGCGCAGGATCTCCTCGTTCACCTTGTAGTACCAGTACAGGCCGTAGATGCCGAGCGTGATGAGGCTCAGCCCCAGCACGCCCAGCGGGTTGCGTTTCAGGTAACTCTGGCCCTGGATCGTCACCGTCTCGGCCACGTCGCCTCCCCCATCGGTTGCTCGGTGAGTCTACGCGGGGCCGGAGGCGGGGCGTGGGAACAGCCCGGCGCCCTCGATCACGTGCCGGACGGACTCCTCCCGGCCGAGCCCGATCACGTGCACGCCGGAGATGCCCTGCATCGCCCGCAGCCCCGAGATGATCTCGACGCACTGTGCGGTCCCGAGGGCCTCCGCCTCGGGCCCGGCATCCTCCAGCGCGCGGAGCAGGGCGTCGGGAACGTGGACGCCGGGCAGACGCTCGTTCATGTACCGGGCCTGCCTCGCGCTCCGAAGCGGCGCCACGCCGACGAACACGGCCGTCCGCTCGAGCAGGCCGCGAGCGCGGACGACCTCGGCCCATGCCGCCAGCCGGTCCAGGTCGTAGGCGATCTGGGTCATCACGAACCCGGCGCCGGCGTCGAGCTTGACCTCGAGCCGGGCCGGGTCGTAGTGCTCGACGAGCGGGCTGTCCGCGACGCCGACGAAGTAGCGGGGCGCCGGAGCGATCTCGGTCCCCGATGGGAGCTTCGAGTGCTCACGGAGCGTCGAGGCGAGCGCGATGAGGTCGAGCAATCCGAGGTCGTTGACCGTCGCCGCGTCGGGCTCGTCACCGACCGACAGCGGATCGCCGGTGAGGCACAGCAGGTTGCGGGCGCCGAGCGCCCAGGCCCCGAGCAGATCGGCCGCGATCGCCAGCCGGTTCCGATCGCGGACCGTGATCTGGAGGGTGGGCTCGAGTCCCATCCTGGCGACGATCGCGGCACCGGCGACCGGCGACATGTGCGGGCTCGCCGTTGGGTTGTCGGTGACGTTGACGGCGTCCGCGTACCCGACGAGCTCGCGCGCCTGGCGTTCGACCGGTTCGGGATCACTCGATCTCGGGGGGACGACCTCGGAGGTCACGCAGAACCGGCGCGAGCGCGCGAGCGCCTCGAGCCGGCTGCCCGGTTCGTTCAACGCTGTTCGGAGAGCTGTTCGGCCGCGGAGACGGTGTTGAGCAGCAGCATCGCGGTGGTCATCGGACCGACGCCGCCGGGGACCGGTGTGATCATCCCCGCGACCTCCTTCACCTCGTCGAACGCCACGTCGCCGACCAGGCCGTGCTCGGTCCGGTGCACGCCCACGTCGACCACGACCGCCCCCGGTTTGATCATGTCGGCGGTCACGAGCTGCGGTCGCCCCGTCGCGGCGACCAGGATGTCGGCTCGCCGCGTGTGCTCCGCCAGGTCGCGCGTCTTGATGTGACAGACCGTGACGGTCGCGTTGCCACGGATCCAGTCCTGCGCGAGCAGGATCGACAGCGGTGCCCCCACCAGATCGCCGTAGCCGGCTACCACGATCTCGGCGCCCTCGAGCTCGACCCCCGAGCGGAGCAGAAGCTCGACGATCCCGTAGGGGGTCGCCGGGGGGAACGACGGCTCTCCGCGGACCATCAGCCCGACGTTAAGCGGATGCAGGCCGTCGACGTCCTTGCGCGGATCGATCGTGGTCTGCACGGCGAGCTCGCTGACGTGCTTCGGCAGCGGGAGCTGCACGATGATCCCGTGGATCTCGGGGTCGCGGTTCAGGCGCCTGATCGTCGCGAGGAGCTCGCCCTCGGTGATGAAGCCCGGCATGTCCACCTGCTCCGAACGCATCCCGACCTCCGAGCACGCCTTGTGCTTGGCCCCCACGTAGATCCGCGAGGCCTCGTCGGCGCCCACGAGCACGGCCGCGAGGCCCGGCTGGATCCCGCGGTCGACGAGCGCCATCGCCCGTTCGGCGACTTGCGCCTTGATCTGCGCGGCGATCGCCCTGCCGTCCAGGATCGTTGC
>JBKPRY010000383.1:0-1766 GCA_046734755.1 Actinomycetota bacterium | reverse complement strand
CGACGTGAGCAGCTGACCGTCCCAGGCATCGCGCCCGTAGACCTTGACGACGAGCGGCCGACCCTGCGGCGTTTCGGCGCGCAGGAGCGCGACCCCCTTGGGTTGGAGTTCGGTCACCCCCCGCAGATCGACGGCCGCCACTCCGAGCTCCTCGAGCGCCGCACGGACCTGCTCCATCGAGGGCAGGCCCCCCGGGGATCCGAACGCGAGGTGCACCAAAGCCGCCGACCCGAACCCGATCGCCAGACCCGAGACCACGCCGAGCGGAAGCGAGATGCCGAGCGCGACGACGCCCAGCGAACCGAGCAGGATCACCCAACGGCCCAGGCGCCGGACGGGTCGCCCGAGGTGGGGCGCGGTGGTCGCGATGACGGCGGTCGCGAACGCCACGCGGATGGCGGGATAGACGGGGGGCGCCCCGGTCGCCGTCAGCCCGTCTACCAGGTTCGAGAACCCACCGGAGACCAGGCTCGTCACACCCGCGGTCAGGACCGCACCGACCAGCTGATCCCGCAACAGGAACAGCCGATGCGATGCCACGACGGCCGCGATCACCAGGACCAGCGGCCAGAGCACCAGCAGGTCGTTGGCGATCTCCCAGAACCACCCGAGGAGCCCCGGCAGGTCCTTGACGAGCTCGGTGAAGCGCGCGTCGGCCGCCGTCGGATCGGGCGCGAAGAGCGACACCAACCCGAGGGTGACCGCGGCGAGGAACAACAGGACCACGTCCGTGGGACGGCGCGCCCTCGACGCATCGGCGCTGGAGGAGAAGAAGCGGACGCTGAGGTCGGGCTTGTACCGGGTTATCCAGGTCCCGCGCCGCCGAGCGGCGTCCGGCGCCTCGGACACGCCGGACATCTCGGGCGCTGCCTGGTCGTCCATCGGCTTCACCGAGCGCACCCTCCCGAACGCTCGAAGGCCGCCGGGTCCCGGTCGTCAGGGAGCGCCAGCGGCCCTCGGAGCTTCGACGACGGCGCAGCTAAACCTGCATCATCGCCTGTCGCTTCATCTGCTCGTACTCCTCCGCGGTGATCTTGCCCTCGTCGCGGAGCTTGGCGAGCTTTGCGACCTCGTCCGCGGCGGAGTATCCGGTCACGCGACGCTCGCGCTCCTGCATCGCCGCCATCATCTCCTTGTCCTGCTCGGTCATCTTCGGCCGCGCGATCAGATAGATCAGGATCCCGAAGAACGGAAGGATGAAGATCAGCAGGAGCCAACCGGCCTTCGCCCATCCCGAGAGGTCATTGCGCCGGAAGAGGTCGGCGAACACCCCGATGAAGATCCAGATCAACATGAACCAGAAGAAGAAGACGACCATCGCCCACAACACGCTGCCGAACGTCCACTCGTACGCGAGCATCCGAACCCCCCTGTGAAAGCCCACTTCCGGGCGCTGGCGAGCCTACCCCAAGACGGGCCGGGCTGCATCCGCGGTGAACGCTCGATCGGCAACGGCTAGAGTCCGTTCCCGATGCAGACCGACGGAACCGGGGCGCCGCCACCGCGCGACGCTCTCGATCACCCGGCGGCGAAACTCGGAAACGCTGGTTGGCGCCGGCGCCCATCCGGCGAGCCGCCCCCGCTGCCACGCGAACCCGGGTGGCGCGCGTGGGGCTGGGCGACGATCGCGCTGCTCGTTGCCGGTGTCGCCATCGGTCTGGCGATCGTCCCCTCGGATGCAGAGTCGCCGCTGCTGCGATGGTTCCAGGATCTCCGGACCCCGACGCTCGTGGATGTCGCGAAGGTCCTCGATGGCCTGACGGATC
>JBKPRY010000382.1:0-17991 GCA_046734755.1 Actinomycetota bacterium | reverse complement strand
CAGGAACGAGGCGAGGCTGATCGACACGTCGCCGGTCCCCGGCGGCAGGTCGCACAGGAGGAAGTCGAGATCGCCCCAGTACACGTCGCCCAGGAACTGCTCGATCGCCTTGTGCAGCATCGGGCCGCGCCAGATCACCGGCGTCTCCTCGGGCACGAAGAAGCCCATCGAGATCACCTTCACGCCGTAGGACTCCATCGGCAGGATCATGTCGTTGAACCCCACTGGCTTACCGGTCACCCCCATCATGCGGGGGACACTGAATCCCCAGACGTCGGCGTCGAGGATCCCGACGCGGTGCCCCTCGGCCGCGAGGGCGCATGCGAGGTTCACCGTGACGCTCGACTTGCCGACGCCGCCCTTGCCCGAGGCGACGGCGATCACGGTGGTATCCGAGCCGGCGAAGAAGGTCGGCTGCTGCTGCGGGGCGGCGCCCCCGCGCAGGGTCGAGACCAGCGAAGCGCGCTGCTCCTCGCTCATCGGGGAGAGGGAGACCTCGACGCGTTCCACGCCCTCGATCGGCGCGAGCGCCTGGGTCACGTCGTTGGTGATCCGGTCCTTGAGCGGGCAGCCCTCGATCGTGATCAGGACGTGGACGCGAACCAGACCGCCATCCAGGACCTCGATGTCCCGGAGCATGCCGATGTCCTCGATCGGCCGGCCGATCTCGGGGTCCTTGACCGTCCGCAGCGCTTCTCGAACCCGATCCTGGGTGACCAAGCGTGACCTCCTCGGATCCCCCTGCGATCACGGGCCGGGACCTCCGGCTCGGGTCCCGGTTCGGATCGGCGGGGCTCGGATTATCCTGATTGGCACGGTGCGAACCGTGCTATCTCCCATGGTACGTCCGGCGCTCGCGGGCGTCGACGCGCGGCCGTCCCGCGGATCGCAAGGGATCGCTCGTGCCCGCCCGTGAGCCGACCCCGCTCGAGATCCACAAGGCGCTCGCCGACGACACGCGGTTCCGCCTGTATCGCTACCTCGGGCTCTCGGGCCGTCCGGTCTCGGTCCGCGAGCTCTCGACGCGCCTGTCCCTGCATCCGAACACGCTCCGCCCGCACCTGCGCCGGCTCGAGGAGGCGGGACTGGTCCGGCGCGAGGTCCGCAAGGGCGCGACGGTCGGCCGCCCGCAGACGATGTACGTCGCGGTCGAGCAGATCGAACGGGAGAACCGAGACTTCCGCCTACTCGCCGAGATCCTGGCCGGCATGGTCTCGGGCGCGAGGGCCCGGACCCGTGCCTCCGAGCGCGCCCGCGAGTGGGGCCGGTACCTCGCCGCGCGGGGCGTCCCGAAACCGGGCACCCGCGCCGCCGCAGGTCACAACCTGGCGGTGCTCCAGGAGGCGATGGCCTCGGCCGGGTTCGACCCCCGTTTCCGCAGGGCGAGCGACGGGATCGTGGAGGTCACCCTCCGCGACTGCCCTTTCCGTGAGCTACTGGACGACCACCGCGACCTGGTCTGCTCGATCCACCGCGGGCTCGTGGAAGGCATGCTCGGGGCGCTGGAGCCGCCCCTATCCCTCGAGGCGTTCACGCCGCTCACCGAGCGTGCGATCTGCCGGGTGGAGGTCAGGGAAGCCCGAGCCTGAGCCGGAGGGCTCAGGGGAGGGCCGGTGGCGACCGATAGTGCCAGGGACCATGCCCGCGCACGCTCAGGAGGCCTTCAGGTGATCGAGCCCGGGCGTCGGGACATCACCGGGCCTGTGGCCGGCGACACCGACGGCGCACAACCGGTCCAGCTCGCCACGGCCGGTGGACGCGGCGGCATCGTGGACGAGTTCAACGGCTGGCTCTCGATGCTGGTCGAGCGCAACGGGTCTGACCTGCATCTCAAGGTCGGCACGCCGCCGAAGATCCGCGAATCTGGGGCCCTGCTCCCGCTCGACCGCGGGCACCTCTCTCACGACGAGATGGAGGCGATCGGCACGGCCATCGTCCCGTCTGAGCGAGTGGAACGGTTCGAGGCCGCCGGCGAGATCGACTTCGCGTACTCGCTCCCCGGCGTCGGACGCTTCCGCGTCAACGTGTTCCGCCAGCGTGGCTCGGTGTCGGCCGTTGCCCGAACGCTCCGGTTCGGTGGGCCGAGCTTCGAAGAGATGGGCCTGCCCGAGGTGATCCGACGCCTCGCTGACGAACCGCGCGGCCTGGTCCTCGTGACGGGCCCGACCGGCTCGGGCAAGACCACGACCCTGGCCGCGATGATCGAGCACCTCAACCACACCCGGCAGAGCCACATCGTGACGATCGAGGACCCGATCGAGGTCCTGTTCCGAGATCAGGTCGCGTCGATCAACCAGCGCGAGGTCGGCAGCGACACCGAGAGCTTCCTCTCGGCGCTCCGGGCCGCCCTGCGGCAGGACCCCGACGTGATCTTGATCGGCGAGATGCGTGACACCGAGACCGTACGGACGTCGCTGCAGGCGGCCGAGACAGGCCACCTGGTCTTGTCGACGCTCCATACGGTGGACGCGACCGAGACCGTGAACCGGGTGGTGGACTTCTTCCCACCCGAGCAGCAGGGACAGATCCGGCTCACGCTGGCCGGCGCCCTCAAAGGGATCGTCTGTCAGCGCCTCGTCCGTGCCCGCGACGGCGGGATGGTCCCCTGCCACGAGGTCCTGGTGAACACCGGACGGGTCGCCGAACGGATCTCCGACGCCGACAAGACGGCGGAGATCCATGAGGTGATCGCCGAGGGCGACTACTACGGGATGTGCACGTTCGAACAGAGCCTGCTCCAGCTCGTCAAGGACGACAAGGTCACGGTCGACGCGGCGGTCTCCGCCTCGTCGAACCCCCACGACTTCAAGCTCCAGCTCCAGCAGGCGGGGATCGCGCTCCCGAGCTAGCGGTCAGGCAGCCTGACGCGGCCGCCGGCGGACCAGCGCGGCGATGCCGAGCCCGATCCCGATCCCGAGCAGCGGTCCGACCACCCATCCCACCACGGCGGGGGCCGCGCTGGCCTGACGCGTCACGGTACGGACCTCGACCACCGGCGAGGGCTCCGGCTGCGAGAACGAGGAGACGTCGACGGCGGCGCCGTTGCCGATGCCGAGCCCGTCGCCGACGACGATCGCGCCGGTCATGCCCGGGTGGTAGTTGCACGCGTAGGGGTAGATCCCCTGCTCGTCGAAGGTCGCCGTGAACGAGTCGCCCGGGTTCAGGTCGTCGAAGTGGCCCCAGAGGTTGCCGCCCACGTTGTGGACGAACGGGTCCTTGTTCACGAAGGTCACCGTGTCCCCCGGCTGGATCTGCAACGTGGTCGGGGTGAAGCAGGCATCCACCAGCTCCACGGTGTCTCCCTCGCCCTGCGTGACGCCGGCGTGACAGCCGCCACCGGCACCGGCGGGGATCGCGGGGACGATCAGCACGATGAGGAACGCTGCGGTGATCACGATCGCGCTGCGCCGAGACATGGACGTCTCCCTTCTCGCTTGGTCTCCGAACGCCCTACACCGCGGGCGCCGGTCCGGTTCCACGGCCGCGTTCAGGCGATCGAGCGGGCGATCTCGAGCGCCAGGGCCCGGTCCAGGGACGTCTCGAGCCGGTAGGTGATGGCGTCTACCTGCCAGATGAGGACGTTGCCCCGGACGGAGAACGTGCGCGAGCCGCGGTCGGTCTCGATCTGGAGCACGTGTGGGACTGGGATCCATGAGGCGGAGGCACCGTTCACCGATGCCTCGTGCACGTCCTCGAACGCCTGCACGGTCTTGACCACCGTCTCGTCGTCGCCCTGGAAGGCCAGGAGCACGAGGCCCCAGTCCGTGCCGGGCAGCGCGGGGTAGGTCGCGCTGGGACGCCATGCCACCAGCAGCCCCGGGTCCCCGAACAGGGTGTCGACCACGTAGATCTCGTCCGGGGCGGGTCCCGCCGGCAACGACGGCTCGAACCCGGCGAGCGCGAACGCCTCCCGGGCGGGTACCGGATCGCCAAGCGCGTCGGGTTCCACCGGCGGGAGGGAGGCCGAAGGCGTGACGCCGGGCTGGACCCTGATCTCGATCGCCCCGATCGCGAACCGGGCGGCGGCGGCGAGCGCGAGCGCCGCCAGCAGGCCGATCGTCGCGAGCACGAGCACCCGCCGCCGGCTCCAGAGCGCGCGCCGGGGGAACACGGGCCTGGCCCCGGCCGCGCGCTCGTTCTCGAGCCGAGCGGTGACCCCGCCCCGCATCGACGGGGTCGCCGGGTACGCGAGCTCGGAGCTCAGCACCGTGAGCGCGCTCGCCACCTGCTCCGTCGTCATCGGTCGTTCACCCGTCACCGGATCCCTCCAGCTCGTCACGCAGTCGCCCGAGGGCGCGCGAGAGCCGCGACTTGACGGTTCCCGGACGGATCGCCAACGCTCGGGCGGTCTCGGCCTCCGAGAGCTCGAGCAGGTACCGGTACGTGACGACCAGCCGCTCCGGCTCCGACAGGCGCTCGATCGCCCCGAGCAGCGCCTGCCGATCCTCGCGCCCCAGGGCCGCGGCCTCGGGGGACGGGGCCGCGTCCCCCGGGCCGCGGTCCTGCGCGAGCCGAACCGTGAGTCGCTCGCGCCGGCCCACCGACCGCCGCCGGTTCTTCGCCTCGTTCGACACGATCCGAAGGACCCACGGCCGGAACGCCTCGCCGGCCCGGAAGCGGTCCAGCGCGTAGAACGCCTTGACGAACGCCTCCTGTGCGGCGTCCTCGGCCTCGGCAGAGCTTCGCGTGATCAGCCATGCGGTGCGGAACGCCACCTCCCGGTACCGCTCCACGAGCTCGCCGTAGGCCTGAACGTCACCGTCGCGCGCGAGCCGGGCGAGCTCGACGTCCTCCAGTGGACGGCCCTCCACTCGGTCGGTCATCCGCTCTACACCGGGTGGACGCGGCCGGTTCCGACGGCTCTGCGGCTAGGAACCGGCCTTGCCGTTGCCGAACGTCTGCTCGGCGAAGTCGGTGATCCCCGAGAGCAGGTTGGTGAACTCCATCGGGATCACGAACTTCGTCGAGGGCGACAGGCCGATCTGTTTGAGCGCCTCCAGGTACTGCAGGCTCATCGTCTTGGCGTCGACGCCCCGGGCCGACTCGAAGATCTTCGTGAGGGCGAGCGCGAACCCCTCCGCCCGCAGGATCGCCGCCTGACGGTCGCCCTCGGCGTTCAGGATCGCCGACTGCTTGTTGCCCTCGGCGACGGTGATCGCGGCCTGCTTCGCCCCCTCGGCCTCGGTCACGACCGCGCGGCGCGTGCGCTCGGCCGACATCTGTCGCGTCATGGCGTCTTGGACCTGTGGCGGCGGGATGATCTCGCGGATCTCGACGTTGGTGACCTTCACGCCCCAGCGTTCGGTCACCTCGTCGAGCTTGACGCGCAGGATCTCGTTCATCGCCTCGCGCTTGGCCAGCACGTCGTCCAGCGACATATCGCCGACGACCGAACGCAACGTGGTCGCGGCGATGTTCTGGGCCGCGCCGGCGAAGTTGCCGACCTCGACCACCGACATCCGGGCGTCCACGACCCGGTAGAAGACGATGAAGTCGATCGAGATCGTCGCGTTGTCCTCGGTGATCGCGGCCTGGTGGGGGATCTCCAGGTACAGCTCGCGAAGATCGACCCAGATCCCCTTGTCGACGAACGGGATCAGCAGGACCAGCCCCGGCCCCTTGGCGCCGATCGCGCGGCCGAGGCGGAACACCATCAGCCGCTGATACTCACGGACGATCTTGATCGCCAGCGGGACGATCAGGATGAGCAGAAAGACCACGACGCCGATACCGATCGCCAACGGGATCACGCTCGTCTCCCTCCTGGTTGCCCTTCGGAGGTCGCCGGGGCCGGGGCCTCCGTGGGTTCGACCTTGAGCTTCAATCCTTCCATCTCGACCACCCGGACACGCTCCCCCTTGCGGGGCCGTCCCCGGACCGCCTCCGCGGTCCAGTGCTCGGACGCGACCTGGACGACGCCGCGCGGGTTCAGGTCGCGTAGGACCACGGCCTCCAGACCGATCAGCTGTTCGTCCCGCGTGATCGAGCCGCGACGGCGCAGGCGCATCGCCGCGCGAACCACGATCAGGAAGAAGACCGCGGCGAAGATCGCGACCGGCACGATCACGAGCGGCGAGACCGACACCCCCGGGACCGAGGTGTCGAACAGGAACAGTCCGCCGAGGACCAGGCAGATCACGCCGGCGATCGCCGGCAGGCCGACGCCCGGATGGAGCAGCTCGAGCACGAAGAACACGAGCGACGCCACGAGCAGCACCACCCCGATCAGCTGCACCGGGAGCGTCCCGAGCGCGACCAGCGAGGCGACGAACATCAGGACGCCGAGGGTCCCGACGATCCCGCCCGGGATGAAGAACTCCGCCACGATGAAGGCGAGCCCGAGCCAGAAGAAGACGAAGGCGAGGTTGGGGTCCAGGAGGGCGTGGAAGAAGCCGGCGAGGAACCCCATCGGATCCTCGGTCACGGTGGCGCCCGTCAGCTCCAGCGTGACGGGCTCACCGGAGACCTCGACGGTCATGCCGCTCACGTCCGCGAGCAGCGTGGGCACGTCCGGGGCGATGAGGTCGATCACGTCGAGCCGGAGCGCCTCCTCGGCCGAGACGCTCTCGGCATCCCGGACCGCCGATTCCGCCCACTCGGCGTTCCGATCTCGAGCCTCGGCGATGCTCACGATGTACTCCGCGGCGTCGTTCACGGCCTTCTCGGACGCCACCGCGCCGGACAGGCCCACGGGCTGCGCCGCGCCGACGTTGGTGGCCGGCGCCATCGCGGCGACGTTCGTCGACAGCAGGATGAACGTCCCGGCGGAGGCCGCCCGGGCGCCCTGGGGCGACACGTAGCCGATCACGGGGATCTCGGCGTTCAGGATCGCCTGCGTGATCTGGCGCATCGACGAGTCGAGCCCGCCCGGCGTGTCCAGCGTCAGGAGCACGGCGGCGGCGCCATCGGCGGCGGCGTCGGCGATGCCGCCCTCCACGTGGTCGGCGACGAAGGGGTCGACCACGCCGTCGATCCGCAGCTCGACGACGGCGGGCGAGTCGGACTGAGCGACCGCGGCGCGGGCTCCGAGCGGCACGCAGGCGGCCGCGAGGGAGGCGACCACCGCTGCGCGTCGGAAGGTCATCACGTCACCGTTCACATCATCGCACCGGTGCGATCGGATGGCGCGTACGCTGCCCGGCGTGAGGGCCGGCGTGACGATGGCGTGCGTGCTGGCGATCGCGTGGTCGGCCGCGCCCGCGATGGGTGGCGAGGGCGGCGAGCCGTTCACCGGGTCCGTGAGCCGGATCGACCGGGACACGCGGCGGCTCATGATCGGGTCGTCCTGGCACGCGGGCTGCCCGACGCCGCTCCGGGACCTACGACTCGTGCGCGTGACCTACCGCGGGTTCGACGGGCGGCCCCACCACGGCCGGCTCGCGGTGCATCGGCGGTGGGCGGACGAGATCCTGGTCGTCTTTCGGCGCCTGTATCGGAGCTCGTTCCCGATCCGGCGCGTGCGGCTGGTGGATCGGTTCGGTGCCGACGACCGGGCCTCGATGCGGCACGACAACACCTCTGCCTTCAACTGCCGGTACGTGGCGGGGACCACCACGTGGTCCCAGCACGCCTACGGCCGGGCCGTCGATCTCAACCCGGTCGAGAACCCGTCCGTCGACGGCACCCGCGTCTCGCCGCGCCGGGGCCGCAGGTACCTCGACCGAACGGACGTCCGTCCGGGGATGATTGTCGGCGGTGACGTCGTCGTCCGGGCCTTCCGCAGGATCGGTTGGGGGTGGGGAGGGCGCTGGTCGTCGACCAAGGACTACCAGCACTTCTCGGCGAACGGTCGCTGATGTCGACGCGAGGGGGGAACCGGTCCTGTGTCCTGCGATGGAGCCGAGCCCGACCCGGCGTCGAATGGCCGACCGCATGGCATGATGACGAAGATCCGCCGTCAAGCTCGGGGCGGTGCGGTGGGCGTATACCTGGAAGGAGCTCGGGTGATCGGTCGGCCCGACGGTCCGCTCCTCGCCCGCGAGGAGCAACAACTCGTGGAGGGACTCCTTGGGGGGAACGAGGATGCGGTCCGTGCGCTGTACGCCCGGTACGCCCGTCCGATCTTCACGCTGGGACTGCGGCTGCTGGGGAGCGCCGAGGCGGCCGAGGAGTTGACGCAGGACGTCTTCCTCGCGGCGTGGCGCAAGGCGGCACGGTTCGACCCCGCTCGGGGGCGTCTGTCCACGTGGCTCATGACGATCGCTCACAACCTGGCGGTGGACCGGCTGCGCCGGGAGACCGGTGTCACCCGCCCGCACCTCGTCCTGGTCGATGAGGTGCCCGAGCTCGAGTGGGTGGACGAGGAGGAGCCGCTGATCGAACGCGATGCGGCGATCCGCGCCCTCGAGTCGCTCTCGGACGCCGAGAAACGGCTCCTCGCGCGCGCCTACTTCGGTGGGCTCACGGCGCGCGAGATCGCCGAGGCCGACGGCATCCCGCTCGGCACGGTCAAGACCCGCCTGCGCACGGCGCTCATCAAGGTCCGTCGGGCGAACCAGGACAAGGAGCGGCCGTGACCTGCCTCGAGGTGCGCGAGCTCCTGCCCGAGCACGCGATCGGTGTACTGGGTGAGCTCGAGCGCGAGCGCATCCATCGTCACCTCCTGACGTGCGCCGGATGCCGCAAGGAGGCCGGAGACCTGGGGCAGGCGGCGTCGACGCTCGCGTTCGCGCTCCGGCCGGCCCGGTTGCCCGAGGGCCTCGGCGAGCGGGTCGTCGCCCGCGTGCGACGAGCAGCGGGCGTGCCTCGGACCCGGCGCCGAGCGCGGACGGCGACCGCCGGGCTGATCGCGGCGGCCATCGTGTTCGCGAGTCTCGGCTGGGGCGCCGTGATGGCCGGTCGCGCCGAACGGTTCGCCGACCGGGCCGCGCAGGCCCAACGCCAACAGGCGATCGCGATCGAGCACTTCCAGCAGGTCCTCGGCAACGTGATCCCCGGGGGAGCCCCGTCCGACAACGAAACGCACATCGGTCAGCTCGCGCCGGTCGCGTCGGGGACGGGAGGCGGGTTCGCCCTGCAGCTCGTCTCGCCGCGGATCCTCGACTTCGTGATGGTGATCGTGAACGGGCTCGACGACCCGTCGGCCCTCCCGATGCGCGTGCAGCTCGTGAACGACCGGGGTCGGGTCCTGCGCGCGGGGCGCATCGACACGCTGGACGCGAACGGCGGGGCCGAGGTCTATCACCAGTTCCGGACGCAGGGGCTCGGCGGCTTCACCACCGTGAACGTGGTGGACTCGGGCGGCCGTCTGGTCTTGACCGGCACGGTCGACCAGTCGGACTAGCCTTCCGCGATCAGCGGAGCTCGAGCGCCTGCGTGAACGAGCCTGCGAAGTTCATCTTGACGGACCCTTCCGGGAGCCCCGGGATCCCCTCGAAGGTCATGGAGATGTCGAAGCGGCCGCCGCCCCGCGTCTTCAGCAGCTCCCGTGCCTCGAGGTCGACGAAGCTGGTCTGGTTGAACGTGCCCCGACCGACGTAGGCGATCGAACCGTCTCCCAGTTGCTCCAGGCCGGCCCCGCCCGTCGCGCCGGTGATCTCGGGGCCCAGGGCGTCGAGCAGCTCGGCGAGTTCGAGCGTCGCGTCGATCGGGACGGTCATCCGGGTCTCGATCACGGCGGCCTCGCGACCGTTCACCGTCTCGTTGCGTACGTAGGTGCTCGACGCTGAGAAGTCGATCGTCCCCTCGCCGAACGGGAAGTCCTGCGAGAACTCCTTGTCCCAGGTATCGCCCACCGAGACCGCGTCGCCCTCGTCCGGCAGGATCGGGGTGAGCTGCCCCATCCCGGGGAAGGTCTGCCCCGCGCCGCCGAGCGAGAGCCCGCCCGCCGACAGCACCCGGCCGTCGGCCGCGATCCGGATCTCGATCGGTGGGGTTGGCGCCGACGGCACCTCGGTCCCGTTGATCGTCCCGCTCATGTCCGAGACCGTGACCTCGATCGTGGCCGTCCCGGCGTCGTCCACCGAGACCACCTTCCAGCCGATCACCTGCGAAACGTCCATCGACAGGGGCTGGTCGCCGAACAGCGGTGATGAGATGTTCGCGTCCATCGTCTGGTCAAGGTCGTAGGTCCGCTCCTCGCCCTGCGTGAACGACAACGCGAGTGGCTGCGCCTCGGCGCTGTTGCTCCGGGTGATCGCGAACGCGACCAGTCCGGCCACGACGACCAGCACCACGGCCACCGCCAGGGCGACCATGCCGCGGCGCCGCGTGGGCGCTATGGGCTCGGGCATGGGTGGGGGGGCGGGCATCGGGACCTGCGGGGTCGAGATCTGGCTCATGGGGGATCCTTCCTGCGCGGGCCGGGGCCCCCATTCTCCCACATGGGAACGACGCTACTTCGCGAGCGCCCGAGCGAGGAACGCGAGCGACCGAGGGTACCGATAGCCGATGGCCATGTGCCCTGCGTCGAACAGCTCCAGCGTGTGCTCGACGCCGATCGCCTCGAGCTCCTTGGAGACCGCGACCGCGCCGTTGTCCAGGAACCATTCGTCCCTGGTGCCGCCGTCGAGCCAGATAGCGCGCATCGAGCGCAGCTGGTCCGCGAACCTCGGGACCATCCTGACGGGATCCTTGTCGAGCCATCGTTGCCACACCTGTTCGATCAGCTTGCCCGTGGCCACGTCGAACGGGAGTCGGACCGTCCCGTCGTCGTCGGCGGAGTAACAGGCGGCCATGCACCAGTCGTTGAGGAGCACGTCGTCCTGCTCCTTCGAGAACGCAGGGCGCGCGCGGAAGTCCTCCCAGAAGCGGTCGTACGAACCGCCGTACTTGTCGCGGAGCGCGCGAACGCTCTTGGCGAACTCCGGGAGGTAGCAGGCCTCGAAGAGGGCATCCCCTGCGTGCGACGCGAGCGCCGAGAACACGTCGGGGCGCAGCATCGGCGTCACCAGCGCGCCGTAGCCGCCGCTCGACTTACCCTGGATGCCGCGGTGGTCGCGGTCGGGGATCGTCCGATAGCGGTCGTCGACGAACGCCACGACCTCGTCGCACAGGAAGTCCTGGTACCGGCCGGTCGCCGGTGAGTTGAGGAACTGGCTGCCGCCGATCGAGGTCCAGCAGTCGACGAACGCGACCAGCGTCGGCGGCGCCTGGCCCGACCCGAACAGCGCGTCGATGTTCTCGGGGTAGCTGGGCCGGAACGCCTCGCGGTTGCGCCACATGTCCAGCTGACCCGTCAGGCCCTGGATCACATAGACGCAGGGGAACCTGTGCTCGAGGTCATCGTCGTATCCGGGCGGGACGTAGACCCAGAGCGGTCGAACGTTGGGGTCGCCGAGCGCATTGCCGCGCAAGACCTCGCTCTCGATCTCGAGCTCGTCGATCCTCCCGGTGAACTCGCGGCTCCACGGTTGCACGGTCGTCTCCTTCGCGTCGGGTGTGCGGGTACCGGAACCCTCTTATCATGGCCGCACATGCCCGAGGTGTCCGACGTCGTCGGTATCGGCCTCGCGGGTGGGCAGGGGATGCGTGCCCGCCCGTTGACGCTCAAGGCGCCCGGCTACCTGCGTTCGAAGGCGGCGATGTCCTTCCTCGGTCGCCGGCTGATCCGCTGGGTGCTGCAGATCCTGTCGAGCGAAGGGATCAAGGACTACTACATCATCGCGCACGGCAAGGAGAACCGCTACCAGATCAAGGTGATGATCGGGTACGGCGAGGGCTTCGGCGTCGACGTCACCTATTCCCCGGTCAAGTACGACGCCATGTCGACGGGCAGCGCCGACTCGGCGCTTCGGATGCTCGAGTACTGGGACATCTCTCAAACCGCTCTCGTGTTCCCGACGGACTCGATCATCGACTTCGAGCTCGAGCCGATGCTCGAGGCGCACCGGCGGACGGGCGCGATCGCGACGATCGCCGCGATGGTGCGCGAACCCGACGAGGTCGCGGAGAAGTACGGCGTCCTCGTCGCCGACGATGAGGATCGCGTCGAGGTCTTCGTCGAGAAGCCGAGCCTGGATGAGCTTCGCGAGTACTTCCAGGCCTCGAACGAGGAGGAGTTCCGCCGCCTGCCGCTCATGACGAACGCGGGCTTCTACCTGATCGACTCGGCTCGGATCCGCGAGATCGCGACCCATCCGGAGGTCGAGCGCATCCGCTCGAGCCGCCTGGACTTCGGCAAGGATCTCCTGCCGTGGCTCGTCGGCAACGGGTTCCCCGTGCACGTGTTCCCGGTTCGCCGGATCGGCGATCTCGGCAACGTCCGCGACTACCTCGAGACGATGACCGATGCGCTGCGCGGGGACTTCGAGTCGGTGGACCGACTGCTCGGGCCTCCGTTCGACGCCGAACGCAACGTCTGGATCGCCCCCGAATCGCTCGCGATGCGCGACTCGATCAGCGGGAGGACGCTGGCCGAGAAGATCACGGACGGGGCCGTGCGGATCGGGCCGGCGGTGAGGATCGGCAGGTTCTGCGAGATCCACCCGGGGGTCCGTATCTCCGAGTCCAACCTCGACGACGACGTCGAGGTGCAGCGCGACGCCTCGATCGAGCGGTCGCAGATCCGCGACGGCGCGGTCATCGGCCCGTCGGCGCGCCTGTTCGAGGCGGTGGTCGGCTCGATGTCCGAGGTCAGGTCGGAACCCTTCAACCCCACCTCGATCGAGGGCTTCGTCGCGCTCGGGGACGAGGTCGTGGTCTACCCCGGGGTGCATCTGGCGGACGGGGTCTCGGTGTACCCGCGGCTGAAGCTGCCGTTCGGGGTCAGCGTCCCCGGCGGCACCGAGATCGCGGGACCCGCGGACGTACTGCGTCACCTCTAGCGATGCGGGCCTGATCGGATGCGGATCGGCCTGGCGCTCCCGCACTACGACTTCTCGCTCCCGGGGGTGTCGCCGATCCGGTTCGAGGCGCTCGCGGAGGTCGCCGTCCGGGCCGAGCGTCTCGGGTTCGACACCGTGTGGATGTCCGATCACCTGTTCGCCTCGCTGGGTCGCTACGGCGGTGGGGACGAGCCGTACGGGTCGCTCGAACCACTCTCGACGCTCGCGGCGCTCGCGCCGCTGACCGAACGGGTGCGGCTGGGAACGCTGGTACTGTCGGCGGGGTTCCGCCACCCCGCGATCGTCGCGAAGACGGTCACGGCGATCGATCGCCTCTCGGACGGGCGCGTCGAGGTGGGGATGGGGGCCGGATGGTTCGCCGAGGAATACCGGGCGTTCGGCTACGGGTTCGGATCGGTCGAGGATCGGTTCGCGGTGCTCGAGGAGACCCTGGGCTACCTCGACGCGCTGTTCGGGGAGGAGCCGGCGTCGTTCGAGGGCAAGCGGTTCGCGCTCCGTGCGGCGTACAACCATCCCCGCCCCGTGCAGGAACCGCGGCCGCCGCTGCTCGTGGGCGGCAAGGGGGGTCCACGGTTGCTGCGGCTCGCGGCGCGGTTCGCCGACGGGTGGAACACGGTCTGGCGATGGACGCCCGAGGCGTACGGGGAACGAGTGGCCGCCGCTCGCGAGGCGTGTGAGCGCGAGGGCCGAGATCCCGCGACGCTCCGGCTGTCGCTCGGCCTGTTCACGGTCGTCGGCGAGGACGAGGCGGACCTCGTCCGTCGATACGAGTTGATGCGGGAACGGTTGCCGGCGGGCGTCGTCGACGCGGTGCCGCTCGAGGAGCTGCGACGGGACGGGCTGGTCGGCACCCCCGCCGACGTGCTCGAACGCCTCGAGCGGTTCGCCGCGCTGGGCGTGGGCGAGCTCGTCGTGGGTCCCGCGCCGGTCTGGTTCGCGCTGCCGGATCCGTCGATGCTCGACCTCCTGGCCGACCGCGTGCTCCCGGCCGCACGCGCCCTCTGATGGAACCGCTGGAGGCCGCGATCAAGGTGCTCGGGGAGGAGCGGGTCCCGCTGCACTGGACGAGGATCCAGGATCTCGCGCTCCGCCGCGGCTACCTCGACCCGTTCGAGCTCCCCGACGTCCGCAAGACGCTGCTCGCGGCGCTCGCCGACGGCGTACGATCGGGCGTGCTCGAGAAGCAGGGCACCGGCGTGTACGCGGCGGCCCCGCCCGATCGATGAGCTCGACGACGCTCGCGCCCACCGCGTCGCCGTCGGGACTGCGATCGCGGGTGGCTGGCGGATCCTGCTGGCGTTCGCGGGGATGGGGCTGGTCGCGGGGCCCGCGCGCAATTCGAGATCAAGCTGCCCTTCACCCCCGTCCCGATCACGGGCAGACGCTCGGCGTCCTGCTCATCGGCGCGTCGCTCGGGCCGGGTTGCGCCGTGTCGATGGCGCCGGCGGATACCTGTGGGGGTTCGTGCTGTCCGCCGCGGTGGTGGGCGCGCTGCCCGAACAACGGTGGGACCGCTCGTCCGGAGCTCGATCGGGGAGATGTTCCTAGGGGAGGTGATCCTCTAGGCGGTCGCGATCCCGTGGCTGATGCACGCCCTCGACGTCTCCGCTGGCCCGGGCGCGTGAGCTCCGGCTCGCGCCGTTCGTGGTGGGGGACACGCTCAAGCAGCTCGCGGCGGCCGGGCTCCTCCCGCTGGCGTGGCGCACACTGCGCGGGAAGACCTGATCAGCGCCGGTACGCGATCCTGGAGAAACGTTCGAGCTTCTCGAACCGGTGCTCCGCTTCGATCATCCGGACCGTGCCCGACCGGTTGCGCATCACCATCGAGAACGTGGTCGCGCCGTCGGGCCAGTATTTGACCCCGCGCAGCAGCGAGCCGTCGGTGATCCCGGTGGCCGCGAAGAACACGTCCTGCCCGGCGACGAGGTCGTCGGTCATGAGGACGCGTTCGATGTCGTGCCCGGTGTCGAGCAGCCGTCGCCGCTCGTCGTCGTCGCGCGGGAACAGTCGCCCCTGCATCGCTCCTCCGAGGCACTTCAGCGCTGCGGCGGCGACGACGCCCTCGGGCGTCCCGCCGATCCCGAGGAGGAGATCGAGTCCCGAGGTGCGGGTGGTGGCGGCCGCGATCGCGCCGGCAACGTCGCCGTCGGTGATCAGGTGGACGCGCGCGCCGACCTCGCGGACGCGCGAGATCATCTCGGCGTGGCGGTCGCGGTCCAAGATCACGACGCCGACCTCCTCTGGACGGATGCCCTTGGCCTTGGCGACCAGGCGAACGTTCTCCTCGGGCGAGGCGGTGACGTCGATCGCGTCCGCCGCCTCCGGGCCGGTCGCGACCTTCTCCATGTAGACGGCCGCGCCGGGAAAGAACATCGAACCGCGTTCGGCCAGCGCGATCACCGAGAGCGCGTTCGGCTGGCCCACAGCGGTCAGGCGCGTCCCGTCGATCGGGTCGACGGCGACGTCGCAGGCCGGCCCCTCGCCGGTCCCGACCGACTCGCCGTTGTAGAGCATCGGGGCCTCGTCCTTCTCGCCCTCTCCGATCACGACGACGCCGTCCATCGAGACCGTGTCGATCATCAGTCGCATCGCGTCGACCGCGGCCTGATCGGCAGCGACCTTGTCGCCCCGGCCCACCCATCTGCCGGCGGCGAGCGCCGCGGCCTCGGTGACCCGGACGAGCTCCAGTGCGATGTTGCGGTCCGGACGCTCTTCCATCGCGCGATCCTCCCGGCTCCGAGCGATCACCCGTTCGCCACGTTGGTGCTGCCGAGCCATCCTACGTGCGCGTCCGCCGCTCGCGCGCGGGCGGGACGAGCCCTCGTTCCTCGCACCATTCGAGCGTGCGTCGGAGCGTCGTCTCGACCGGTGTGTAGCGCAGGCCGAGCTCCCGCGCCGCCCTCGAGCCGTCGTACCGGTGGCCGTGGAGCAACGTCCGGACGGCCTCGGGGCATAGGGTCGCGTCGCGACGCAGGGCCCTCGCACCCATCCACGCGATCTCGCCGCCCAGCGTCGCGACCCAGCCCGGCGCGACTCGAACCTTGCGGGGGAGCCCCCAGATCCGGTCGAGCAGATCGACCGCCTCGCGCGTCGTCAGGCTCGCCCCCGACAGCAGGTACCGCTCGCCGGGAATCCCGCGCGTCTCGGCAAGGACGTGGCCCTTCGCGCAGTCCTCGATGTCGACGAGCGAGATCGTCGTGTCGACGAGCACGGGGAGCCGCCCGTTCGCGACCTCGAGCAGGAGGCGCGCCGAGCCGGTCGCCCGCCCGGGTCCCTGGACCGAGGAGGGGTTCACCGAGACCAGCGGGACGTCCAGCGACCCCGCGAGCTCGAAGACGCGTCGTTCGGCCAGGTGCTTGGAGTGCTCGTAGGCGGACAGGTATGAACCTCGGTGCGGCGAGTCCTCTCGACCCACCGTGTGGCGGGGCTCGCCGATCGTCGACGAGGACGATGTGTAGACGACGCGTCGGACGCCGGCATCGGCCGCGGCGCGGACCATCGTCGCGGAGCCCTCGACGTTCGTGCGGACCATCTCGATCGGATCCCGCAGGCACATCGCGTTGACGCCCGCGACGTGGAACACGGTCGAGCAGCCGCGCATCGCCTCGGTCAGCGATCCGCGATCCAGCACGTCACCGCGGACCACCTCGGCGCCGAGCGCGCCGACCGTGTCCTCGGAGGCGTCCGAACGCGCCAGTGCGCGGACGCTGCGGCCGTCGGCGACGAGCCGCCGCAGGAGGCCCCGCCCGACGACACCGGCCCCGCCGGTGACCAGGACCGGTTCGGTCACGCGGCCGGGTCGCGGCCCGTGGTGATCGATCCGCGGAACCGCACGATGTACTCCAGACCGGAGACCACGGTGATGACGGCAGCCGCGATCATCGCCCACTGATCCAGGTACAGCGGGCCGATCGGTTCGCCGGGTCTCAGGATCGCGAGGAAGATCGCGAGGAACTGCACGTTGGCCTTCGCCTTGCCCCAGACGGACGGCCGAACAAGGTCACCTGTCGAAGCGACCGCTCCCTTGAGGCCGATGATCAGGATCTCGCGGCCGATGATGATCACGGCGATCCACGGCGACACTCGCCCAACCACCAGCAAGCCGATCAGTGCGCCCGCGACCAGCAACTTGTCTGCCGTCGTGTCGAGGAAGTTGCCGAACACGCTCGTCTGCGCCCAGCGCCGGGCCAGCAGCCCATCGAAGAAGTCGGTGAGCGCGGCGACCGCGAACAGCATCGCGGCGATGGTGAACGCCGTCTCCTTGTCCGGTCCCGCGAGGATCAGCGCGAGGATCACCGGGACGAGCGCCACCCGAGCCCACGTCACGACCTTGAGGAACGCTGCGGCGCGGAGGTCGGCGGCGGTGGACACGGCTCGTTCGGCATCGTAGCAGCGCGCCTGCCCGCGAACGACTGACTAGGCTGCGCTGCATGGACGTGCCGACGATCCTCACGGTCGACGACTACGAGCCGCTCGCGAGACAGGTCCTGCCGGCCGACGTCTTCGACTACTTCGCGGGCGGCGCGGGGGACGAGTGGACCCTGGCCGAGAACCGTCGCGCGTTCGACCGCTGGGTGATCCGGCCCCGGATGCTGACCGGCGCCTGGCCGGCCGATCCCTCCACTCGCATCCTCGGGTCCGACATCGCGTTCCCCGTGCTCGTCGCCCCGTGGGCGTATCAGCGGCGGGCCCACCCCGACGGCGAGCTCGCGACCGCTCGCGCCGCCGCTCGGGCCGGCACGATCATGGTGGTCTCGACCACCACGGTCGACTACCTCGAGGACGTCGCGGCCGCCTCGGAGGCCACCAAGTGGTGGCAGCTGTACGTCTTCACCGATCGGGGCCTGACCGTCGAGATGCTGCACCGTGCGCATGCGGCGGGGTTCGCGGCCGTGTGCCTGACGGTGGACTTTCCCGACAGCGGCCTGCGCCACCGGGATTCGCGCAACCTGTTCGAGATGCCGATCGGTCTGCCCCAGGACGACCTCACGTTCGCCCCCGACCTCACCTGGGACGATCTCGCGTGGATCCGGCAGGCCGCTCCGGTCCCGCTGCTCGTGAAGGGGCTCCTGACCGCCGAGGACGCGCTGCTCGCCGTCGAGGCCGGCGTCGACGCGATCGTCGTGTCGAACCACGGAGGCCGTCAGCTCGATTCGGTCCACGCGCCGATCACGGTGCTCCCCGAGGTCGTCGAGGCCGTTGGCGG
>JBKPRY010000381.1:0-6283 GCA_046734755.1 Actinomycetota bacterium | reverse complement strand
CGAGGTCGTCCTGCCCGACGGCCGAGTGGTGGCGTGCGACGAGCACCACGACGACGAGCTGTTCTGGGCGCTGCGTGGAGCAGGGGCCGGCAATTTCGGCGTCGTCACGTCGCTCGTCTTCCGACCGGTGCCGGCACCGGGGGCGACGAACCTGCATCTTTCCTGGCGGTTCTCGCACGCGGCAGCCGTGATCGACGCCTGGCAGTCATGGGCGCCAGATGGACCCGATGGGCTCGCCGCGAGCCTGAAGGTGACGACGAGCGACGACGCCGAGCCGCCCTCGGTCGACGTCTACGCGGCGGTCCTGGATGGGGCGGGCAACGAGGAGGCCCTCCTCGGCGAGCTGGTGAGGAGGGCTGGCAGCGACCCTGACACCTCCTCGCACGAGCACCTGCCGTTCGAAGGCACGCGACGATTCTGGGCGAACCTCGGCGAGGCCGCTCCGGCGTCCGCGGATGCCGTGCCGACTCCGGAATCCGTGTGGCTGTTCGCGAGGTCGGAGTATTTCCGCCGCAAGCTCCCGCCCGAGGCGATCGCTGTGCTTCTGGACGTGTTCGGGCGAGGCCGGGTGGCGGGAGAGACGCGCGAACTGGACTTCATGCCCTGGGGCGGCGCCTACAACCGCGTCCCGTCGGCCGCGACGGCGTTCGTCCATCGAGAGGAGCGCTTCCAGCTCAAGCACGCCGTCACGGTCGCGGTCGGCGCCTCGTCCGAGGCGCGGCGGGCCGCCCACGCGCAGGTGGGGCGTTCGTGGAGTTCGGTCCATCCATGGGGGTCGGGCAGGGTGTTCCAGAACTTCGCGGACCCGGATCTGGAGGACTGGGCCGAGGCGTACTACGGGCCGAACCTCGAGCGCCTGATGCGGGCAAAGGACCGGTTCGACCCGGAGAATGTGTTCCGCTCCGAACAGACGCTGGGCTCGCTCCGCTAGGCGGCCTCGGCCGACCTATGCGGTCGCCCGAGTTCGAGCCGAAGGTTACGAGTAGAACTCGATGATCAGTCGCTCCTCGATCGGAACCGGGAGCGGGATCTCGTCGCGCTCGGGCAGACGGGACATCGTGCCCTGGAGCTGGTCGACGTTGCGGTACAGGTAGGGGGGCGGGTCGGGGGATAGCTCGATCGCCTCGCGCACGTAGACGAAGTTCTTCGCCTTGTCCGAGAGCTCGATCGTGTCCTCGGGCTTGACCTGTGCGCTCGGGACGTCCAGGCGGCGGCCGTTCACGTTCACGTGGCCGTGGCTGACGAGCTGGCGGGCCTGGCGCTGGGTGAGGGCGAACCCGAGCCGGAGGATCACGGCGTCCAGGCGGGTCTCGAGCTGACGGATGAGCTCCTCACCGGTGACGGCGCTCTTGCGGCTCGCGCGCTCGTAGTAGGAGCGCATCTGGCGCTCGCCGACCCCGTAGATGTGGCGGAGCTTCTGCTTCTCGAGCAGGCGGACCTGGTACTCGGAGATGCGCTTGCGGCCCCGCCCGTGCATGCCGGGAGGGTAGGGGCGCTTGGCCGACGGGCAGTTCGGGCGTCCACACAGCGGGACGCCGGCGCGGCGGCACATCCGATGACGAGGTCCGACTTTGTCCATGGCGACCAGGAAGGTTACCAGCGGCCTGGATGCGGCCGTGCGGACATCCAGCCGTAGGGACGCGCCTTCGGTCGCACCTACCATGGGCGTGTGCCCTCGATCGATGAACGAGTCGTGGGGAGTGCCCTCGGGCTGGCCTTGGGGGACGCGCTCGGGGCGCCCTTCGAGTTCCTGCGGGCGCGCAACATCCCCGAACCGATCCCGGCGCTCGAGCGGCCCTGGCTGAGCGAGCCCCCCGGCTCGACGACCGACGACACGGCCATGGCCCGGAACCTGATGCGCTCGCTGGGCACCTGCGGCCGGTTCGACCCCGCCGACGTGCTCGAACGCCACCTCGAGTGGTTCCGCTCCGATCCGCCCGACGTCGGCACCCTCACCGGGCGCGTTCTCCGCCGCATCGCGGCGGGCGAGGAGCCAGCGGCCGCGGCCCAGGCGATCTGGAACGAGCGCGGCCCCGAGGTCTCGGCCGGCAATGGCTCGGTCATGTATTGCGCGCCCCTTGGACTCGCCTACGCGAACCGTCCCGAAGACCTCCTGGGGCTCGCGCCCTCGCTCTCGGCCCTCACCCACGTCGACGGCCGCTGCCGGACCGCGGTCACGGCCGTCACGCTCGGCGCCGCCGCGCTCGTCCGCGGCGAGCCCGCCTCCGACGCGGCCCGGGCCGCGCTTTCTGCCGTCGAGGACCTCGAGGGCGGCGAGGAGCTCGAGTTCCTCGTCGAGGCGGTCGGCGGTTCGCGCGCGATCGACGGGCCCGATCAGGGCTTCTGCTTGTTCACGGCCGGCGCCGCGTTCCAGGCGCTCGCCCGCCCCGGCGACGTCGAGAGCGAGCTGCGCCGCGTGGTCTCGCTCGGCGGCGACACCGACACGAACGCGGCGGTGGCCGGCGCGCTCCTCGGGGCCCGCGACGGTGTGCAGGGTCTCCCGGCCGGCTGGCTCGAACGCCTGATTGACGCCGACGGGATCCGCGCCGAGGGCGAGTCTCTCGTGCCGCTCGCCGAGACCCGCTGACCTCCTGCCCGCCAGAGCGCGCCAACCGGACGCTCACGGCCCCATCCGCGAGAATGCCTCGGTGAGCAACGGGATGCGTGAGGAGCGCCGCGTCGTCACGGCGATGTTCGCCGATCTCGTTGGCTCGACGGCCCTGGCCGAACGCCTCGGCCCCGAGGACGCCAAGCTCATAGTGAACGACGCCATCGCGCGCGTGATCGGCGCGGTGGAGGCGTTCGGGGGCACCGTGAAGGACCTGGCCGGCGACGGCGTGCTGGCGCTGTTCGGCGCGCCGACGGCCCACGAGGACGATCCCGAGCGTGCGGTTCGAGCAGCGCTGCAGCTTGTCGACGAGATCTCGGCGTACGCGACCGAGGTCGAGCGGGCGTTCGGCCACGAGGGGTTCGGCGTGCGGGTGGGGGTCGACACCGGGCCGGTGGTGGTCGGGGCGCTCGGTACGGGCAGCCGCGTCGAGTACGCGGCGCTCGGCGACGCGGTCAACACGGCGGCGCGGCTCCAGGCCAGCGCCGAACCCGGAACGGTACTGGTGGGAGAAGAGACACACCGGCGTGTCGCACGCGTCTTCGCCTGGAGCGAGCCGAACGCGTTCGAGTTCAAGGGCAAGCGGGAACCGGTGGCCGCCTATCGCGTCGACGGCGTGCTCGCGGCGCCGGGCTACGCGCGCGAGCTCGAGGCCCTGCAGGTTCGGCTGGTCGGACGCGAACGCGAGCTGGCCACCGCGCTCGAGGTCGTGGATGCGGCCCTCGCCGGTGCCGGCGGGATCCTGTATCTCACGGGCGAACCGGGAATCGGCAAGACACGGCTGACCGCCGAGCTCCGACACCACGTGCAGGCGGCACCCACCGAGCGGCGTGGCGCGCTGTGGATCGAGGGCCGCTGCGTGTCCTACGGCGAGTCGATGCCCTACTGGCCATTCCGCGACCTGCTCCGCTCGTGGCTCGGGGTCTTGGCCGACGAGCCCGAGCTGCGGGTGCGCCTCGCGCTCCGGCGCAAGCTCGACGGGTTGTTCGGCGCTCGTGTGCTCGAGATCTATCCGTACCTCGGCGCGATGCTCGGCCTTTCGCTCGAGCCCGAGGCCCGGGAGCGGATGGCCGAACTCTCGCCCGAGGCGCTCCAGTACCGAACGTTCGCCGTGATCCGCGAGCTGCTTGCCCGGCTCACCGAGGATGGGCCGGTCGTCGTGGTCTTGGAGGACCTGCACTGGGCGGACGCCACCACGCTCCAGCTGCTCGAGCGCGTGCAGGAGGACACCGAGACCTCGGCGCTGCTGCTGGCCCTGACCACGAGGCCCGAACGCGATCACCCCTCCTGGCGGGTGAAGGAGAGCGCCGCCCGCGACCTCTCGCACCGCACCCGCGAGGTCGCACTCGAGGCGCTCACGGGTGATGCGGGCCGCGAAATGCTCGAGGCGCTCGTCGGCGCAGGGACGCTGCCGCCGGATACGGAACGGCGGATCCTCGAGCCCGCCGAGGGGAACCCGTTCTTCCTCGAGGAGCTCGTGCGGTCGCTCGTGGACTCCGGAGCGCTGGTCCGCGAGGGCCAGGGATGGCGGTTCGACCACGAGGTCGAGGTCGAGGTCCCGCCGACGGTCGAGAAGGTCATCCTCGCGAGGATCGACCGCCTGCAGCCGGAAGCCCACGACGCACTGATGGCTGCGTCGGTGTTGGGGCGGCAGTTCGGCCTGCCCCTGCTCGAGGCCGTCTGGGGGGGCGAGGGCGACATGCAGCGCTCGCTGCTCGAGCTGCAGCGTCTCGACCTGGTCCGCGAGAGCCGGCGCTGGCCCGAGCCCGAGTTCCGGTTCAAGCACGTGTTGATCCAGGAAGCCGCGTACCGGACGCTCCTCGCCGACCAGAGGACGGCGCTCCACCGCAAGGCCGCCGGCTGGCTCGAGCAGGCGTACGAGGGACGCGAGGACGAGGTAGCGGGGCTGCTCGCGCACCACTGGCTCGCGGCCGAGGACGAGGACAAGGCCGTGGTCTGCCTGCAGCGCGCTGGGGACCGGGCGCGGCAGGAGTACGCGCTCGACGAGGCGATCGGGTACTACCGCGAGCTCCTGCCGATCCTCGGACGACGGGACGAGAAGGACGCGATCGCGCTCGTCCTGTTCAAACTGGCGCTCGCGTTCCACATGTCGCTGCGGTTCGCAGAAGCGAACGAGATGTACCAGCGGGCGTTCGACTTCTGGACCCCCCACACCGCCACCGAGCGTCCGAACGCGACGGTGCGGATCTCGACCAGCTTTCTGCCGAACGACCCCGATCCACGTTCGGCGATCGCCTGGCCGAACATCCAGCTGTGCATGCAGCTGTTCGACCGTCTGGTCGAGGCCTGGCCGGAGCGGACGATCGTGCCATCGCTCGCCGAGCGGTGGGAGATCTCGGACGACGGGCTCCGGTACGTGTTCCACCTCCGCGAGGGACTCCGCTGGTCCGACGGCGCACCGCTCACCGCGCACGACATCGAGTTCGGGATCAAGCGCGTGTTGAATCCGGACGCACCGGGCTCGTCGGTGGCGATCTACTTCGTCCTGGAGAACGGGCAGGACTACTACCTCCGCAGGAACGACCACGCCGACGCGATCGGCGTCCGGGCCCTCGACGACCACACCGTCGAGTTCCGTCTGGTCGCGCCCGCGCCCTACTTCATGAGCGTGATGAACCGGCCCGATGGCGGCCCGCAACCGCGCCATGCGATCGAGCGTGATGGTGATGCGTGGACTCGGATCGGCAGCCAGGTGGTGAGCGGCGCGTTCCGGATCGCGTCCGGGACGGATGAGGTCCTTGTGCTCGAACGGCGCCCCGACGATCGAGGGTTCCGGTCCGGCAACGCCGCCAGGATCGAGCTCGTCCGTTCGGAGGTCGAGGACGCGATGGTGGGGTACGCGCGCGACGAGTTCGACGTGGTGACCGTTCGGTACACGCCGAAGCTGGCGGATCTCGTCCCACACATGGCCGCGGTCGCGTCCCAAGGGCCGGCGGCCTGGTCCGCTTACATCGCGTTCGACCACGCCGATCCCGTCCTCTCGAACGTCGAGTTACGGCGCGCCCTCGCGCATGCGATCGACCGCGACGCACTGGATCGCGAGGTGGCGGACAACCTCGTGGTCGCGCGAGGCGGCATCGTCCCCCCTGCCCTTCAGGGGCACACGCCCGATATCGTCCCGGCGTTCGATCCCGAGGAGGCGCGCAGATGCCTCGAGCGATCGGGGGTGAGCGACGTCCGGCTCGAGATCGGCGGCTCCCATACATGGGTGCATCCGTTCCTGGACACTGTGACCGGCATGTGGCGAGACGTCCTCGGACTCGAAACGGAGCTCAAGCCCTGGACGATCGAGCAGGCCGTCGCCGCGAAACGGATGACCGACCTCGGCAAGATCTACGTGACGGGTTGGCTTCCGGGCTACGCGGATCCCGAGTACTACCTCCGGTTGCTGTTCCATTCGGACAGCCGGACCAACGAGGGCGGCTTCTCGCACCCGCCCTTCGACGAGCTGATCGAACGCGCCCGGCAGGAGCGGCGGGACCGGGAGCGTCTCGAGCTCTTCCATGAAGCCGATCGCATGGCCGTCACCGAGCGGATTGCGGTCATCCCGCTCGTGTACGGGCGCAGCATGGCGTTCGTCAAGCCCTGGGTGCGGGGTTGGTGGGAGTTCGGCAAGTCCGCGGAGAACTTCGCGGACCTCGTGGTGGATCCGGC
>JBKPRY010000380.1:0-32194 GCA_046734755.1 Actinomycetota bacterium | reverse complement strand
GAGGTCTATCCCCCGGAGGAGGAGGACTACCACCCGGTCGCCACCGCGCACACGATGTTCGTCGACACGATCGGCCGTCCAGAGGCCGAGACGATCCTGGAGCACGTCGCGACCTCGACCGCGATGATGGGCGTCGCGCAGCTGCGGACGCTCGGCGGTGCGATGGCGCGCGTCCCGGTCGACGCGACCGCGTTCGCGCACCGCCGTAGCCGGATCATGGTGAACTGCGCCGCCGTCTACGAACGACCCGACGAGATCGAGGTGCACGGCCCCTGGGTCGAGAGCCTCTCCACCGCTCTCAAGCAGGAGGACGACGGCGCCTACGTCAACTTCCTGGGTTTCGACGGCGAGGCGCGGATCCGCGACGCCTACCCCGGGTCGACGTGGGACCGGCTCAGGAAGATCAAGGCGCGCTACGACCCGACGAATCTGTTCCGACGCAACCAGAACATCCCGCCTGCCACCGAGGAATCGGCATGAGGTTCACGGCGAGGATCCTGTCGGCCGAATACAGGATCGACGACCTCACGGGAGAAACGAGATGAACACCGTGACCTCGAAGGACGGGACGACGATCGCGTTCGACACATCGGGGGAGGGGCCTCCGCTCCTGCTGGTCGGCGGCGCGCTGAACGATCGCCATGCGGCCGCGACCCTGGCGGGACTCCTCGCCCCGAGGTTCACGGTGTACGCGTACGACCGCCGCGGCCGTGGCGACAGCGGCGACACGCCGTCGTACGCGGTCGAACGAGAAGTCGAGGACCTCCGGGCGCTCGTCGAGGACGCCGGGGGGACCGCGTTCGCGTTCGGTCACTCGTCGGGCGCCGTGCTCGCGCTCGAGGCCGCGGCCGCGACCCCGGGCATCGCGAAGCTCGTGCTCTACGAGCCGCCGTTCATCGTGGACGACTCGCGCCCGCCGCTGCCCGACGACTACGTGTCGCATCTGAGGGGGCTGGCGGCCACCGATCGCCGAGGCGAGGCGGTCGAGTACTTCATGACCACGGGTGTCGGCGTGCCGGCCGAAACCATCCCGTCGATGAGGGAGTCGCCGTATTGGCCGTCGCTAGAGGCGGTCGCGCACACGCTCTGGTACGACGGGGTGATCATGGGCGACAACATGGTCGGCAAGCCGCTGTCCGCCGATCGGTGGTCCTCGGTCACGATCCCGACGCTGGTGATCGACGGCGGGGCGAGCCCGCCGCCGATGCGGAACGCGGTGCAGCAACTCGTCGACGTCCTCCCCAACGCCCGGCGCCTGACGATGGAGGAGCAGACCCACGAGGTCGACCCGGCGCTGCTCGCGCCGGTGCTGACGGAGTTCTTCACGAGCTGAGTCGCATTGCTGACGGAGGACGATGGATCTCGACGCGGTCGCGCGGGCCATCATCGACGGCAACCGGTACATGGTGCTCGGGACCGCCGACGAGGGCGGACGACCGTGGGTCTCGCCGGTCTACTACGCGCCGTCGGGGTGCTCGGAGCTCTTCTGGGTTTCCTCTCCGGACGCGCAGCACTCGCGCAACCTCGCCGGCCGTCCGGAGCTGAGCATCGTGGTCTTCGACTCACAGGCGCCGGTGGGCGAGGGGCAGGGCGTCTACATGTCGGCGGTCGCCGAGCAGCTCACGGGTGCCGACATCGAACGGGGCATCGAGATGTTCTCCCGCGTGTCCGTGTCGCACGGCGCGAAGCCCTGGACGCATGCGGACGTGCAGCCGCCCGCGGCGTTGCGCCTGTACCGCGCCCGAGTGTCCGAACACTGGGTCCTGGACCCGGAGCGCCGGCCCGATCAACGAACGCGTGTGCGGCCGTAACGTGGGCTGGCTGATGCTCTCCGAACGTGTGATGTCCGCTCCTCGGGTGAGGTGACGCCCGCGCACAACAAGGTCTCTATGTCGGCCGAAACATCGCGCCCTGGGTGTCACTCGCGGGCCGCTCAGTGACTCGGGAAGACGGGACCGCTCCGCCAGCTCAGATACGTGAGCTCGCCAATCTCGAGCCGTGGGCCCGCGCCGTCGGCATCGACCGCGTACCAGTCGAGGCCGTCCGCCGTCGATCCCACGAACGCGATGCGGCTGCCGTCCGGCGACCATACCGGGTCGCCGATGTACGTGCTCGCCGCGACGCTGAACGGCTGGCCCTCGCCCGGTGAGATCGTCCAGAGACGGTCAGCAGCTTCGTCACCACCCGGGCCGCGGGTCGCGTACGCGAGCGACTCCCCGTCGGGAGACCATGCGAGCCCCCCTGGCTCGAAGTCGTGGAGGAGGACTCGAACGCCAGAGCCATCCGGGTTCATGACGTACAGGCGTCCGCCGCCCGGTTCCAGGTCGTTCATGATGACGAGGTGCGCGCCGTCCGGCGACCACTCGATCTCATCCATCGAGTCGAGATTCTCGCCCGGCAAACGTACGAGCAGGGAACGCTTCCCGCTCTGAACGTCCACCGAATAGAGCGAGCCTCCTCGTGCCCCGAACACGATCCGCGTCCCGTCTGGAGACCAGACCGGAGCGGAGGTGACATCGCCGATCACCTCACCGAGGTCGATCATCCGGCCGGTCGAGGCGTCAACGACGGTGAGGGTCGAGTTGAGGATCATCGCGAGCTGCGCTGCGGTGGGTGACCACACCCAGCCCCCGTACACCGTGCTTGCCAGCTTGCGGATCTCCATCTCCGCGTTCATGACCCACAGCGCATCGTCAGGGCCGTCGAACGCGACCCACCGCCCGTCCGATGACCACGCCGCGTTGGTGATCTCCCCGCGGATCACCTCACCGCCCTCGGCCGTGGGCAGCGGGTCGGTGCTCACTGCCGGGTCCAGGAGGGTCCGGCTCTCGCCCGTGTCTGGATGCACCGCGACGAGATCGGGACCTTCGACTGTTAGGACCTCGTCGCCGCGGCGCAGGACACCGTCGATCGGCGTAGGGCCACCCGCCGGGTTCACCTTCGGTGGCTCGTTGACGGGTGTGGTAGCCGAGGCGAGCGCGGGTCCGGGGGCGGTCGGCGCTTGGAGGCGATCGAAGGGCCCACCGGTCGCAACGATCCAGAGCACTGCCACCGAGAAGGCACCAACGATCACCCACCAGCGTCGGCTGGCGACGACCGGCACGGCCGGTGGGATGTCGTCGTCTTCTCTGGGCACCTCGACAGGTGAGCTGGCAATCGGGCCGCGTGCCGAGTGTTGCCGGCGGGGAATCGGAGTGACCCGGAGGGCTTTCGTGGACTCCGGGAGTAGGAACAGGGGTGCCTCGCACCTAGGACAGGTCTCCCCGCCCGTCTCGCCGGACCAGTCACACCGGAGGCAGACCCGCAGGGCATCGAGGACGGCGTCGCCGAGTCGCGACTCCTGACGCTCGGGGTTGCTATCTGACACGGTCTCCGCCATTTGGCTGATCTTGGCACGATCCCGTCTTGTTCTGTGTACGCATTTGGAGCCTCGTCGGCCGACAACCTGGTACCTAACCAAACGCTTGCCCATTTCAAGACTTCGCGACCCAAGCGGTGGCGGAAGATCGGCTCATATGAGCACCAGCCGCCGCGTACCCTGCGCATGTTCATGCCCCGCGTCTAGACGAACGACGGGGTTCGCGCATCCATGGATCATGCGAGCGGAGGGTGAGGTCGTGCGACTCCCGGTCGAGCACGTCGAGGCACGGGCCCGTTTCGACCAGTTCGTTGAGGACGAGCACGAACGTCTCTACAAGGCCATGTATTTCGTGACCGGCAATCGCGAAGACGCGGAGGACCTCGCACAGGATGCGTTCCTGAAGCTCTGGGAGCGATGGGACCAGATCGGCCGGATCACCGACCCGACCGGATACCTGTTCCGCGTCGCGCTGAACGGCTTCCGGATGCGTCTACGTCGGGCGGCCGTGGCCCTGCGAAAACTCGCGCCGGTCACGCCGGAGGCGGATGCGTTCGCCGAGGCAGAGATGCGCGCCGACGTACGCAGTCTCCTACTGGGGCTCACGCAACGTCAGCGGGCCGCCCTCCTGCTCGTGGACCTGCTCGGCTATCCCGCAGAGCAGGCGGCGCGCATCCTGCGCGTCCGGCCGTCCACGGTGCGCAACCTGGCGAGCCAGGGTCGAAGGGCCCTCCGAGCGACGGAAGGAGCGCGGGATGCCTGAGATGCAGGAGGTGTTCCGTATGGCGACGCAGAAGGTCCGTCCCGACCCGGGTTTCGTCGACCGGCAGTACGAGAACCAGCGGCGACAGTCGCGCAGGCGTAAGGCCGGCGCGCTGGCCCTGGTGGCGGTACTCGTGGTCGTGGGCGTGGTGGTCGGGATCAGCACGCTGCGGAGCGGCGACGAGGGGAAGAGCATCCCTGGGTCTGCCCCGAAACCGACCGCAACGCCCATCCCATCATCACTGCACTCCGGCGTTCTGGAGCCCGGGACGTATGTCATCAAAGCGCTCGATACCGACTTCGATGCGAAGTACCGGATCACGATGGACGTTCCGGATGGTTATGAGGGCTTCCCAGACGGAAGCGGTGTCGCAAAGCTCGGGAGGATTGGTCAGATGGCGGTGGGCGCATGGGTCATCGGCGACGTCTACGCCGATCCGTGCCGATGGGAAACCACGCTTCTCGACCCACCGCCGGGGTCGTCGGTCGATGCTCTCGTCGCCGCCCTCGCGGACCAGAAGGGACTCCGCGTGTCGACGCCGACCGACATCACGGTCGACGGCTTCGCCGGTACGTCCATGGAGCGGACCGTGCGCGCAGGAATCAAGCTCGCCGACTGCGACGGTGCTCACTTCCGACCATGGCTCGGCACCGACGGGGGGGAAAGGTATCTCGAGCCCGGTCAGCACGACATGCTGTGGATCATCGACGTCGACGGCGTTCCACTACTGATCGATGCCTCGCTCGGGGGGGCAGGGACATCGGCGCAGGACCGAGCCGCGCACATCCAGATCGCGGAGTCCGTCCGGATCGAACCTCGATGAGGGGCGATGAGTAAGGCTCCAGGCAGGCGGGACCAGACGCCGAGGCAACTGGGAACCATTGCGCTCTCGTGGGCGCGGAGGGAGTTGGAGTTCTGTGCAGCCAGGAGGACCGATTGGCAACGTCGCACCTGGCTGTCGTGAGGGCGGCTGGAGAGGAGGCCCTCGGCCGCCGGCCGAATGCAGAGACGTTCCTGGACCGCTAGGAACGACGAACCGGATCGACAGGTCCGGAAAGGAGAGGTAATGAAGCGATCGGTTAGATGGGCACTGGTAAGCGTCGGACTCGCCGGGTTGGTCACGGCAATGACCATCGCGCCAAGCGGAGCGACACCGCCGTCGGGGTTGACGAACATCCCGTTGGCGCGGGGCACCAACACCTCGGATGGGTCCATCCCGCTGAAGGCCGGATCGGACGTGGCCGTCGCGCAGATCACCGTCAACCCCGGCGGCTCCTCAGGCTGGCACTCGCATCCGGGGGGCGCGATCGTGGTCGTCCAGCAAGGGTCGCTCACGGTGTACACCTCGCTCGGCAGCACGTGCGAGACGACGACGTACACCGCCGGGCAGGCGTTCATCGAGCGACCGGACGTAGTGAATCAAGTCATCAACACGGGCACGATCCCATATGTCCTGTTCGTCACCTTTCCACGTGTGCCTCAGGGCGAGTCCGCGAGAACCGACGAGCCGGCTCCGCCGTGTGCAGGTCTCTGACGACCTGATCGAACGCGACGTCCCGCGCATGGGGCGTCGCGCTCGCCGAGCGGACGTTGGAGGGCGGGGCTTCCTCCCCCCTCCAACGTCCGGCGCGGTCCTGAGGAACAAGTCGCCTACCGCTTCCCTTCGCTCCGCGTCTGAGACTCGGCGACAAGCGCCCGAGTCCACT
The DNA here is from genome assembly GCA_046734755.1 of Actinomycetota bacterium. GTDB lineage: Bacteria > Actinomycetota > UBA4738 > UBA4738 > HRBIN12 > DASSJM01. The sequence continues at coordinate 26,367 of JBKPRY010000380.1, read as the reverse complement.
ACGTATGTCGAGGGAAGAGAATCCATTGCCCGAGTGGGCTTGAACCTGGACCACGGCCGCCCTTCAGCGTCACCAAATAGATCGATACTCCCTTGAGCTCGACACTCTCCGTGGGCGCTGCGGGACTCGAAACGAGGCGACGTCGAAACGGTCGTCTTCGTGACCTCACTCGCGTAGAAGGGGCGGGGTTGTCCCAGCTCGCCGAGGAGTATCAGCCAACCACCCGCTCACCCGGCTCGACTATCCTTCTCGCAGTCATGAGTCGTTCGCCCCTCGACGACGCCTTCGCGCATCATGTCTGGGCGACGCTGCGGTTGATCGATGCCTGCCTCCCGCTCACTCGAGAAGAGCTCGACACGCCTCTCCCGGGAACCTATGGCTCGATCCTCGAAACGACGCGCCACCTCGTGGAGGCTGACACGTACTACCTCGCGCATCTGACGAGCGATCCCGCTCGAGAGATCGATTCGGGTGGGATGGGTCTCCGGGAGCTGAGGGCCGAGATGGAGGCCGACGAACGGACGTGGATCGAGCTCCTCGCCACGGACCTCGACCCGGACGTCGTCGTGACGGATGTCGACGAGGGGGGCTATCGGCGGAACGCCTCGATCGGCGTCCGGCTCGCTCAGGCGATCCACCACGGGACCGATCATCGGAGCCAGATCTGCACCGCACTGACGACCCTCGGACTCGAACCTCCGCTCATCGATGTCTGGGCGTTCGGCGTCCAAGCGGGCCGCGTCGTCGAGGTTCCGCCAACCACGTCGTTACGCTGATGGTTCGGACCCCCGAGCAGCTGTGGGCACCGATCGCGAAGGCTCAACTCGCGAAGCGCGGCGTCACCAGCGGCACGGGCTTCGGGGCCAACGAGGGGTTGCGGGTCTCCGGGAAGATCTTCGCGATGCTCGTCCGAGGCGAGCTCGTCGTGAAGCTCCCCAAGGGTCGTGTCGATGAGCTCGTCGACGTGGGCGCCGCTCGGCGCTTCGACGCCGGGAAGGGGCGTCCGATGAAGGAATGGGCGTCGGTCCCGGTGAGCGCGTCCCGCCGCTGGAAGGGGCTCGTCGAGGAGGCGAGGATCTTCGTCGGCTGACGCTCGCGTCTGCGGCGCGAACGCCCTAGTCGCGAGACAGGACCTGCTCGATCTCGTCCAGGTGCTCGAGCCGGTGATCCGCGCGGTCGGGGTTGACGAGCCACCCGAGTGACTCGTTCCTCGCATAGAGCTCGTCCGAAAGCCCGGCCACCGCGCGGTCGGCCGCCTGTGCGGACTCGACCGTCACGCGTGCGGCCACCCGAGGCTCGAGCGCTGAGATCAGCGGCTTGACGGAGTCGTTGATCCAGTCCACCGCGTCGTCGTAGTAGGTGGGGACCGGCCCGGTTCCGTCGGGCCTCCAGGCCTCGATGCACGTGACGACCCGCAGGTCCCAGAACGCGATATGGGCCAGGACCGTGGCGACGGTCCACCCGTCGTTCATCGGATGCTCGAGATCGGCGTCGCTCGCCTTCTCGACGAACGCTCGTAGCCGGTCGAGCGCCGCCGCGTTCACGTCCACGTACGATCGATCCACCGCCACGAGTTCCTCCCTTCCTTCCTTCGTCGCGTACCCGTTGCGAGCCAACCCTAGTCGAACAGTCCCGCGATCCCCTGGCCGCCGTCGATCAGCCACTGGACCGGCGCGTGCTCGACGACCTGACGCAGGGCCGCGGCCAGCAGGCCGTTGAGCGACCCTCGCTGCTCGGCGTCGTCGATCGACTCGAGCAGGCCGGCACGGACAGCGCGCTCGATCGTCTCGTCGTCCCACGGGATCGGCTCGACGCCGGAGCCCGGGGCGAGGGAGAGCACGAGCTCCTCGCGCGTCGTGCCGAGCTCGCAGGCCGCCCCGTCGAGCCCGTCGGACACGATGCGCTGCAACGTCGCGTCGATGCCCTGGCCGGGGAACGCGGAGCGAGGCTTACACGGGTCGTGGATCGCGAGCGCCCCGGCATCCGCGGCGCCGTTCGCGAACTCGAGCGCGAGCAGGCCCGCGGCCCCGACGAACAGCCCGACCAGCACCCCGACCGCGATCCGGCGATTCACGCCGCCCACCGCCTTCGGAACACGAGGATCGGCACGAGCGCGAGCGCCGCGAGCAGCGCGCAGAACAGGAACGACGGCCGGAAGCTCCTGGTGACGGCCCGTTCGATCGTCTCGACGAGGTCTTCGTGCACCTGCTGCACGGCCTCGTCGGTCCCCGCACCGGCCTCCTCGAACGCGGCGGCGAAGTCCGGGATCTCGCCCTTCGGCGCGCGCTCGAGCTCGTCTCGGATGTCGAGAGCCAGGGGGATCTTCGTCGTCGCTGGGATCTCGCCGTCGATGATCACGGCCGTGGCGTTCAGCTTCGCGACGTCGGCGCCCGCCAGGAGGTCGGCGGCGAGCAGCGGGGCCCCGATCGCGAGCGCGAGCACCAGCCCGAGATGCCGGATGCCGACGGTGAGCGTCGCCTTCGGCGCGATCCCGCCCTCGCCGCCGAGCACCGCGTGGGTGAGACCGGGCACGGCCAGCCCGAGCCCCAAGCCGCACAGCGCGAGGGACGCGAGCGTGTATCCCAGATCGCTCGAAGGCAGGAACCCGAGCCCGACCAACCCGGCAGCTAGCAACACGGCGCCCGAGGCGATCGCGACCGCGGCCGGGAGTTCGGCCGCGAGGGGCCGCGCGAGCAGGGTCGCGGCCGGGATCGCACTCACGACCGCGGCGCCCCGGATCGGCGTGAGGCCGAAGACGTCGATCACGAGCAGGACGCCGAGGAACAGCGTCCCGACGAGGGCACCCGAGAGCAGCGCCAGCGCGACGTTCCCCGGCACGGTTCGCCACAGGCTGGGCCGCCAACCCTCCCGCAGGATCGCGGCGACGTGCGCACCGAACGTCGCGAGCAGCGCCGCCCCGGCGACGGGGGCCTGGAAGACGAAGATCGCTCGCCAGTCGAACAGCTGGGTGAGCACGCCGCCCAGCGCCGGCCCCACGGCCGCGCCGAACGTGCCCGCCATCGTCCAGATCGCCACGCCGCGCGCGGTCGAGCCGCCGAGCGCGCCCAGGACCGGCAGGGAGCCCGCGAGCAGCAGGGCCCCGCCGAGACCCTGGACCGAGCGCGCGGCGATCAGGAACCCGATCGAGTTCGCGAGGGCGCAGGCGATCGACGCCGCGAGGAACAGCAGTGTGCCGGCGGCGAGGAGCAGGTTGGCGCGAGCGCGATGCACGACCAGGACGAGGACGAGCGCACAGATCGCCAGCACGAGGTTGTAGGAGGTGATCACCCATGCCACGCCCTCGATCGTGGTGTCGAATCGGGCGTACAGCTCGGGCAGCGCGAGCACGACGATCGACGAGTCGGCGAACGCGACCGCGACGGCCACGGCGACCGCCGCCGTGAGCAGCGCCCGCCGGGTCACGGCCGGGTGGTCACGGTGAGCTGGTCGCCGCCGGTGATCGTCACGCGTTGGGAGCCGAGCGCCTCACCGTCCAGCGTCGCGCGGGGTCGGGACGGCACGACGCGGATCGAGGTGAGGCCGCTCACGACCCGGACGTGGATCAGGCCGGGTTCGGGATAGGTCTGCGGCCGGAGCCCCCCGTAGTAGTAGGCGAGGATGTCCGAGGCCGAGAGCCCCCGGAGCGCCTTCCCGTACGCGCCCCACTGCACCATCCCGGCACCGTGCCCCCAGCCGCGTCCGACGGCGACCGCGGCGCCCCCGTTCGAGGAGAGGGTCATCCATCGCGACGGGAGCGTCACCGGGAGCGGCGACGGCGGGTAGCGGCCGGGCTTCAGGCAGGGTCCCCAGACGTTGACGGCGTCTCGGAACGTGGTCAGGTCCATCGAGCGCGACCCGCCCTCGCCCCGGACCGTGACGGTCGAGCCCGCCAGACCGACGCTCGAGATCGTTCGGTTCGGCGGCCACTCGCCGGCCTCGTGCAGGAACGACGCCAGGTCGTCGAACGGCACTCGGACGCTCCAATGCGACAGGGGCGACGCGCCGTCGTCGCGTTCGACCACCGGACGCAGGTAGGGCAGGGGTGCGCTCCCGAACACCTCGTCGTTCCCGTACGTCTGGCCGTTCGACGTGGAGAAGTAGACCGTGTCGGCGGGGCGGTCACCGTAGAGGAGCACCTCACCCGAGGTTTGCCGGACGGCGGCGAACCAGCGCCGGACGCTCGGGTCGAACGGCACCGGGATCCCGCGGTACACCTGGCACGAGGTCGTCGCGCAGATCGGCGTCTTGAGCGGCTCGCCCTCGGCGCCCTCCCACCCGGTCGTCGCGAGCGCGTAGCTGCGAGCCGCGACCGCCTGCGCCTCGAGCGCCGCGCGAGGCCACGAGGGAGGGACCTCGGCGATGCCCTTGAGGTACTCCTCGAACGGCAGGGTCACCGTGAGCACGAGCGTTCCGTCGTCCGAGCGCTTGACCGACAGCGTCCCCGGGTAGCGGGCCACGAGCCGGGGCCGGTGGTACCGAACGCACCGAGATGCGACGCGCGGGTAGGCGCCACGAACCAGGAGCGAGCCGCCGCGCGAGCGGATGACGGCGGACGTGGGCGCCTCGGACGTGGGTGTCGCGGACGCGGTGGGGCCCGACGGCGCGGTCGCGGGTTCCGAGCTCGGCCGGTCCGCCCTGGGTGCGGTCGAGGTGCAGGCCGCGCAAGTCACGAGCAGCGTGGCCGCGAGTACGCGGAACCGCGGACGTGGACCTGCGAGGCCGGCCACCCGAGCACGCTAACAGGTCGACCCGGCTTGCCGATCGGGGCATCCAGGAGCGAGGATCGGGGCATGCACGGAGTCCGCCCGGAGGAGGGTCACCCAACGAGCGTCACGGCGATCCCGGGGCTTCGGATCGAGCTCGGGCCCGTCGCCGAGGCGATCCAACGAGCGGACCGCAGGCTCGCCGACCTGCTCGCCAACCTCGACGAGCCCGATCGCGGCGTTCGCGGCCTGGAGTGGACCCTCGGCGAGCTCGCCGCACACCTCGCGGCTCGGTCCGGTCGGTTCGCGGCGTATCTGTCGGGGGCGGCGGTCCCCGAGGGGGAGATCGCCGGCATCGCCGAGGAGAACCGCCGGGATGTCCGCGAACGTCGCGGGCGCCCCCTCGCCGATCTGGCCGAGGAGCTGCGCTCGAACGTCTCGAGCTTCGTCGCTACGACCCACGGCAAGCTCGGCGCCGACCCGGTGCCCTGGTACTCGGGGGTCACGCTGGACGTCGCGACCGCCTCCGGGCTCCTGCTCGGCGAACTGATCGTGCACGGCTACGACGCGGCGGCGACCCTCGGACGCCCGTGGCCGATCGCGGCCAACGACGCCCGGACGGTGCTCCGCGCTATCTCCACGCTCGCGCCCTGGTACGTCGACCCCGACGCGACGCTCGGCGACCAGACGACGTACCGGGTGCTGGTCCGCGGCGGACCGGCGTTCCGGGTTCGGGTCGACGGCGGCGCGGCCTCGATCGAACCCGCCGAGGGCGACGCGGACTGCACGATCCGCGCCGAGCCCGTGTCGCTGGTCCTGCTGTTGTACGGGCGCGGCACGCGGTGGCGAGGGGTCGCCAGGGGCAGGTTCGTCGCGACCGGGCGCCGCCCGTGGCGGGCGCTGCGGTTCGCGCGCTCCTTCCTCCCCCCTTGAGCCGTCGGTTCCCACGAGGCGAGCGGTCCCGTCCAGCCGTTTAGACTCCACGGATGGACGAGCGCAGGATCGTCGTCACCAAGGACGGCCCGTACCGGGTCGAGGGCGGGGTCCCCCTGCTGCGCACGGCGATCGTGCAGACCGAGCGCGGCGAGCCGATCGCTTGGGACGAGGGCCCCGAGTTCGAGACGCCCGGCGAGGTCTACGAGCTCTGCCGCTGCGGCCGGTCCTCGACCAAGCCATTCTGCGACAAGACGCACGAACGGATCCCCTTCGACGGCACCGAGACCGCGGACCGCGGCCCGATCGCCCAGCGCCGCGAGGCATGGGAGGGCGAGGCGAACCACGTCCTGTACGACGACCTTTCGCTCTGCACCCATGCCGGGTTCTGCCGCAACGTCCGGACCGGCGTGTGGGAGATGGTCGAGGAGGCGGACGATCCGGAGGTGCGGGCCGAGTTCAGCGCGATGGTCCAACGCTGCCCCTCGGGCCGGCTCGCGTTCGCGGTGCTGCCCGACCCCCAGCCGATCGAGCCCACCTTCGAGCCGTCGGTGGGCGTCGAGCCGGACGCCTCCTATTGGATCCGCGGCGGGATCCCGGTCGTTTCGGAGGATGAGACGCCGTATGAGGTGCGCAACCGCCAGACGCTGTGCCGGTGCGGGCAGTCGCGCAACAAGCCGTTCTGCGACGGGTCGCACAAGCAGTACGGGTTCGACGACCCCGCGCTGCCGGAGTGAGCGCGCCCCTCGCCGCCCTCGGGAGCTCGTCCCCGGGCCTAGGGAGTCGGCTCTTCGACGACCCCCGCGTCGATCACGGGTTCGACGTCGGGATCCAGGCCGGCCGAACGACGCGCCCGCCGAGCACGGAGCAGGTCGTAGGAGGCCTCGAGCTCACCCTCGATCTCCTTGAGGCGAGTCCGCTCCTTGGTGGAGGCCTCGCCGCGCGACTCCTTGTCGAAGAGCCCGTGCTCCTCGTGAGCGAGCTGCTCGATGCGCTCGATGAGGTCCTTGTCGTCCTCCATCGAGGGAAAGCCTATGCCAGTTCGAGCGGGGCCGACTGGTCCACCCGCCCCGCCGCGGTGACCTCCCGGGCGTGGGCACGGCCGGGGATGAACCGGTTCGCGACCACCGCCGCGACCAGCAGCACCAGGCCGGCCACCACGAGCGAGACGCGGAAGCCGCTCATCCAGGAGTCGCGGAAGGCCGCGATCACCGCACCCTGCTGCTCGGGCAGGAGCCCGGACAGCTGCGAGGGATCCAGTGTGCCGTGTCCCGCCGTGGACTCGATGGTTGCCTGCGTGGCCGGCGGGAGGCTGAGCCCGCTCAGTGCCGGCGCGAACATGGCGTTGAGCTTCGTGGTGAGGATCGTGCCCAGCAGCGCGATGCCGAACACGCCGCCGACCTCCCTGGCGGTGTTCGTCGTGGCGGAGCCGAGGCCCGCGCGTTCGGGGCCAACCGCGTTCATGACCGCGGCCGTCATCGGCGCCATCGTGGCGCCGATCCCGATGCCCATCATCACGAAGACGGGCGCCAGCAGCAGGTACGGCGTGTCGATCGAGATGCGCGACAGGAGCAGGAGGCCGGTGCCCGCCAGGGTCAACCCGAACGTCATCGGGATCCTCGAGCCGTGCTTGGAGGCGTAGCGGCCGGCGTTGGGCGCGACGATGATGATCATGAGGGTCATCGGTAGGAACCGGATGCCGGCCTCGAACGCGCTGTACCCGCGGATCAGCTGCATATACAGCGACATGAAGAAGAACGTCGCGAACATGCCGAACGAGACGCTGAACGCGACCGTGGCGCCCGCGGAGAACGCGGGGATGCGGAAGAACCGCAACGGCAGCATGGCCTTGGGACTCTGGCGCTCGAACAGGAGGAACGCGACCGCCAGGACGGCCGATGCGACCAGCGAGCTCACGATCAGCGGGTCGCTCCAGCCCTTCTCGTTGGCCTCGATCAGGGCGTAGGTCGCGCAGAACAACGCGCCCGAGCCGAGGAGCAGCCCGGGGATGTCAAGCTCGCGTGTGACCTCGGAGACGGACTCGCGCACGTTGCGCGAGGCCGCGAGGATGGCCACGATCCCGATCGGCACGTTCAGGAAGAAGACCGACTCCCAGCCGAGGTGCTCGACCATCAGGCCGCCGACGGTGGGGCCCAGGGCGAGCGCGAGGCCCGACACCCCGGCCCACAGGCCGATCGCCTTGGCCCGCTCGTGGGGCGGGAAGGTGACCGTGATGATCGACAGCGTGCCCGGCATCAGCAGGGCCGCTCCCACCCCCTGGAACGCGCGCGCCGCGATCAGCTGCGTCGTGCTCTGGGACAGTCCGCAGAGCGCCGAGGCGAGCGTGAAGATCGCGAGGCCGGCGATGAAGATCTTCTTGCGCCCGTAGCGGTCGCCGGCGATGCCGCCCGTCAGCAGCAGCGAGGCGAACACCAGGACGTAGCCGTCGACGATCCACTGGAGCTCGCTGACGCCGGCGCCCAGCTCGCGGCTGATCGTGGGGAGCGCCACGTTGACGACCGTGTTGTCGAGCATCGCCATCGCGAGCGCGAAACACATCGTGAGCAGAACGATGACCTTCTCGCGAGCGTTCTCGCCCTCGAAACCGAACATTCCTTCGTACCTCCAGGGGTCGACGACGTCCCGGTCACTGTACCGGCCTCAAGCGACAACCTAAGGGTGCGCCCGGATTGTTCCCCGGGGGTACAGGCGATCCGGCCCAACTAGGTACGGCGGTAGGCGCGGATGCCCATCCCGTAGAAGAAGGCCAGGAACCCCGCCATCCAGGCTGCCGATTGCCAGAGCAGGGTCCACAGCGACGGGACATCCGAGAACAAGGCGCTCTTGCTCTCGGTGATGAGGTCGCCGAGCGTCAGCACCCGGACCAGGTTCACCCAGATCGTCACCGGGTTGTTCTGCGCGATCGGTTGCAGCCACGAGGGGAAGGTCTCCGGCGGGACGAAGGCTGAGCTCACGAAGACGAACGGGAACACGATCGTGAACAGCGCCGCCTGGACCGCCTCGATCGTCTTCAGCGTGAGCCCCGCGAATGCGGACACCCAGGTGAACACGTATCCCACGCCGACGACCACGCCGAACGCGAGCAGCGCCTCCCACACGCTCGTGTGGATCCGATAGCCGACCAGGTACGCGACGACCAGCATCAGCACCGTCTGGATACCCACCGAGACGGTGTCGGCGGCGGTGCGACCGGCCAGGACCGCCGAGCGAGCCATGGGCAGCGACCGGAACCGATCGATGATGCCCTTCTGAAGGTCGTCGGCGAGTCCGACGCCCGTCTGCGTCGCGGCGAAGATCGCCGTCTGCACGAAGATCCCGGCCATCAGGAAGTCGACGTACGACAGGTTGGCCGGGAGGAGGCCGAGCTCGAACGCGCCCCCGAACACGAAGACGAACAGCAGCACGAACATGATCGGCTGGATCGTCGAGAACACAAGAAGATCGGGCTTGCGCACGTACGTGATGAGGTTTCTGCGAGTGATGACCCACCAGTCCGAGACCGTGTTCGCGAGACGGCCCGGCGTGTGCAGCGTTTCGGTGATGGCGCTCATACCCGTTCCCGCTTTCGGTCGCGACGCTTGGCCCGGCCGCCGTCCTCGGACGGCTGCTCCCCGTCGGCCTCCTCGGCCCCGTGTCCGGTGAGGGCCAGGAAGACGTCGTCGAGGGTGGGTCGCCGAAGTCCGACGTCGGCGAGCTTGATCCCTTCCGTGTCGAGCCGTCGGACGGCCTCCGTCAGGATCGCCGTCCCGTCGGTGCCCACCGGCACATTGATCTCGCCGGTGTTGTTGTCGACGTTGCCGCCGCCGGGTCCGAGCCCGAGCACGGCGCCGGCCGCGTCCGGCGCGCGGCTGCGGTCGGCCACGCGCAGGGCGAGCACCTCGCCGCCGACACGGGTCTTCAACTGGTCCGACGTGCCCTCGGCGATCACCCGTCCGTCGTCGATCACGGCGATCGAGTCGGCCAGGCGGTCGGCCTCGTCCAGGTACTGCGTCGTGAGCAGCAGCGTGGTCCCCTCCGTCACGAGGTCCCGGATGACGTCCCACATCTCCAGCCGGCCGCGAGGGTCCAGGCCGGTCGTGGGCTCGTCCAGGAACAGGACGCTTGGCTTGCCCACCAGGCTCGCGCCGAGGTCGAGCCGTCGCCGCATGCCGCCGGAATACGTCTTTGCGACGCGGTCGGCGGCGTCGGACAGCTCGAAGCGCTCGAGGATCTCGCGCCCACGCCGTTTGGCCTCTGCCGCCGGCACGTGGTACAGCCGCCCCACCATCTCGAGGTTCTCCAGGCCGGTCAGGTTCTCGTCCACCGCGGCGTTCTGGCCGGCGAGGCCGATCACGTGTCGGAGCTCCTCCGCCTGATTGACCACGTCGAGGCCGGCGACGATGGCGCGTCCCTCGTCGGGACTGAGGAGCGTCGTCAGGATCCGAACCGTGGTGGTCTTGCCCGCCCCGTTGGGGCCGAGCAGCCCGAGGACGGTGCTGGGCGGGACCTCCAGGTCCACGCCCTTCAGCGCCTCCACCTTCCCGAACCGCTTGGCGAGGCCCTCGACGACGATCGTCGGATCGGTCATGGAACGGGCCATCCTACCGGCGTCGTCAACCTCGCCACCCCTTCCGTGGGTTCCAACCCGGTCTCATGTGTTGCACCTCCGATGGCCATATCGCGTAGACCACGACCGGGCCGCGAACTCATCGGAACGGCCGAAACATCTCTGGGTCGTAGCCGGGGCCCTCGGATCGACATCCGATGACCCTCGGCCGGGCTCAGCGGCCCGCGATCGCCGCCATCATCCGGCGCTGGCTTGCCTCGAGTCGCCCGATCGCTGCGGCGTCGATCCGCAGGCTGCCGTATCGCACGTCCTCGTACGCGTGGGTGAGGTCGGCGAACGCCTCGGAGCACGAGGGCACGGCCTCGGCAACCACCGGCGCGAACTCCGCCGGTGTCTGCCATGGCTCCCGCACCACGTCGAGTCGGCGGAGCGCGAGCAGGGTCTCGGCGTACCAGCGGCGGACGGCGTCGGCGGGCAGCTCGCGGCGGAGCCGGGATCGGGACGGAGCCGCGACGGGGGTCTCGAGCGCCGCCTCGGTCTGGGTCCCGGGAACGAGAGGCTCGGGTGCGGCGCCGGCCGGCGGCCGGAAGTGGCGGATAGCCCGGAAGACCGCGTACCCGATAGCCGCGAACGCCAAGAACCCGAGGATCCGCTGCCAAATCTCGGGCGGTCCGGCCTTTCGTTGATCGATGACTCGACCCGCCGCGCCCTTCCGGAGGCTGTCGAAGAATTCGCGCACGCGCTCGGGGTCGATCCCGAGCAGGTCGACCAGGAAGAAGATCGGCCGTGCGGCCTGCGACAGCACCCACGCGAAGAACGAGGCGACGGCGTTGGCCGCGGGGGTGAGCCAGACACCGATACGGTCGAACACGCCGCCCTCGACGCTCAGGATCACGGCGGTGGCCATGGCGCCTACCAACGCCGCGGTCGCGACGAGCGCTCGACGGATCCATGCGGCGCGGACGCGTTCGTCGAGCTCGCCGGCGCCGCCCGAAGTCCAGACCGTGCTCGCGCGGCTGGCGAGCGCGGCCACGAAGAACAGGGGGACGAACAGCACCAGCGGGCCGCGCCACTCGTCGGTGGCGCCGGCGGCCAGCAACACCTCGAGCCCGAGCGCGAGCGCGAACCATCCGACCTCCGCGTGGATCGGCGCACGCCAGTCCCGGAGCGCCAGCGTGACGAGCCTGAACGACACGAGCAGGCACACCACGACCGAGAACACGATCCGGTTCAGATCGCCGTGCCCCAGCCAGACCCCACCGAGCACGGCGAGCATCGCCGCCCCGAACGCGACGTTGCGTGAGGCTCGGAACCGGCACGCGAGCACCGCGCCCACCACGTACGCCGCGACGAACGGCACCGCAAGCGCGACGACGCCGATCTCCACCCCGCGCGATTCGGTCAGGACGAGCCACACCGGCAGGACGAGGACCCCGGCCTCGGCGAGCGCGGCCAGCCCGCACGCGCGGAGCTCCCGCGCATCCGGCGGCGTCGTGCCGACCCAGCCGGAGGCCGTCACGCGGCCGGCTCCGAGCGATTCACGAGGCCACCTTGCGGAACGCCTCGAGCGGCGAGAGGTGGATCACGTCGCACCCGCGCCGGCGGAGCACCTCCATCTCGTGAGACAGCGCCGGGCCCGGCCGCGGCGAGACCACGATGACGGTGGTTCGGCGGACCAGCCGCCGACCGACTTCGCGCAGCACGGGCCCGAGGTCGCTCGTCGGTTGGTTCGGCATGCGGGCGAGGGCCGCGAACAGCACCGCCTCGTTGCCGGCAGAGTCCGAGGTCCGCACGCGGAGGGGCCCGCGGCCGCGCCGCAGGTGCGTGTTCGCGACCAGGCCCGTGCGCCAGCCCGCGTGGATCGCCTGGCGGGCGAGGTACGACGTCCAGCCGATCGACTCCTCCGCGGTGTCGGGGTCGACGGCGTGCCAGAACGGCTCGCCGTTCGCGACGTCGAGCGCGAACAGGACCTCGGCCGAACGCGTCGGCTCGTAGCGCTTCGTCTGGAGCTTGCCGGCGTGAGCCGAGAGGCGCCAATGCACGTGGTGCATCGGGTCGCCGGGCTCGTAGTCGCGCACGCCCGCGAAGTGCTCCCGGTCCTCGAACAGCAGCGCGGACCGCGCCGGCGAGCCGAACGGCAGCCGCCGCACGATCCGGAGCGGGATCCCGACGCGAGGTTCGGGCATCACGAGCAGCGGCCGGTCCGTCGTCGCCTCGAGCCTGACCGGGGCCAGGTCGAACGGATCGGAGACCACGACGTCGACGCCCTCGAGCCAGTACTCGCCGCGCGTGGTGACCACGACGGGCAGGCGGAGCTCCACCTCGCTCCGCCCCGCGACCGAGAGGCGCCGTCGGTGGCCGCGGAGCGCCGTGGGATCGGGGTCCGCATCGGGCAGGAGGCCGAAGGGATAGCGGACCAGCAGACGGACGATCGGGAGGGGAACGCGCTTCGCGTTCGCGATCCGGAGCCGCAGCGTGACGTCCTCGCCCACGAACGCCCTCGACGGTTCGAACGCGACCTCGACGCTCACGCCGCGGAGCGCCGTACGCGCCCACAGCGCCGACGCGATCGAGATCGCCGCGATCGCCGACGCCCAGAGCAGGACGACCATCTCGCCCCACGCCACCGCGAACACGCCGACGATGCAGGCGACGTAGAGCGCGATCTGGCGCCGTTCCGCCGTGTCCGTGGGAGCCCCTAGGTGTCGAGCTCGGTCGGCACGGGGACCGAGCGCAGGATCTCGCGAAGGATCTCCTCGGCCTCCCGGTCGCGGATCCTCGCGTCGGTGGTCGGGACGAGCCGGTGGCCGAAGACGGATTCGGCGAGCGTCTTCACGTCGTCGGGCAGCACGTAGTCGCGGCCATCGAGCATCGCGAACGCGCGCGCGGCATCGCCCATCTGCTCGACGGCGCGAGGGCTCGCGCCGACCGACAGCTCCGGATGGTCGCGGGTCGCGCGCGCGAGGGCGACCACGTAGGCCCGCACCGGCTGCTCCAGACCGATCGACGCGATCGCATCCCGGAGCTCCGCCAGCGGCGGACGGTCGGCGAGCGGCACCCGCGGCAAGGTGCGTTCGGATGGCTGGGTCTGCAGGATCCGGAGTTCCTCGCGCTCGTCCGGGTATCCGAGCTTGACCCGGAGCAAGAAGCGGTCGAGCTGCGCCTCGGGCAGCGGGAAGGTGCCCTCGAGCTCGATCGGGTTCTGCGTGGCCAGGACGAAGAACGGGTCGGGGAGCGGATGGGTCTCGCCGTCGACGGTCACCTGCCGCTCCTGCATCGCCTCCAGGAGCGCCGCTTGCGTCTTGGGGGTCGCCCGGTTGATCTCGTCGGCCAGGAGGACCTGGGTGAACAGCGGGCCCGGCCGGAACTCGAACTCGTTGGTCTTGAGGTTCAGGACCGAGGTGCCGGTGATGTCGCTCGGCATCAGGTCCGGCGTGAACTGCACCCGCTGGAACCGGAGGCCGAGCAGCGTCGAGAGCATTCGGACCAGCGTCGTCTTGCCGACCCCGGGGACGTCGTCGATCAGGACGTGGTTGCCAGTGAGGATGCCGACCATCACCAGCCGGAGCGGCTCCCGCACGCCGAACAGCCGCTCGTCGACACGATCGGCGACTTGCTTGAAGAGAGCCCGCGCCCCCTCGGTGTCGGTCATCGGGGCAAGGATAGGCCCCGGTGGGTGCCCGAGGTTGCGGTTTCCTGCCCAGGAGGAACGGGGCCCGTCTCACGACAAGTCGCTCGACGTATCGCATGACGATGGAGAGAGGGGCTCCGCGCCTGGTTGCGCTCGCGCTCGCGGGCCTCCTCGCCTTCGCGGCGTGCGGGGATGCAGACGCGCCGGTCGAACGCGATGTCACGGCTCCGACGGGTGCGACCGCCTCGACCGGCCCCACCGGTCCCCAGCCGGCCGACGTCGAGGCGACCATCGAGGTCGGCGCGGACCCGATCGGCATCGCTTCGGGTGGGGGATCGCTCTGGGTGGTCAACGCGGAGATCAACGCCAAGCGAGGGTCCGTCTCGAGGTTCGATCCGGCAAGGGGCGAGGTCCAGGCGAGGGTCCAAGTGGGGGCGGTCCCACTCGAGGTCGCGGTGGGGGAGGGAGCCGTGTGGGTGTCGAACTCGGCGAACGACACGGTCTCGCGCATCGACCCCTCGTCGAACGAGGTCGTTGCCGGCATCGACGTCTGCGCGGCGCCGGAGGGGCTCGCGGTCGCCGACGGGTCGGTCTGGGTCGTCTGCGAGGACGACGGCGTCGTTGCGCGGATCGACCCCGACGCCGACGAGATGGTCGACCAGGTCGAGGTCGGGGTCCAGCCGAGGTTCGTGACGTTCGCCTTCGGTGACATCTGGGTCTCGAGCTACTTCGACGGGACGATCACGAGGATCGACCCCGCCACCGGGAAGGTCCTCGCCGAGATCACCACCGACCAGGGTCCCCAGATCATGGCCGAGGCGGGTGGTCTGCTGTGGGTGTCCTGCACGGACACCGACACAGTCAACGCGATCGACCCGACGACCGACCGCGTGAGCGCCGCGCTGCGGACACCGGTCGCGCCGGACGGACTCGCGTTCGACGGCACGACCCTGTGGGTCGCGACCGAGATCGGTCCCGAGCTCGCGGGCATCGATCCAACCACGCAGGAGGTGGTCGTGCCCGCCACCGTCTCGGACCACGGGCTGATCAACGCGAACCAGGTCATGGTGTTCGAGGAGGGCTCCCTGTGGCTGCCGATCCTCGACGACGACGTGGTGCTGAGGGTGACCCCGCCGGCTACGTGACCCCGCCGAGCGCCACCCCGCATCGGGTGCAGTACGCGATCTTCACGGAGAGGTGTTCGCCCTCCGTCCTCTCCAACGTCTTGACCGCGAGGGTCTCGTCGAGCGCGGCGAAGCAGTTCGGGCACATTGGTGCATCTTCGGCAGAGGGTACGGCGATGGGGGCGTACTCCGTGGCGAGCTCCACCTCCATCTCGGCCTCCATCTCGGCGCCGCCCTCGACCTTGCGAACCTCCGCACCGGCTACGTAGCCGGACAGGAGCTGGATCACGGCCTGGCGGACGCGGCTCAGGTCGGCGCCGAGCTTCTGCAGGACCTGCGCGGCGACGCCCTCGCCCTCGCGGATCAGGCCGAGCAGGATGTGCTCGGTCCCGATGTAGTTGTGACCCAGCTGCAAGGCCTCCCGGAGGGAGAGCTCCAGGACCTTCTTGGCGCGGGGGGTGAACGGGAGGTGACCCCCCGGCGCCGCCTGGCCCTGGCCGATGATCTCCTCGACCTGCTGGCGGACCGCCTCGAGCGAGATGTCGAGCGACACGAGCGCCTGTGCGGCGATGCCATCGCCTTCCCGCACGAGGCCGAGCAGGAGGTGCTCGGTCCCGATGTAGTTGTGGTTGAGCATCCTCGCCTCTTCTTGGGCGAGAACCACGACGCGACGGGCCCGGTCGGTGAAGCGCTCGAACACCTGCCAGCCAGGATAGGCCCGCCTCTTCGTGCCGGCGGCCGATACCGATTTCGGTATCGACCCGTCGACGAGATCGGATGGCCACCTCCCGGGGAGGCGATACCCACCCCGACGAGGCCCCCGCGACCTGTAATCCTGCTTACATCTGGGGAATACCGTGCCTGAGCAGCGCGTTGACTCGGCCGAGACGACTCTTCGAGGAGAATCCGACATGGCCCAGCTCGACACCCAGATCCTGCCCCTCCTGCCGCTGACCTCGGGAGTGGTTCTCCCGGGCATGGTGGTGACCCTCACGATCGAATCCGACGAGGCCCGCCGGGCACTCGCCGCCTCCGAGTCCTCGGGCGGCGAACTCCTGCTCGTGCCCCGGATCGGCTCCAGCTACGCCAAGATCGGCACCGTTGCCAAGGTGGAGGACGTGGGGCGGCTGCGCAGCGGCCTCGAAGCCCTCGTGATCCGCGGGATCGAGCGCGCGGTGGTCGGCACCGGCGTCGCCGGCACCGGTGAAACCACGTGGGTGCAGTTCGAGCCACGCCCCGACCCCGAGGACATCTCCGATCGCGGCCGCGAGCTCGCGCGCGAATACCGCGCCGTGCTGGAGAGCATCGTCGAGGCGCGCGGCGTGCCCGAGGTGGCCGAGTTCCTCCGCGGGATCTCCGATCCCGGGCAGATCGCGGACACGGCGGGCTACTCGCCGGACCTGTCGATCGAGCAGAAGGTCGAGGTCCTCGAGACCCTCGACGTCGAGCAGCGCCTGGAGAAGGTGCTCGGATGGGCCCGCGAGGTCCTGGCCGAGCTCGAGCTGAAGGACAAGATCCGGACCGACGTCCGCGACGGGATGGAGAAGAACCAGCGCGAGTACATCCTTCGCCAGCAGATGGACGCGATCCGCAAGGAGCTCGGCGACGAGGCGGGCGAGGGGATCGTGGAGGAGTACCGCAAGAAGATCGCCGACGCGGGCATGCCCGAGGGCGCGCGCAAGGAGGCCGAGCGCGAGCTCGGCCGCCTCGAGGCGATGTCGGAGCAGTCGCCCGAGTACGGCTGGATCCGCACCTACCTCGACTGGATGACCGAGATCCCGTGGGACGTCCGCACGGAGGACAACCTCGAGATCGACGCGGCGCGTGCGATCCTGGACGAGGACCACACCGGCCTATCCGACGTGAAGGACCGGATCGTGGAGTACCTCGCGGTGCGAAAGCTACGCCAGGAGCGCGGGCTCGGCCCCTCGTCCGGCCGGGGCTCCGGCGCGATCCTCACGCTCGTCGGGCCTCCGGGTGTCGGCAAGACCTCGCTCGGCGAGTCCGTCGCGCGGGCGCTCGGTCGCAAGTTCGTCCGGATCTCGCTCGGCGGGATCCACGACGAGGCCGAGATCCGCGGGCACCGGCGCACCTACGTCGGCGCCCTGCCGGGGCGCATCGTCCGCGCCCTGAAGGAGGCCGGCACGAAGAACCCGGTCATGATGCTCGACGAGGTCGACAAGGTCGGCGCCGACTGGCGCGGCGACCCGTCCAGCGCGCTGCTCGAGGTGCTCGACCCCGCACAGAACCACACGTTCCGCGACCACTACCTCGAGGTCGACCTCGACCTGTCCGAGGTGCTGTTCATCTCGACCGCCAACGTGTCCGAGACGATCCCGGGCGCGCTGCTCGATCGGATGGAGGTCATCCGTCTCGACGGCTACACCGAGGACGAGAAGGTCGCGATCGCGCGCGATCACCTGCTCGCGCGGCAGGAGGAGCGCAACGGTCTGCGTTCGGACGAGGTCGAGATCACCGACGACGCGCTCCGTCAGGTCGTCGGCGACTACACAAGGGAGGCGGGCGTCAGGAACCTCGAGCGTGAGCTCGGCAAGGTGCTCCGGAAGGTAGCGACACGGATCGCGAGCGGCCAGGCGCAGGCCCCCGTTCGGGTCGGCGCCGCCGACATCCGCGAGTACCTCGGCCGGCCGAGGTTCTTCTTCGAGGCCGCCGAGCGCACGAGCGTGCCCGGCGTCGCCACCGGGCTCGCGGTCACCGGCACCGGCGGCGACGTCCTGTTCATCGAGGCCACCCGCCTCGAGGGCGACGGGAAGGACCCGCTGATGCTCACGGGCCAGCTCGGCGACGTGATGAAGGAGTCGGGCCAGATCGCGCTGAGCTACGTGCGTTCGCACGCTCGCGAGCTCGGGATCGACGCGTCGAACCTCGGCGGCCGGTTCCACGTGCACGTGCCCGCGGGCGCCGTGCCCAAGGACGGCCCGAGCGCCGGCGTCACGATGGTGACGGCGATCGCCTCGTTGCTCTCGGACACGCCGGTGAAGAGCACGGTGGGGATGACGGGCGAGGTCACGCTGCAGGGCCGGGTCCTACCGATCGGCGGGGTCAAGCAGAAGGTGCTGGCGGCGCACCGGGCCGGTCTCAAGGAGGTCATCCTGCCCAAGCGCAACGAGGGCGACCTGGACGACGTCCCCGAGCAGGTCCGCGAGGAGATCGCGTTCCACCCCGTCGAGACGATCGACGAGGTGTTGTCGATCGCCCTCGAGCGCGAGGACGCGGGAGCCGCGACGGCAGCCTAGCCGCCGAGCGGGCCGGGCCGAGCGGACGACACGGTCGGCTACGATCCGCACGATGTCGGCCACCGAGCGCACGATGCGGTTCGCGGAGGGGAGCCCGTTCCCCCCGATCGCCGAGTACGCGTTCCTGTCCGACCGGCAGGTGCAGGCGCTCGTGGCGCCGAGCGGGACCGTCGAGTGGCTGTGCCTCCCGCGCCCCGACAGCCCGTCGGTGTTCGGCGCGATGCTCGATCGCTCGGCGGGCCACTTCCGGCTCGGCCCGGCCGAGGTGACCGTTCCCGCCGGCCGGCGCTACGTCCCGGGGACGCTCGTCCTGGAGACGACCTGGCAGACGCGGACCGGGTGGCTCGTGATCCGCGACGCGCTCCTCGTCGGTCCCTGGTACGACGACACGGAACGGGCGGTGGACTACCAACGGCCACCCGGCGATCACGAGGCGGAACACGTCCTGCTGCGCACGATCCGATGCGTGAACGGCCACGTCGAGCTCTTGATGGATTGCGAGCCCTCGCCCGACTACGCGCGGGCGGGGGCGAGCTGGGAGTACGAGGGCGAGGGCTACAGCCGCGCGCTCGCGCGGATCGCGCCCGGCGACATGCCGCTCCGGCTCACCGGCGATCTGCGGATGGGCTTCGAGGGCAAGCGCGCGCACGCGAACACGACGATGCGCGACGGCGACGAGCGGTTCGTCGCCCTGTCGTGGTCGGACCACGAGCCGCCGCGGTCCTACGAGGACGCCGCGGACCGGATGTGGCGGACACAGGAGTACTGGCGCGAGTGGATGAACCACGGGGAGTTCCCCGACCATCCCTGGCGGATCCACCTGCAGCGCAGTGCGCTGACCCTGAAGGGCCTGACCTACGAGCCCACCGGCGCGTTGATGGCGGCGGCGACCACCTCGCTGCCCGAGACCCCGGGCGGCCAGCGGAACTGGGACTACCGGTACTCGTGGATCCGGGACTCGACGTTCGCGCTGTGGGGCCTGTACACGCTCGGGTTCGATACGGAGGCGGACGGGTTCTTCGGGTTCGTCGCCGATCGGGTCCAGGACGGCAGTGACCTCCAGGTGATGTACGGGCTCGGCGGCGAACGCGACCTCACCGAATCCATCCTGCCGAACCTAACGGGGTACGAGGACGCGCAGCCCGTGCGGATCGGCAACGGCGCGTACGACCAGGACCAGCACGACGTGTGGGGCGCGCTGCTCGACTCCGTCTACCTGAACACGAAGTCTCGAGACCGCCTGTCCGAACGCGTCTGGCCGATCGTGGTCGCGCAGGTCGAGAAGGCGATCGAGCACTGGCACGAGCCCGACCGCGGCATCTGGGAGGTCCGCGGCGAGCCCAGGCACTTCACCTCCTCCAAGATGTTCTGCTGGGTCGCCCTCGACCGAGGCGCTCGCCTCGCTGGCCGTCGCGGCGAGGACACGCTCCAGGAGAAGTGGCGAGCTGTGGCGGATGAGATCCACGCCGACATCTGCGCGAACGGCGTCGACGAGCGCGGCGTGTTCACGCAGTTCTACGGCACGAACGCGCTCGACGCATCGCTCTTGCTCATGCCGCTCGTGCGGTTCCTCCCCAGGGACGACGGACGCGTTCGCGCGACCGTCCTCGCGATCGCCGACGAGCTGTCGATGGACGGACTCGTCCTGCGCTACCGGGTCGAGCAGACCGACGACGGGCTCTCGGGCGAGGAGGGGACGTTCACGATCTGCTCGTTCTGGCTGGTCTCCGCGCTCGTCGAGATCGGCGAGCTCCCGCGCGCGCGTGCCCTCTGCGAGAAGCTCCTGTCCTTCGCGAGTCCCCTCCAGCTCTACGCGGAGGAGATCGACGCCGTCACCGGGCGCCACCTCGGGAACTTCCCGCAGGCGTTCACCCATCTGGCGCTCATCAACGCCGTGGTCCACCTGATCCAGGCTGAGATGCAGATGCAGCGGGGGTTCTCGATGGCCCACCAGGTCGACGCCTGATGCGCGCGCTGGTCGCCGCACCAGGCCGGCCGGCCAGCATCGAGCTCCGCGAGGTCGACGAGCCCAACCACGAGCCGAACGAAGCCATCATCGAGGTCCGCGCGTCGTCCCTCAATCGCGGCGAGTGCAGCGCGCTGCAGAGCGCGCCCGACGGTTGGCGTCCCGGATGGGACGTGGCGGGCGTGATCGCCGAGCCCTCGGTCGAACCGTCGGAGAAAGGTTGGACCATCGAGGCCGGCACCCGCGTGTTCGGATGGGCGAACGGTGGTGCGTGGGCCGAACGGGTCGCCGTGCGCGCGAACCACCTGGCCACGCTGCCCGAGCACGTGCCATTCGAGGTCGCCTCGACGCTCCCGGTCGCCGGGCTCACGGCGATGGGCGCGCTGGCCTTCGTCGACCCGCTCGAGGGCCGTCGCGTAGCCATCACCGGCGCGGCCGGCGGCGTCGGCCGGTTCGCGATCCAACTCGCACATGCGTTGCACGCCGACGTGACCGCGGTCGTCGGCAGCCCCGAGCGCGGCGAGGGTCTTCCTGAGCTCGGGGCGGACCACGTGGTGCTGGCGCTCGAGCCCGAGGGCGATGCGTTCGACCTCATCCTGGAGTCGGTCGGGGGCTCGAGCCTGGCGGCGGCGCTCACCCGAGTGTCTCCGGACGGGACCGTGGTGGCGTTCGGGAACTCGTCGAACGAGGCGACGTCGTTCGACCCCCGGGGGTTCTACCGGCGCGGCAGGCCGACGATGCGCGGGTACTTCGTGACCCACGAGCTCCTCGCCGGCAGGATCGGGTCGCCAAGGTTCGATGAGCTCGTCGGCCTCGTGACGAGCGGTCGGCTTCGATCGGACGTCGACCTCGTCGTGCCCTGGACCGAGGCCGCGTCGGCCGTCGATGCGCTGCTCGAACGGCGGGTGCGCGGCAAGGCCGTCCTCACCGTCGGTTCGTCGTGACCGCAACGCCCGTCGACGCGCTCGAGCTCGTCGGGTTGGTGCGGCGCTTCGGCGCCGTCGTCGCGCTCGACGACGTGTCGTTCCGGGTCGCGGCCGGCGAGATGGTCGGGTTCGTGGGCCCGAACGGGGCCGGCAAGACGACGGCGATGCGGATCGCGCTCGGCGTGCTGCAGGCCGACGCCGGACGGGTGCGCTGGCGCGGCCGTGACGTGGACGCCGAGACGCGACGCCGGTTCGGCTACCTGCCCGAGGAGCGCGGCCTCTACCCGAAGATGCGCGTGTTCGATCAGCTCGTCTATCTGGCGCGTCTCCACGGCCTCGAACGCGAGGACGCGCGCTCGCAGGCCGATCGGATGATCGAGCTGCTCGGCGTGGCCGACCGAGCCCGCGCACGGGCCGAGTCGCTCTCGCTCGGCAACCAGCAGCGCGTCCAGCTCGCGGCCGCGCTCGTGCACCGGCCGGAGGTGCTGGTGCTGGACGAACCGTTCTCGGGCCTGGACCCGGTCGGCGTCGACGTCCTCTCGGAGATCCTTCGCCGGCAGGCCGAGGACGGCGCACCGGTCGTGTTCTCCAGCCACCAGCTCGAGCTCGTCGAGCGGCTCTGCGAGTCCGTGGTGATGATCGACCGCGGCCGGATCGTCGCGGCGGGGCGCATCGCGGACCTGCGTGCCCGGGACCCGCGGCGCCTGGTCCGCGTCGAAGTGGCGGGGGCGCCGGAGCGCTGGCTCGACCGCGTGCCGGGCGTCCGCGTGCTCGAACCGCTGGCGGAGGGCGCGATCGTCGAGCTCGACGGCGCGAGCGAATCGGACGTGCTCGACGCGGCGCGGGCCGCTGGGTCGGTCATGCACTTCAGCGTCGCCCGGCCGAGCCTGTCCGAGATCTTTCGCCGCGAGGTCGCACGATGACCGTTCGGCGGCGCATGTGGCCGATCATCGCGCGGCGCGAGTTCGTCGAGCGTGTTCGCGACCGGGGCTTCCAGGTCTCGACGGCGATCACGCTGGTGCTGCTGACCGGCGTCATCGTGATCTCGGCCGCCTTCAACCGCCCGACGAGCTTCGACCTGGCCGTGGTGGGGGAGGGTTCGGACGCCCTCGGGGCGCAGGTGCGGGTGGCCGCCGCTGCGCTGGGCGTCGAGGTCGTCGTGCATGAGCTCGCGGACGAGGCGGAGGCGCGACGCGCCGTCGACGCCGGTGAAACCGATGCCGCGCTCGTCGACGCCGCCGAGATCCTCGTGCGCGCCGATCCACCCGACCAGCTCGTCGGGCTCATCCAGGCCGTCTCGGTCCGGGAGCGCTCGCGCCGCGCACTCATCACCGCTGGGCTCACGCCCGAGGAGGTCGACGCGGCACTCCTGCAGGGGCAGCTGCCCGTCCACGCGCTCGAGCCGGTGGACGCCCGCAGCCGCGAGACCGCCACCGTCGTGTTCGTCGGCGTGCTCCTGCTGTACGGGCAGCTGTTCGCGTACGGCTACTGGGTCGCCTCCGGCGTGGTCGAGGAGAAGTCCTCGCGGGTGGTCGAGGTGCTGTTGGCGACGGTCCGCCCGTCGCACCTGCTGCGCGGCAAGATCCTCGGCATCGGGCTCCTTGGGCTCGCGCAGCTCCTGCTGATCGGGCTGGTGGGTCTGTTCGCGTCGTCCGCGGTGGGCTCGCTCGACTTCCCCTCCGGCGCCGTCGCGACGGTCGGGCTCGTGCTGGGGTGGTTCGTCCTCGGTTTCTTCTTCTATGCGAGCCTGTTCGCGGTCGCGGGATCCATCGTCACGCGGCAGGAGGACCTCCAGACGACGATGACGCCGCTCACGATCCTGATCCTGGGCTCGTTCTTCATCGGGCTGACCGCGACGAGCAACCCGGACTCGACGCTGGCGACCGTCGCTTCGCTCCTGCCGTTCTCCTCCCCGCTCGTGATGCCGACCAGGATCGCCCTGGGGGAGGCGGCCACGTGGGAGGTGGTGGCCTCGATCGCGATCTCGGTGGGAGCGACCGCGGCGGTGATCCCGATCGCGACGAAGATCTACTCCCGCGCGCTGCTGCGACCCGGTCGCGTTCGGATCCGGCAGGTGCTGCGACCCGACGGCGGGTGAGCGCGGTTCAGTCCTCGTCCCTGGGGACGATGCAGAACTCGTTCCCCTCGGGGTCGGCCATCACGCGCCAGCGGTAGCCGTCGGGCATCTCCAGGATGCCCGAGACGGCCGAACCGCCGATCGCGACGATCTTCGCGAAGGCGTCGTCGAGGTCCTCGACCGCGAGGTCGATGTGGAGCCGGTTCTTGATCGACTTGGCCTCCGGCACCCGCTGGAACGCGACCGGCGGCGCGCCGCCGTCGGTGGTCAGCATCAGGTAGTCGTCGCCGAACCACCCGCGTTCCTGGACGCCGAGGAGCGCGCACCAGAACGGCGCGATCCGCGCGGGATCGACGGTGTCGATCACGATCCAGTGGAACCGCCCGATCGCATCCGGCATGGGCCCGAGCGTACGACGGACGGCGCGCGCGGCGCTTGCTCTTGTCTGCCCTCTGGCCTGCCCTGTGGTGGCCCGGCCAGACGGCTCGGGCCGACGGCTCACTCGGTCAGCTCGTTCCCCATCTCCTCGAAGACGGTCGAGTGCGCGTCGACGTCGGCCTCGGTGGTGGCCGGGGACATCAGGGCCATGTTGTGGAACGGCGTGAGCAGGATGCCGCGGTTGAGTGCGTACAGGTGCGTGAATCTCGCGAGCTCGTGGTCGTCGGCGGCCGCCGCGTCGCCCCCGGTCCGGGGCGGTTTCGGCGTGAACCAATATTCGGCCCGGCATCCGATCCGTTGCACCTCCCATGGGAGGTCGTACCGCCTGATCGCCGCCGAGACGCCGTCGGCCCACCGTTCGCCCAGCGCGATCATCCGTTCGAACGCCTGATCCGTGAGGACGTGTTCGAGCGTGGCCCGCATCGCCGCCAGCGAGAGCGCGTTGCCCGAGAGCGTCCCGCCGATCCCCCCGACGTCGGTCGTGGGGAGCGAGCGCATGAACGCGTCGGTGCGTTCGGCGACCTCGGCGCTCATCCCATAGCACGCCGCGGGTACCCCGCTCGCGAGCGGCTTGCCGATCGTCAGGAAGTCGGGCTCCAGACCCCACGCCCGCGTCGCGCCGCCGGGCCCGGCGCAGATCGTGTGGGTCTCGTCGATCACCAGGTAGGTGCCGTGTTCGCGCGTCAGGGTTCGGAGCGCGTCGTGGAACCCGAGCTCGGGCAGGACGATCCCGATGTTCGTGAGCGCGGGTTCGGCGAGCACGCAGGCCACGTCTCCGTGCGCGAGCGTCGCCTCGAGGGCGTCCAGGTCGTTGAACTCGACCACCCTCGTGGTCTCGGTCGGGTCGACGGGCGCTCCGACGTTCCCGATCCGGGCGCCCGGCACGCCGTCCTCGATCGTCACGATCGTCTCGTCCACCGAGCCGTGGTAGCAGTAGTTGAAGACCAGGATCTTCGGCCGGGCGGTGATCGCTCGCGCCAGCCGGATCGTGAACCGGTTGGCGTCGGTGGCGGTCAGGCAGAACTGCCAGAAGGGCAGGCCGAAGCGCCGCTGCAGCTCGCCACCCACCCACGCCGCGTCCTCGGTCGGCAGCATGAGGGTGATGCCCCTTGCCGCCTGCTCCGTGATCGCATCCACCGCCTCCTTCGGGCCGTGGCCGGTCATCGACCCGGTGTCGCCCAGGCAGAGGTCGACGTACTCGCGGCCGTCGACGTCGGTGAACCTGGCCCCGCGGGCCTCGGCCACGAAGACGGGGTACGGGCCGGCCCACTCGCTCATCCACGGCATCGGGACGCCCGCCAGGAGGTTGGCCTTGGCCTGCTCGAACAGCTCGCGCGAGCGCGGGTGGTCCTGTTCGAAGCGGTCGAGCTCGCGCCGCATGAGGTCGCGCAGGCGCGTCCGATCGATGTCGTGGGTCACTGGTCGGTCCTCGCGTCGGGACGACGCAGCGTGTCGCATCGGGTCCGCGGCCGTCAAACGAACGGAGGGCGGGCCCTTCGACGAACTACGGAGCGAGCTCGCGGCGGAGCGCCGTGAGCGGGAGCGATCCGAGCGCGAGCAGCCGGTCGTGGAACGCGCGGAGCGAGAATCCGGCGCCCTCGCGTTCGGACGCGGCCGCGCGCTGCCGCTCGATCTCGAACTGGCCGATCTTGTACGAGAGCGCCTGTCCCGGCATCGTGATGTACCGATCGGTCTCGATCGTGGCCTCGACCGAAGGCACCCCGGCCCCCTCGAGCGTCTCGATCGCGCGCTCCCTCGTCCACCCGAGCGCGTGGATGCCCGTGTCCACGACCAGGCGCGCCGCTCGCATCCCCTGGAGGTCGAGCATGCCCAGTCGCTCGGCCTCGTCCAGGTACAGACCCATCTCGTCGGCCAGGCGCTCGCTGTACAGGCCCCATCCCTCGGTGAACGCGCTCCCCGCAAGGAACCCGCCGAACCGGCGCAGCGCCGGCCGGCCGTCCATCTCCTGCTCGAGCGCGACCTGGAAGTGATGGCCCGGATTGGCCTCGTGGTACGTGGTCGACGCGAGCTGATGCTTCGGCTTGCGAGCGAGGTCGAAGCCGTTCACGTAGTACACGCCGGGACGGGACCCGTCCTCGGTGGGTTGGT
Source organism: Actinomycetota bacterium (assembly GCA_046734755.1). Taxonomy (GTDB): domain Bacteria; phylum Actinomycetota; class UBA4738; order UBA4738; family HRBIN12; genus DASSJM01. The sequence goes on along the minus strand of JBKPRY010000380.1, from coordinate 636 downwards.
TGTAGAACGCGAACGGCATGTCGGCCTCTCGGAACTCCTCGACGAGGCGGACCTCGCAGTTGGCGCTCGGGACCCTGCCGAACCACGCGGGCGCAAGGTCCCAGCTCCTTCGGACCTGCTCCTCCGCGGTCGCCTTGAGCACCTGCGGCGATCCGAAGCGGAACGCCGCATCCTGCGCGATCGCGGCCTCGGCGGCGGCGGCGTCGGGGTGGCCGAGGATCGCGGCCGCGCGCGCGCGTTCGTCCTGGATCTTCTCGAGGTCGGCGGTCCCGAGCTCGTGGACCTCGCGAGCGTCGAGCTCGAGCGTCGTCCATGACAGGATCTGAGCCGCGTACATCGCCTCGCCGCCCGGGAGGTCCCGCAGGCCGATCGTCTCCGTGGCGCTCGGCAGGTAGTCGCGGACGCCCTGGCGGTAGCGCTCGAGCGCGGGCAGGAGGTGGTCCGCGACCGCGGCGGCCAGGCTCGCACGCCCGGCGGCGTCCTCGGCGGGGACGGGCGCGAGCGCGGGCGAGTCCTGGGCACCCGCCTCGATGAGCCGCTCGGTCTGCGCGAGCGCGCGTTCGGCGACGATCCGCGGAGCCGTGACGCCGTCGGCGACGCCCTCGCGCATGATCTCGAGCTCGGCGTCGTAGAAGG
>JBKPRY010000379.1:0-1861 GCA_046734755.1 Actinomycetota bacterium | reverse complement strand
ACCTCTCGGATCCACAGCGCGCCCGGGCCGCCGCACGACGTCCTGAGGTCCTGCCCGAACTCGCGAAGGTTCGCATCCGGCAGGGTGAGGTCGATGGCGTCGGTGTTCACCAGGCACCACGACTGCTTGCCGCTGACGAGGACCTGCTGCCGCGAGCCGTCCAACAGCGTGTATCGGGTGAACTGCTCGAAGTGCCAGTGGTTGTGGCCACCGCCCGCGTGATACTCGAGCTCGCCGATCGGGGCCTTCCCCACCGACTGCCCGTCGCGGAGGAAATATTGGAACGCATCCATCGTCGGGTCGTCGCTCCCGCGGAAACCCTCGACCACCATCGTCCCGGGCCCTGCGTTCCACTCGGTCGAGCTGAAGGCCAGGTAGTCGCGTCCGCGTCGCTCGTAGGTCGACATCCCCCACCCCGGAAGCGCGACCAGGTCCGGCAGCGACAGGGGGTCGGGGTCGGTCACGATGGGGGTGCCCGGGGACGGCGTCGCCTTCGGGTCGGCCGGGCGGGCGGTCGTGCGCCGCGGGGCGAGAGTCCTTTGGTCGACCACCCTCACGTGGACCACGGCCTTGGCGTCGTCGGGACTGATGTCGAGGCGGTCCACCCACGAGGCGTCGATCCAGACCGTGAGCTCGTAGCTGCGGCGCTCCGCCTTCCACCCGAGACCGCGGTCGTGGCCGCCGATGAGCCCGGTCGCCCATCCTTGGTCGATGCCCCAGACCGAGCCCTTGGTGAACGGTCCACCGCCGCAGAAGGAGGGGTAGCTCGGGTTGAGTAGGCTCTCGTCGGACAGGCGCTGACGCGGGTGTCCGTTCGGGCAGAACGAGAACATGTCGCCGGCCACCACCTTGCCGTCGGCGTCGCGGACCTTGTAGTGGACGAAGTCCTTCAGGCCGGCCCACGGGCCCTTCGCCGGGGCGGAGAACGTGCGGAGCACCGCCTTCGTGTCCGGGTCGACCTGCTTGATCGTGATCGGCGTGTCGTAGTCCGGACGGCTCACCCAGAGCTCGAAGTCGTCGCCCACGGGCGTCACCCAGGCGCCCGGGTCGACGAAGACGACGTCGCGCCGGTTGCGTTCGACGGTGATGTGCGACCGGGAGACGAACAGCCGGAGCGTCGGCGTGGCTCCCGTCGCCGCCACGGTTGGTGCGAACACCGTCGGGATCAGGACCAACGCGAGAGCGATCTGGAGGACGGCGACGAACGGGCGACGGCGACGCCCAGCAGGCATAGGGGCCTCCTTCGGGGGATCGGTCGGTCGGCATCCTATGCCCGCCGAGACGGCTGCGGGTGTGCGTCGGTTCCGCGGATCAGAGAAGGTCAGCGGTCGGACGCGGCGAGCTCGAACGCTGCCACGTACCCCGCGACCATGGCCTCCTTGGAGAACAGGCGCTGCACGCGGTCGCGGCAGGCGTGCGGATCGATCTCGGAGAGCCTGGCGAGCCGCTCGGCGGCCTGCGCCGGGTAGTCCTCGACGTCGACGATCCATCCCGTGACGCCGTCCTCGACGACCTCGGGGACGGACCCGCGCGGCGTCGCGATGACCGGGGTCCCGCACGCCATCGCCTCGGTCATCACGAGCCCGAAGGGTTCGGGCCAGTCGATCGGGAACAGGACCGCCTTGGCCCGGCGCAGCAAGCTCACCTTCTCGGCCAGCGTGATCTCCCCCAGCACCTCGTACTCGGGGGGCAGGATCGGCTGGACGTTGTTCGTCCACTCCTCCTGTTCGGTGGGGTGGGCGATCTTCACGGCGGAGACGAGCCGCTCGCCGGCGGCGACGGCCGCCTCGATCGCGCGCCGCCAGCCCTTCTCGGGTGCGGCACGACCGAGGAACAGGACGAAGTCCTCCTTGTCCTCTTG
>JBKPRY010000378.1:0-8369 GCA_046734755.1 Actinomycetota bacterium | reverse complement strand
CGGCCTCGGCTCGGAGCTCGTCGCCGACGCGTACCCAGACGTCGGCGCGGGCTGCACCCGTGCCCTCGGCGAGCGCCCGGGCCATCCTCGGCAACAGCTCCTCGTTCGCGTACGCGTTCCCGAGCCGATCGGAGAACTGCGAGAGCACCTCGTACGGCGTCGCCCGCTTTCCGTACACGAGGCGGTCGGCGAACCGTTGGGCGCGCCTGCGCGCCGGCTGGAACGCGAGGGCGACGACCGCCGCGGCCACAGCCGACAGGGCGGGTGTCGACTGACTCCCGACGAGCGCCCCGACGCCGACGACGATCGCCACGTACACCAGCGAGATGAAGACCACCATCGTGGCCAGCAGCAGGGCGCGGTTGATCACGAGGTCGATGTCGAACAGGTGGTACCGCAGCACGGAGATGCCGATCGCGATCGGGATCAGGCCGAAGGACACGATGGCGAGCGTCTGGATGATCCCCAACCAGCCGGGCGTGGCTCCGGTCCCCCAGGTGGAGTTGAACGAGAGGACGAGCGCGGTGGCGTAGAGGATCGCGACCGTGGCCGCGGCGGTGACGAGCCACCGCAGCTGCAGCCGCTCGATCCCCGTGGACCGGCGGAACCGCTGCACGAGACTCACCAGCGAGCCGATCACGCCGATCGGCAGCATGACGATCGCGGCCGTGGCGCCCGCCAGCACCGGCCGAAGCGCCTCGGAGCCGAGCGGGTTCACGACGTTGGGGAACGGCTCCTCGAACCGCCCCGGGCCGAACAGGATCGCCAGGTAGGTGATCACCATGCTGATGCCCAGGATCCAGGCGAACCACCGCCAGCGCGGGGACGGCAGGTGCCCGTCGGGGAAGAGCAGCAGCAGGAACGTCGCCGGCAGGCCGACGATCGGCACCCACATCGGCTGATCGATCGCGAGGGCGATCGTGCCCAGGTGGTACCCGCCGACTCCGCCGTGGATCGCGTAGCTCGCGTAGGACCCGACGAACGCGCCCAGGCCGAAGGCGGCGCCGATCCCCAGCATCAGCCAGCTGATCGCGTTGTCCGGCCGGCGGATCGCCAGGATGTACCCGATGATCGGGAACAGGCAGAAGCTGAGGAGGAAGGCGAGGTCGGTCTCGAACTTCCCGGTATCGAGGACCGAGAGCCAGACGCCGGCCGCGATACCCAGGATCGTCAGGCCGAAGATGACGCGGGCGAGCAGCCGCAGGCGACGCGAGCTCGCCGCCGCTGCAGGACCTTCGGCCGATAGCGCCATGGCGGCATGGTGCCACGACCACCCGGACTGGGCCAGGCTCGCGCCCCGCCGACCGGGGAGGGCCGCTCGTCAATCCAGGTTGACAACCAGCCGAGTGTCAACGTACATTGACACCATGAGCCAGGCCACGAAGCTCGCGGGAGCCGCCGGAGATCAGGATCCGAGGATCGGGCTCCGATCCGTGGCCGCGCTCAGGAAGCTCGTCGAGCAGCTCGAGGCGCTCCAGGTGAGGAACGCGCGCGGCCTCGGATGGTCGTGGCAGGAGATCGCCGACGAACTCGGCGTCAGCCGGCAGGCCGTGCACAAGAAGCACGCGCGGGGTCGCATCCTTGCGCGGAGGAGGTAGCGGTGTTCGAGCGCTTCACCACGCAGGCGAGAACGGTCGTCACGCTCGCCCAACAGGAGGCACGCAAGCTCGGTCGTCCGAACATCGGGACGCAGCACGTTCTGCTGGGCATCCTGGGCACACCGGGAACGGCAGGGTTACGGGCGCTCGACGCGCTCGGGATCCATGAGCGCGACGTGCGTGAGGACGTCCGGAGGCTCGATCGAGACCGATCGGCCTTCTCCGATCAGGACGCGGACGCTCTGCGGAGCGTCGGCATCGATCTGGACGAGGTGCGGCGGAGTGTCGAGCAGACCTTCGGCTCGGGCGCGCTCGAGGCAGGCGCTTCGGCCGCGGCCCGCTCGTGGACGGGGCATGTCCCCTTCACAGCGGGGTCGAAGAAGGCGCTCGAGCTCGCGCTCCGCGAGGCGATCCACCTCGGGCACCGGTCGATCGGGACCGAGCACCTCCTGCTCGGCCTGGTGCGGGACGACACGTGCTTGGCCGCAAGGATCCTCGCGGCGCGCGGCGCGGATCGCGAGCGCGTTCGAGCGGCCGTGCTGCGCGAGATCGCGGCCGGAGGCGATCGACCCGGCCGAACCGCTTGAGCCTCGCCTGGGTGTCGGCGCGCTCCTCGCGCGTCAAGCGGCGGAACGGATCGATGCTCAGCTTCGGCCTTCCGTCGTCGTCTGGATGAACCGCGTCTCCTGTAAGACTGCCTCTGTCTCCGGCTGGCTTCTCGAGGATTACCGGAGACCGCGGAAGAACGTCCGCAGGTCCTCGACCAACAGGTCCGGCGCGTCCGAGGCGGCGAAGTGCCCGCCGCGATCGAATTGCGACCAGTGGACGATGTTGTTCGAGCGCTCGGCGAACGCTCGTACGGAGCGGAAGTCGTACGGGAACACCGACACTCCGGTCGGTGTCTCGTTCGGCACCTCGCGGTAGCCGGCGCCCGACTTCGCGTCCTCGTAGTACTCGCGTGCCGACGAGCCGGCGGTCGCGGTGAACCAGAAGATCGAGACGTGCGTCAGGAACCGGTCGCGATCCAGGTACTCGGCGGCCTCGCCGCCGAACCCCGCGAACAGCTCGGTGTTCCACGCGAGCTGGCCGGCCGGCGAATCCGTGAGCGCGTAGGCGAGCGTCTGCGGACGGGTCTGCTGGATCTTCAGATAGCCGGAGTTCGCCTCGAAGTTGTCGAGGTTCGCCATCCCCTCCTTCTCGAAGTCGTCCATCCGCGCCATCTCCTCTGGGTCGCCCGAGGGGAACGCGAAGATCTGCAGCAGGTGCACGCCGACGAGTCCCTCGGGCTTCAGGATGCCGAGCTCGCGGGTGATCAGGGCGCCGGCGTCGCCGCCGTGCGCTCCGTACCGCTCGTATCCCAGGCGCTTCACGAGCGCGTCCCATGCCTTCGCCACGCGCGCGCTGTCCCAGCCGGTGTCGTTCGTCGCCCCCGAGAACCCGTAGCCGGGGATCGACGGGATCACCAGGTCGAAGGCGTCGGCCGCATCGCCGCCGTGCGAGACCGGATCGGTCAGCGGCCCGATCACGTCGAGGAACTCGACCACCGAGCCCGGCCACCCGTGCGTGAGGACCAGCGGCATCGCGTTCGACTCCTGCGAGCGCACGTGCAGGAAGTGCACGTTGGTGCCGTCGATGGTCGTCGTGAACTGCGGGAACTCGTTCAGCACGGCCTCCTGCTTGCGCCAGTCGAATGAGGTGCCCCAGTGCTCGGTCATCTCCTTCACGAACCCGAGCGGCACGCCGTAGCTCCAGCCGACGCCCGACAGCTCGTCGGGCCACCGCGTCCTGGCGAGCCTGTGGCGCAGGTCCTCGAGCTCGCCGTCCGAGACGTCGATCCGGAAGGGCCGGATCTCCTGCGTGGTCATCGTGACGTCGGTCATGCCGGCACCCCTTCTCCTCGGAGCCGCTTCCAGTTTCGCGGGCTCGTCGACCCTCACGCTAGGCCGGGATGCGGACGATTTCGGTCCTGATCCAGCGATATCTTCGAAGGGTGATCGGAGCCTCCAAACCGGCGACACGGCTGCTGGCGATGCTCGAGATCCTCGAGGCCCGCGGGACGGTGAGCGGAGGAGAGCTCGCCGAACGGCTCGAGGTCGACCCACGCACCGTCCGTCGCTACGCGGTCAGCCTCGAGGAGCTCGGTATCCCCGTCGAGACCGAGCGCGGTCCGTACGGCGGCTACCGGCTGCGGCCGGGCTTCAAGCTCCCGCCGCTGATGCTCACCGACGACGAGGCGACGGCCGTCGTGCTCGGGCTCACGCTCGGCCGGCAGACCGGGATCGGGGTCGCGGAGCCCGCGGTCGAGGACGCGCTGGCGAAGATCTTGCGGGTGCTCCCGACGGAGCTGCGCGACCGGGTCGGCGCGCTGGAGGGGAGCCTCGGATGGACCGGGACGCCGAGGGGACCGCGGCCGCCGGAGACCGACGTCGTGCTCACGCTCGCGGCCGCGATCCGCTCGAAGCGTGCCGCGCGGATCCGGTACGCGACGCCGGGCCGGGAGGAAACCGACCGGATCGTCGCTCCGTACGGGCTCGTGTTCCACGCCGGCCGGTGGTACCTGGCGGCCGACGACCAGCACTCGAGAGAGATCCGGACGTTCCGGGTCGACCGCGTGCGATCGGCGGAGCTCCGATCCGAGCGGGCGACGCCGCCTGAGGGTTTCGACCCCGTCGAACACGTCGAGCGCTCGATCGCGGCGACGCCCTGGGGATGGCGGCTCGAGATCGTGTTCGACACGACGCTGGAGGAGGCGAGGCGCCGGATCCCGCGGTGGGTCGGCGAGCCCGAGCAGACCCAGGAGGGCGTGCTCCTGCGGGCGCACGCCGACGACCTCGACGCGGCTGCGAGGATGCTCGCGTCGCTCGGCTGGCCGTTCACCGTCCGCGAGCCCGGTGAGCTGCGCGTGGCGATCCGAAGGATCGCGGACGTCCTCGCTGTCGCTGCCGCAGGGTGATCTCCGACTCCTACTCCGCGGCCGATCGCGTCGTATCCCGAGGCGACTCCAGGCGCCACCAGCCGGCCGAGTGCACCAACATGGCGACGAACCCGGCGACTAGGAAGGTCACCCCAGCCACCCACGTGACGTGCCAGAAGCCGGCGGCGATCCCCGTGACGGCGGCAGCTTGGGCGATCCCCTGGGTGACGATGACGGTGACGGACGTCGATCGGCGCCCGGGGAACGTCTCCTGCCAGTTGACCATCGCGAGTCCGGCGAGGAGCGGGACCGCCACCGCGAATGCGATGACACTCACCTTCGCGGAGGCGTCGAGCGACGGCGCCGCGAGGAACGGCTGGACCATCAACACGGCGATACCGATCAACCCTCCGTAGATCAGTCCGACCTGTCTGACCCCCTCGCGCTCTCCCCCGGGAGTGTTGGCTTCCGCCGTGACCCGCTCTGCTTCGGCCTTCATCCGTTCCGCTTCGGCCTTCGCCTGCTCCTCCGCTTCCCTGGCCACCCGGTACGCATCGTCCGCCGACTGCGCGTGCCCCTGCTCAGAGTCGTCTCTCATGGCCACCCCCTCCGCCGGGATGTCGAAGGGAGTCTGCAACCGCTCGCGGGTGTCCGACCAACCGGCGACCGGGGTCAGCCGCTGCGGTGCCGGAGGAGCCAGGCGGACGTCTCGTCGGCGTCCGCACCCTGATATGCGGGATCCCGTGCGCCAACACGAGGTCGAGCATCTCGGCACCGCCGTCACCGATCTCGGCTACTCCATGGAGGTAAGCCATCAAGGTCGGGATTCACCGTCGCCAGCCTGACCACGTCCATCTCATGGCCTACGGAGAATATGCCGAGGGATGTCCGCGGATTCGCTGTCATCCCTGGATTACGTGTTCGGCGCTGTGAGCGGGGCTCGATGAGCCCTCTAGTAGACTCCGCTTCCCGCGATCAGGCAGGGTCAAGTCATGCCACGAGTACTCCTCATCGGATGGGATGGCGCCGATTGGCGCATCCTCGAACCCCTGCTCGAGCGGGGCGCCCTGCCGAACCTGCAGGCCCTGATCGATCGGGGGCAGAAGGACGTACTGCGTTCGACGGTGCCGACCCACTCTTGGGCGGCCTGGCCTTCGTTCCTGACGGGGGTCGACCCGGCCGATCACGGCGTCTACGACATCCTCGAGACCGTGCCGGGGACCCACAAGCAGTACCCGGTCACCTACCGCTCGATCAAGGAGCGGACGTTCGTCGAGGACCTCTCTGCGGCCGGCAAGGTCGGGGTGTACGCCGACGTGCCGCTGCTGTTCCCGCCGCCGGAGATCAACGGGAAGATCGCCGCCGGCGGCGTGCTGCCGAAGGGGCGCATCTACACGCAGCCGGCCGATCTGGCCGAGCAGCTCGAGAAGGCCGGCGTGCCGTGGGTGATCAACGGCATGTCTTGGACCACCTACCGAAACCGGCCCGAGCAGTACCTGGACGAGGCGCTCGAGGTCTCCGGCAAGCGGATCCGCGCGACCGAGTGGCTGATGGACAACGCGGACTGGGACCTGATGGCGTCGGTCTGGGTCTCGGTCGACCGGACGCAGCACGCGCTCTCGAACTACGTCGCGCCCGATCACCCCGACTATGTGAAAAACCACAAGACCCCGATCGGCTGGAAGGTTCGGGACGTCTACGCGCAGCTCGACGACGCGATCGGCTCGTTCGTCTCGCGCACGCGTGAGGACGACCTCGTCCTGTTCATCTCGGACCACGGGTTCCAGTCGGTCACGCGCACGATCCAGATGGACCACCTGCTGAAGAAGTTCGGCTTCCTCGAGTTCAGCGCGTCGAACGTGGTCTTCGGGCCGATGCAGTGGGGGCCGGTGCGCAAGGTCGCGCGCAAGGCCTACGACCTGTTCGGCCTGCATGGGAAGGTCGCGCTGCCGCAGTCGGTGAACTGGTCCAAGACCAGGGCGTTCACGGCGATCCGCTCGACGGGCGAGGGGGTCTCGATCAACCTGGCGGGGCGCGAGCCCGACGGGATCGTCGACCCGGCCGACTTCGAGAAGGTGCGCGACCAGGTGATGGACGCGCTCTCGAGCTTCGTTGACCCCAAGACTGGCCGCAAACCGGTGAAGGCGATCTACCGGCGCGAGGAGATCTTCAAGGGCAAGCACGCCGACACGGCGCCCGACATCCTGATGGAGCCGGCCGAGCAGTACTCGCTCACCCATGCGAAGTCCGCGCTCGAGGACGCCGACTGGGTGAGCGGCGACCACCGGATCGAGGGCGTGATCGTCGCGGCCGGGCCGAACGTGAAGCCGTTCGAGCAACCGCCGATGCTGATCGACATGGCGCCGACGATCCTGGCCGCGTTGCAAGCACCGGCCTCGATCGAGCACACCGGCCGCGTGCTGCACGAGGTGGTGGGTGCGGAGGCCAAGGTCGAGCAGAAGGTCGAGATCCCCGGTATGCCAACCGGCGAGGAGACCTCGAGCGTTTCGGACACCGAGGCCGACGAGATGGAGGAGCACCTTCGCGGCCTCGGCTACCTCGAGTAGGTCGTCCCCTCCCGCGGCGACCGAATCTCCGATTTTCGATATCAACTCGATCTGAGGAGTTCCGCCCCTCGTGTCGTCGACCGATGCTACGCTCGCCAACGAGATGGACGCAGTGGTCTGGACGGCGCTCGCGATTCTGGCAGCGATGTCGCTCGGGACGCTGTTCTCCCTCGGGGCCCGCATCGATGCGCTCGCGGCAAAGACCGATGCCCGCTTCGACCACGTCGACACCAGGTTCGACGGACTCGTGGGTCGCATGGACGCGAGGTTCGATCACATGGAGGAGCGCTTCGACGCGGTCGCCGCTCGCTTGGACGCGCATCTCGATCGCCACGCAAACTGACCCGTTCCCGCCTCCCAAGACGAGGCCCCACATGCCCTAAGCACGACGCGGAAGCGTCGAGCCTCAGTTCGCCGAGTCGGGATCGTCCGCCGCGGCGACCTCGGCCGCCGTCAGCCCGCGTGCTTCAGCGCCCAATCGAGCGCGAAGTCGGCGACTTCCTTCCATCCATCGATGGCGGGCAGCAGATGCGGGCCATCGAACTCGACGATCTCGGTCACCGTCTTGGACTTGTAGTGCTTCACATTCGAGTGGCCCACCTTCGGGGGGAAGAGATGATCCTGTTTCCCGGAGATGAACAGCAACGGCGGTCGCGCGTCGTTGTGGTAATCGACGTAGGTGTCGTCCTTCCCGGGGTGGATGTTCGCGAGCGCGCTTCCCCAGAAGACCCTGCCCGAGGCCGGGATGTGGTAGCGCTCGTAGAGCTCGAGTGACCTCTCATCACTGAAGGTGTTCGCGAACACGTAGTGCCACTGTTCCGGCGTGAAGCCGACCGCTCGATGCCGGTTGGCGGGGTTCTTCAGGACGGGGAACCCTGACCTGATCTCTGAGAGCGGAATGACCTTCACGCCCTCCGTCGGCGCGGAGTCGATCACCACCCCAACCGCACCGAAGCCGTGATCGAGCAAGACCTGGGTGAACACGCCGCCGGCCGAGTGCCCCATGATGATCGGCGGACGATCCATCTTCCCGATCATGTTCTCGAGCATGTCGATGATCTCGGGCACCTGGAGCTGCTCGATGGGCGTGGGGTCGGCGCGCAGCGCCTCGACCTCGACCTCGAACCCCGGATACGCAGGTGTGAGGACCGTGTAGCCCTTCGCCTCGTAGTACTCCTTCCAGTGCTCCCAACTCCTGGGCGTCACCCAGAAGCCGTGGATCAGGACGATCGTGTCGGGCTTGGTCTTGACCTGGGGCTCTGCCATCGGGCTCCCCTTCCCTCGGCGACC
>JBKPRY010000377.1:0-1466 GCA_046734755.1 Actinomycetota bacterium | reverse complement strand
GGCGATGATCGGGAGCCCGTATCGCTCGGACAGCCTCCTGGCCTGCGTGCCCTTGCCTGCGCCCGGAGGTCCGAGGAGGATGATCCGCACGCCGGCCTACTTCAGGAAGCCCTCGTAGTGCCGCATCAACAGCTGCGACTCCAGCTGCTTCATCGTTTCCAGGGCGACGCCGATCGTGATCAGCAACGAGGTACCCCCGAAGGGGAACTGCTGGATCGTCCAGAACGCGAGCACGATCGTCGGCAGCAACGCGACCGTGGCCAGGAAGATCGATCCCGGGAGCGTGATCCGGGTCATGACGAAGCTCAGGTAGTCGGCCGTGGGCGGCCCGGGCCGGATCCCGGGGACGAACCCGCCGTACTTCCGAAGGTTGTCCGCCGTGTCGACGGGATTGAACGCGATCGCCGTGTAGAAGTAGGCGAAGAAGATCACGAGCAGCCCGTAGAAGATCATGTAGACGAAGCTCCGCTGGTTCGTGACGTAGTTGTTGACGAAGTTGGTGAACCAGTCCGCGTGGTAGACGCTGGCGAGTAGCGTCGGGAAGTACAGGACGGAGCTCGCGAAGATGATCGGGATCACGCCGGCCTGGTTGACCTTGAGCGGGATGTACGTGCTCCCGCCGGTGGTCATCCGGCGCCCAACCACGCGTTTGGCGTACTGGACGGGGATCCGTCGCTGGCCCTGCTCGATGAAGATGACCCCGACGACGATCGCGAGCCCGATGACCAGGACGACGACGAACTTCGCGTTGCCGGCCTGCAGGAGGATCGCCCGTCCCTCCTGCGGCAACCGCGAGATCACGCTCGAGAAGATCAGGATCGACATCCCGTTGCCGATCCCGCGCTGGGTGATCAGCTCGCCCATCCACATGATCATCGCGGTGCCGGCCGTCATGACCAGGACGATGAGCGCGATGTTCGGCGCGGTGAACGTCCCCGCCGGGAAGATGTCGACGCCCCCCAGCTGGTCCGACCGCGAGTGGAACAGGAACACGAGGCCCGTAGACTGCAGCAACGCGAGCACGACGGTCACGTAGCGGGTCCACTGGTTGATCTTCTTGGTACCGGACTCGCCCTCCTTGTGCCATGCCTCGAGCTTGGGGATCACGACGGTGAGGAGCTGCATGATGATCGAGGCCGTGATGTACGGCATGATCCCGAGCCCGAAGATCGCCATGCGCGTCAGCGCTCCGCCCGAGAACAGGTCGATGAACGAGAGGAACCCCGTGCTCCCCTGTGCGTGCAGCGCGTCGGTCAGGATGTTGATGTCGACGACCGGGACCGGAACGTGGGACCCCAACCGATACACGGCGATGATGGCCAGGGTGAACAGGATCTTGTTCCGGAGGTCCGGAACCTTGAACGCGTTGACGAAGGCGCGGAGCACGGGTCCCTATCCTACCCCTGGTCGCCCAGGACCTCGGCCCTGCCGCCGGCTCCTTCGATCTTCGCCCTGGCCGCCTCGCT
>JBKPRY010000376.1:0-1118 GCA_046734755.1 Actinomycetota bacterium | reverse complement strand
GCGTGCCGTCGACGACCTCCGCGGCGAACGGTGGATGCCGCCACGCCGTGAGGTCGCCGGCCGGGACGACGTCGAGGTGGCCGTTCCACGCGAGGGCGGGCCGATCGCCGTTTCCGAACCGGGCGACCACGCTCGGACGCCCCTGCTCGCCGCGCACGATCTCGGGGGAGCCGCCGAGGTCCTCGAGGATCGCGACCGCGACCCCGGCCACCGCGTCCTCGGTGCCCCCCGGGTTCTCGCTCGGGGTGGAGACGAGCCGTCGAGCGAACCCGACGACCTCGTCCGGGTCCACCCGCTCGACGATGGCCGAAACGACCGCCTCCTCTACCATGGCGGCGAATGTACCGGAGCGACGTGCGCACGCGCCTGGAGGGCGGCCTCGATCCTCGCCCCACGCCCACCGCGGGGCCGGGCACCCGGCTCGCCGCGGTGCTGCTGCCGCTCGTGGACGACGATCGGCTCGTCCTCACCCGTCGGACCGAACACCTCTCGCGGCACCCCGGGGAGATCTCGTTCCCGGGCGGGCTCGCGCACGACGAAGATGCGGACCTGGCCGCGACGGCGCTGCGAGAGACACAGGAGGAGCTCGGGCTCCCGCCCGAGGAGGTCGAGGTACTCGGCGCGCTCGCGCCCGTCCACACCTTCGTCTCGGCGATCCTGATCGTGCCGTTCGTCGGCCTGGTCGCGGGAGACCCGGTGTTCGCGCCCAGCCAGGCCGAGATCGCCGAGGTGCTCGCCTACCCCCTCGACGAGCTCGAGGCGGCCGAGACCACCGTGGAGTGGCCCCGTGACGGGAAGGTGTATCGCGGGTTCGCGTACCCGATGCGCGACGGGAACACGATCTGGGGCGCGACGGCCGGGATCCTGCACCAGCTGCTGGAGCGGCTCGGGGGTAGGCCGTGACGGGCGACGACGCGACCTACGTGCCCACCGACCAGGAGCTCCGTTCGATCCTGGGCGACGCTCGGACGATCGCGGTGGTCGGGCTGTCCTCGAACCCCGACCGGCCTTCGTACGAGGTCGCCGAGTTCCTCCAGGAGAAGGGATACCGGATCGTGCCGATCAACCCGAACGAGACCGAGGTGCTCGGCGAGCGGGCGTACGCGTCGCTGCTCGAT
>JBKPRY010000375.1:0-1148 GCA_046734755.1 Actinomycetota bacterium | reverse complement strand
GGCGGATGCTGCGGTCGCCGCTGCCGAACGGATCGGCTTCCCCGTCGTCCTGAAGCCGCTCGATGGGAACCACGGACGCGGCGTCACGCTCGACATCAGTGACGTTCGCACGGTCCGCACCGCCTTCGACCGGGCGTTGGAGCAGTCGAGGGGAGGCTCCGTGGTCGTGGAGCAGATGGTCGCCGGGGATGACTATCGCTTCCTCGTGGTCGACGGCCGGATGGCGGCCGTCGCGCAGCGTGTGGCGGCGCACGTCGTTGGAGACGGGGCGCACACGGTGCGAGAGCTCGTCGACCTCGTGAACGCCGATCCTCGGCGGGGGCTCGGCCACGAGAAGGTCCTCACCCGGATGCGGATCGACGACGAGACCGAGCGCCTTCTGAAGGAACAGAACCGATCGCTCGACGACGTCCCGGACGAGGGGGATGTCGTCCGGATCGCCGCCACGGGCAACATGTCGACCGGTGGGAGCGCGATCGACCGCACCTGGGACGCGCATGACGACAACATCGACATCGCCGAAGAGGCCGCTCGCGTCGTGGGGCTGGACGTCGCCGGCATCGACTTCCTCGCTCCCGACATCAGTAAGCCTGTACGCGAGAGCGGGGGCGCGATCGTCGAAGTGAACGCGGCGCCCGGGTTCCGCATGCATACGCATCCGACGGAGGGCGAGGCGCAGTACGTGGCCAAGCCGGTGATAGACCTGCTCTTCCCGCCGGGGCGCCCCTCGAGGATCCCGATCGTGGCGGTGACCGGCTCCAACGGGAAGACGACGACCGTCCGGATGATCAGCCACATCATGCGCGGCAAGGGTTACAAGGTCGGTATGACGTCCACCGACGGGATCTACATCGATGATCGGCTGTCGCAACAGGTCGACGCGAGTGGACCCCGATCGGCGCAGAAGGTCTTGCAGAACCCGCGGGTCGATCTCGCCGTGTTCGAGGTCGCCCGCGGCGGGATCCTTCGCGAGGGTCTCGGTTACGGTCGGAACGACGTCGCCGTCGTCTTGAACGTGACGGGGGACCATCTGGGGCTCGGCGAGATCGAGACGCTCGAACAGCTCGCGGCCGTCAAGCAGGTCATCGTCGAAGCCGTGCCTCGCGACGGCACCGCGGTGCTGAACGCCGACGACCCACTCGTGGCGG
>JBKPRY010000374.1:0-2252 GCA_046734755.1 Actinomycetota bacterium | reverse complement strand
TGATCGACAGGAGCACGGTGACGACCTGGACACGCTTCACGACGCTTGGACGCGCCCGGTGCCCCTCGCGTTCCTGTTCGTTCCTCGGCTCACACGTCGGTATAGGCCTCGGGCTTGAGGAGCCCCACGTACGGGAGGTTGCGGAAGCGTTCGGCGAAGTCGAGACCGTATCCGACGACGAAGTCCGGCGGGATCTCGAAGCCCACGTACTTCACGTCCAGGTGGACCCGTTGGATCCCGGTCTTCTTCAACAGCGCGCACACCTCCAGGCTCGCGGGGCGACGGCCTCGAAGGTTCTTCAACAGGTAGTTGAGCGTCAGCCCCGAGTCCACGATGTCCTCGATCAGCAGGACGTGACGCCCCTCGAGATCGTGGTCCAGGTCCTTGAGGATCCGCACGACGCCCGAGGTCTTGGTGGCGGCCCCGTACGACGCGACCGCCATGAAGTCGACCTCGAGCGGGATCCGGATGTGGCGCGACAGGTCGGCCATCATCACGAAGGCGCCCTTGAGAACCCCGAGCAGCAGAAGCTCGCGTCCCTCGTAGTCGCGTGTGATCTGCTCGCCGAGCTCGCGGAGCTTGTCCTGGATCTGTTGCTCGGTGATCAGGATGCGCTCGATGTCCCGCTCCCGCGCATCGCCCGCCTCATCGACGGACGGATCGTGAACGGCGTTCTCGAGCTCCGACAGTACGACCCGGCCTTCCATCTCGCCCCCCTTCACTCCCGGCCCTCGGGGGAAGTGCGAGAGAGGGAAACATACTCCCGCTCGCGTCTGGCCGTCGATCCGTTCGGGAGGTCCCGGCGCCGGCCTGGACGGCCCCGGGCGAGATCCAGGATCGATCGCACCGCCTCGCGCGTCCAGGGCGCCGCGTCCTCCGGCCCCATGATCCGGTAGAGGGCGAGTCGGACGACCCGGGTGGCGAGCGGCTCGGGCAGCGCCAGGAGGCCGGCGACCTCGAACTGCGGCTCGTCGGGCGGACCGCTCACGATTCGCTCGAACGCGTGCAGAGCGGATGCGTCCAGCTCCCACCGATCCTCCCGCAGCAGGTCGGCGGACCGCGCGATCGGCCGTTTGACCTCTCGCCGGGTGGCGCGCTCGATCGCCGGGATGACGCGCAGCCGGACCGCGTTGCGCAGCTGTCTCGTGTCCCGGTTCGTCGGGTCGACGCGAGGGCGGAGATGGAGCGCCCGGCAGAACGCCTCGACCTCGGCCCGCTCCACGTCGAGGAGCGGCTGCACGGGCGCCGACCTGCCGTGCCTCGTCCCACCGGGCCAGATGCCGCCGACCGCCTCGAGCCCGCCGCCGCGGATCAGGTTCATCAGGACGGTCTCGGCCTGGTCGTCGAGCGTGTGACCCTCGGCGATCGTCGGTGCCCCGATCGCGCGGCGGGCGTCGTTCGCTGCTTTCGCGCGCGCGGCGGTCGCCCACGCCTCGACGGAAACGCCCTTGGCCGGCGCATCGTCGGCGGACCGGAGATGGAACGGCACGCGCAACCGCTTCGCGAGCCGTGCGACGTACTCGCCATCCTTCGCCGAGTCCGACCTGAGCCGATGATCGAAGTGGAAGACCTCGAGCCGGATCCGGAACAGCCTGCGCAGATACCACAGGGAATAGAGCAGGCACACCGAATCCGGGCCACCGGAGACGCAGACCAACACCACATCCCCCGGCCGGAACATCTCGTGTTCGCGGGCCGTCCTGGTCACCCGTTCGAGCACGCGGGCGACGGCCGGCGAGCGGCGCATCAGCCCTTCGCGACCCTCCCCACCCACCGGGCCGGATCGGCGATCTCCTCGGGGGTCGGCAGGTTGGCCTCGTCCAGCCAGACGCGGTTGAAGCCGTCCATCCCGGCCACGGTGACCACGTCGCGGACGAAGCGTTCTCCCGAGGCGTATTGCTTCGCCTTGGTCTCGAAGCCGATCGCCTGTTGGAACACCTTCTCCACCCCCCCGCGCGAGCGTCGCCGTTCGCGCAGGGCCTTCTGCATCCGGTCGAGATCGTCTACGCGGCCCTCGGTCACCTCGTTCATCACGAAGGTGGCATGACCTTCGAGCAGGGTCATCAGGGCCTGCATGCGGGCGAACAGCGCCCGCTGCTCGTCATTCATGATGAGCAGGATCCCGTTCATGCCGCGCCAGTCCGCGCCGGAACGGACCGCGTCGACGGCTCGCCGGAGCTGGGCGAACACCTCGCGCGAATCGACCTGCACGGTCTGCACGTAGCGACCGATCAGCCCCTCCAGGTGCGGAC
>JBKPRY010000373.1:0-1230 GCA_046734755.1 Actinomycetota bacterium | reverse complement strand
ATCCTGGACGGCGCGGCCCTGTTCGCCTCGACGGTCGATACGCCTCGTCAGCCCGAACCCGAGTTCATGATCCGGTCGGGGTACCTGTGTCTCCGACACCTGGCCGAGTTCTTCAAGATCCCGGTCGACCACGATCCCAGGCCGGACGATCCGATCTCGATCACGCGGGAGGAGTTCGAGGCCGCGGCCGAACGCTTACGGGCCTCCGGCGTCCCGCTGCGAGCAGACCGGGATCGGAGCTGGCTGGACTTCGCGGGCTGGCGCGTGAACTACGACGCCGCGCTGATCGCGCTCGCCAAGCTCTCGATGGCGCCGCGCGCACCTTGGTCCTCGGACCGATACGAGGACGTGCACTTCGTGCCGCCGGCCCTCCCCTGGCTCCGACGGTCCGGAACGGGGACCCGCGGGTAGAATGCCCGCTCCGTATCAAGGGGGCTCCGCGGGATGACCGAGGCGACGTTCGTGACGTCCATGGGTTCGTTCACCGCTCGGCTGATGCCCGAGCACGCGCCGAAGACCGTCGCCAACTTCGTGGAGCTGGCGCAGGGATCGAAGGGATGGACCGATCCGCGCGACGGGAGCCACGCGACCGACCCGCTCTACGCGGGGACGATCTTCCATCGCGTGATCGACAACTTCATGATCCAGGGGGGCGACCCGACCGGGACGGGCACCGGAGGCCCCGGCTACACGTTCGAGGACGAGTGCCCACCCGAGGGACCGCGGTTCGACCGTCCGGGACTCCTCGCGATGGCCAACGCAGGACCGAACTCCAACGGCTGCCAGTTCTTCGTGACCGTCGCAACCGCCGATTGGCTGTCCGGCAAGCACACGATCTTCGGAGAGGTCACCGACGGCTACGACGTGGTCGAGGCGATCTCTCGGACCCCCACGAAGGGCCAGGACCGGCCGGTCACGGACGTCGTCCTGGAGCGCGTCGACATCTCCGACTGAACCGGGACCGTGAGATGTCGACCGGTTGGTCGACCGTCCCCGATCCGATCGATCACACGGGGATCGGCTGCCAATGGGGCGAGAGGTCCGGTCCGGCCTCCTGCGTGAGCCGAATCGGGGCCGTGCCGTCGGCGTTCATCGCCCAGATGTCGAGGTTGCCCTGGCCGACCTCGAACGAGACGAACGCGATCCGTGTGCCGTCGGGCGACCAGACGGGGTCGAAGTCCTGCTGCGTCGATGACGGGGTGAGGTTCGCCTCGGCGCGCGTCGCGACGT
>JBKPRY010000372.1:0-1712 GCA_046734755.1 Actinomycetota bacterium | reverse complement strand
GCGAGCCCGACAGCCACGCGATCATGGATCGGGCCCTCGAGGTCGGGATCAACTTCTTCGACACCGCCAACGTGTACGGGCAGCGCAAGGGCGTCGGGACGACGGAGACGATCGTCGGCAACTGGTTCGCCAAGGGCGACGGTCGCCGCGACAAGGTCGTGCTCGCCACCAAGGTCTACAGCGAGATGGGCTCGTGGCCGAACGAGTCTCGACTCTCGGCACTGCACATCCGAAGGGCATGTGAGGACAGCCTGCGGCGGCTGCAGACCGACCACCTCGACATCTACCAGATGCACCACGTGTACCGCGGGGCGACGTGGGACGAGATCTGGCAGGCATTCGAGACGCTCGTGCAGCAGGGCAAGGTCATCTACGTGGGGTCGAGCAACTTCGCCGGCTGGCACATCGCGAAGGCGAACGAGGCGGCGAAGGATCGCCACTTCCTCGGGCTGGTGTCCGAGCAGTGCATCTACAACCTCGCCGAGCGCACCGCCGAGCTCGAGGTGCTCCCGGCGTGCGAGGACTACGGGATGGGCGTGATCCCCTGGAGCCCGTTGTGGCGCGGGCTGCTGGCGGGCGTCCTGGACGGCGGAGGCGCGAAGGGGACCCGACGAGCGTCGGGCATGGTGCAGGGCAAGCTCGCGGAACATCGCGCCCAGATCGAGGCGTACGAGAAGTTCTGCGCCGAGCTCGGCCAGCCGCCGGCGGAGGTGGCGCTCGCGTGGCTGCTCGCGAACCCGGTCGTCACGGCCCCGATCATCGGCCCGCGGATCCTCGAGCAGCTCGAGGGCGCGATGCGGGCGCTCGAGCTGCGACTCGGCGCCGACGAGATGAAGCGCCTCGACGAGATCTGGCCGGGTCCGGGCGGCCCCGCGCCCGAAGCGTTCGCCTGGTAGCGGCGCCGGAACCTACGCCGAGGTCGGCCCCGGCTCGTCGTCCTTCGGCTCGCCGGTCGGATCCGGGCTCGACGAGCCGACGCCATGTCGGATCCGTTCCGTCGTCTCGGCCACGGTGACCGACAGGGCGTCGCCGAGCGCACGGACCGCCTGCTTCAGGTCCTCCTTGGCCCGCTCGTCCCGGATCGTGTCACCGAGTGCCGTGAATGCCCGATCGAGCGCATCGGTGATGTCTCGCGCGGCGTCCTCCAGCTTGCGCTGGCTCTCCTGCGCCGACTCGCGAGCGGAACCGCTCGACTCCTTGTAGCGCTCGGCGACGTGGCGCCCCCACGACGCGAACCGCTCGCCGACCTCGTTCCACGCCTCGTTCGTGCCGGACATCGCCATCCCCTCCGTCCGATCCGGGTGCCCGACCCGAGTCTAGAGCCCTGCCCGTGAAGGAGGGTCGTCCGCGAACGCCCCTGGGGTAAGGTTTGCCCGCCATGGCCGAGGACCGTGCCGATGACCTCGCGGAGCTCACGGACGAGGAGCGTGCGGTCCTCGTGAAGGTCGTCGAGGTCCTGCGCAAGCTTAGGTTCGGGACCGTGCTGCTGGTCGTCCAGGACGGCAAGGTCGTCCAGATCGAAATGGCCGAGAAGATCCGCCTCCGGTAGGCCTGCGCTAGGCGCGGATGGTGGTTTCGTGACACCTGCTGCCATGTTCGTTGACAACGCCGCGAACGCACTGGTACACATGTGCCTGTTCGGCTGACCGTGACCACGGAGGCCGAGTCCGCGATGTCCCACCCTTTCGATCGACCGGACCACCGGAGATCGA
>JBKPRY010000371.1:0-3848 GCA_046734755.1 Actinomycetota bacterium | reverse complement strand
GTCCGCTCGTAGATCGACAGGTACAGCGTGTTCATCACGCCGAACAACGCGATGATCACCGCGAACAGGAGCAGCGCGGAGATCAGGTTCAGCACCTGGCTGATCAGCGTCGCGTAGCGGTCGCGGAACCCGGCCTGATCGTCCACCTCGATGTTCGGATATGCAGACAGGGCCTTCTCGATATCCGCCTGCACGGCGGCCACGTCGGCGCCCTCGTCGGCCTTGATCAGCACGAACGTGTCGAGCACGTTGGCGACGTTCACGTCGTAGGTGTCGAGGGACACGGCATAGTCGCCGATCAGGCCGTTCTCCGAGTAGAGCGCGACCACCCTGAGGCGCGTCGAGCCCGTGGCCGGGAACTCCACGGGGATCGAGTCCCCCACGGTCCAGCCGTTCTCTGCAGCCGTGTCGTCGAAGACGGCGATCGAGTTCGGGTTCGCCAGGTCCTCGAGCCCGCCCTGGACGGCGTCGACCTCCGAGACGACCGGGAACGTCCCCGGTTCCAGCCCGGTCACGAACGCGGTTCCACCCTCGATCTTCGCCTCGGCCTGGCGGACCTGCGAGACCGTGTCGACGCCGGGCACCGCGCGCGCATCCTCGGCGGCGGAGGTGCTGAAGCCGGTCAGCGTGGGCGAGATCAAGATGAAGTCGGCCTTGAGGGTGCGCTCCAGGACGGCGGTGGTCGACGCCTTGGCGGAGGCGCCGAACACGGCGACGAACACCACGAGCCCAAGGCCGATCATGAGCGCCGAGGCCGTGGCGGCGGTTCGGCGCGGGTTCCGCATCGAGTTCTCGCGACCGAGCTTGCCCGGCATCCCCGTGAGGCGGACGGGGAGGCCGATCGCGGCCGCGACCGGCCGAGCGATCAGCGGGGTGAGCATCGCGACCCCGACGAACGTGAGCGCGACACCGAGTCCCACGAGCTGCAGCCCGTTCGAGGGGGTGCCGAACAGTCCGTACAGGAGCGGCGCGATGCCGAGCGCCAGCACGACGAGCCCGGCCACGATCCGGAACCGGAGCGAACGCCCCGGCCGATCCTGCGCCTCGCGGAGGGCCTCGATCGGCGCCACGCGAGCCGCTCGGCGGGCCGGGACGAAGGCGGCGATCATCGTGACGAGCGTCCCCACGACGAGCGAGACGACGATCGTGCGGGCGAGGATCACCGTTCCCGACGCGGGGATCTCGAACCCCGTCGCGTTCAGCGCCCCCTTCAGCAGGATCGCAATCCCGATGCCGGCGAGCACGCCGATGGCGGAGGAGACCACTCCGATCACGAAGGCCTCCACGAGGACCGACGTCATCACCTGCCGGCCGCTGGCGCCGAGTGCTCGGAAGAGCGCCAACTCGCGCGTCCGCTGCGCCAGGATGATGGCGAACGTGTTGAAGATGATGAACGCGCCGACGAACAGCGAGACGAAGGCGAAGACGAGGAAGGCCGTTCGAAGGAAGCCGAGCCCCGTGCTGATCTGGTCCTGTGCCTCGGACACCACGGTCGCCTGCGTCACGGCCTGCACACCCTTGGGCAGGACCTCGGAGATCGATCGCTGGAGCTCGACCGACGAGACGCCCGGCTCGGCGACCACGGAGATCGTGTCGAGCTTCCCCTGCTTGCCGAGCACGTCCTGGGCCGTCCTCAGGTCGAACATCGCCCACGTCGCGCCGAACAGGCTGTCGCCCTCGCCGAACCCCGCCAGGCCCACCACCTCGAACTCGCGCGGGGGGCCCTCGAACAGGATCTCGACGCGGTCGCCCACGGCGATATCGTGCGTCTTGGCCGTCCCCGCGTCGATGACCGTCTGGTCTGCACCCCGGGGCGGCGAGCCTCCCGGTTTCAGCCTGAAGCCGTTCCCCTCGTACCAGGCCGACGCCGCGGTCGGCGGGCCGAAGGTGCCGATCGCCTTCCCGGTCCTCGGATCCACGATCTGCGCGTAGCCGATGACGTCCCCGTTGGCCCGCGCGACGCCGGGGACGGCCTCGACGTCCTGGAGCACCGACTCGGGCATCGGGTCGCGTTCCTCCAGGCTGCTGGTCTGCGCGGTGAAGGCGTTCGAGCTGCGGACCAACACGTCGATCGGCGCGTACCCCGTGTCGACCAGGTCGTTGAACGCGCGGGTCATCGTGTCCGTCAGGACGAAGGTGCCCGCCATGAAGCCGACCCCCAGCACGACCGCGATCGCCGTGAGGATCAGCCGGACCTTGCGCGCGAGCAGGCTGCGGATCGCCGCGCGGAACACGCTCAGCCCTCCAGCGACTTCAGTCGATCGAGGATGCGTCGTGTGGTGGGTTCGAGCATCTCGTCGACGACCCTCCCGTCCCCAAGGAACACGATCCGGTCGGCGAAGCTGGCGGCCGACGCGTCGTGCGTCACCATCACGATGGTCTGCCCGTGCTCGTTCACGGCGCTGCGGAGGAACCCGAGGATCTCGTTACCCGACCTCGAGTCCAGGTTGCCCGTCGGCTCGTCGGCGAACACGATCTCCGGCCGGGTGACGAGGGCCCGGGCGCCGGCGACCCGCTGCTGCTGGCCGCCCGAGAGCTCGGCCGGCCGGTGGCTGAGGCGGTCGCGGATCCCCACGGTGTCGACCACCTGGTCGAGCCACGCCCGGTCCGGCTTGTCACCCGCGATGTCCAGCGGGAGCGTGATGTTCTCCGCGGCGGTCAGCGTGGGGACCAGGTTGTACGCCTGGAACACGAACCCGATGCTCCTGCGGCGCAGGAGCGTGAGGGCCTTCTCCGACAGCATCGTGAGGTCGACGTCCCCGATGAACACGTGGCCGGAGGTCGGCGCGTCGAGACCGGCCATGCAGTGGAGCAACGTGGATTTCCCCGACCCCGACGGGCCCATGATTGCCGTATAGCGCGCACGTTCGAAGTCCACCGACACGTTGTCGAGCGCTCGGACGGCAGCATCACCTTCCCCGTAGACCTTGCTGAGACCGACCGCGCGAGCCGCAACGGCCGTGCGGGCGTCGGGCGGCGCCATCTCGTTGGTCGCGGACATTCGCACTCCCCCTCGGGCACGTGGTTCCGATGACGTTACCGAACCCACAGCGAGTCGATGTGAACGGATTGAGAAGCCGTGGGCGCGGCAGGTTTTGAACCTGCGACCTCTCGCGTGTGAGGCGAGCGCTCTCCCGCTGAGCTACGCGCCCGGGGTCGGGAAGCCTAGCACCCGCACGCCGGGTCTCCGGCGTCGCCCGCGCCTTCGCTGGAGGCGGGAAAAGGAGACGGCGGCGCGTGCCCGCGTCGCGCCGCCGTCCATCGACCGAGCCCGTAGCTCGGACGTCCAGCGCGCACTATGCACCTGCCCTTCGCTCCGGCGCAAGCCCCAACATGGAGCAACCTCCGTAGGCCACGCGGCCGTACCGAAGGGGCCCGAGCGGCCACTCCGGTCAGGCGAAGGGCCGCCCCGACATCTCGGGCGGGGGCGCCACCGGGCCCTCGTCGATCCCGCCGGGGACGAACGCGTCCCCGTGCACGGTCAGGCCGTAGATGATCAGGACATCGATAGCGATCAGCAGGACCCCGCCAAGAGGATGAGCCTCGATCGAGAAGAAGGTGGCGATCGCGGAGATCGAGGCGACCACGATGCCGAGCGTCCGCCCCGACGTCGCGCGCCCGATGATCAGATAGGCGGCCGAGATCTGCAGGATCCCGAGGATCAGCGACACCCAGCCCCAGACCTGGAGGTTCGAGTACAGGAGGGCGGCCTCGTTGAAGTACTCCTTCTTGAAGATCGCCCCGAGACCCTCGATCCCGTGGAAGAACCCGGCGATCGTGAACAGCACGGCCGCGAAGGTCACGACCCCCGGCGCCTTCGGTTTCCGGCTCGACATCGGCCCTCCCCC
>JBKPRY010000370.1:0-1430 GCA_046734755.1 Actinomycetota bacterium | reverse complement strand
CCGGTGACGCCAGCTCCGGTCGCTGGTGTCGCACGTGAACACCACCACGCGGCGAGCCACGCGGCGCATCTCGAGCAGGCCGGCGATCGGGTCCGGCCAGTGATGAACGGTGGAAAACGCCATCGCGGCATCGAAGGACTGATCCTCGAACGGAAGGCTCTCCGCGATGGCGGCGACGCACCGCGCTGCGCCTGCGGGACGCTGGGCACGCATGACCGCCGACGGCTCCACCGCTGTGACGTCACGCCCGGAGG
The DNA here is from genome assembly GCA_046734755.1 of Actinomycetota bacterium. Taxonomy (GTDB): domain Bacteria; phylum Actinomycetota; class UBA4738; order UBA4738; family HRBIN12; genus DASSJM01. The sequence continues at coordinate 1,176 of JBKPRY010000370.1, read as the reverse complement.
GTTCGTAGGAACCAGTGCCAGCCCCGACATTCAGCACGGTCCGCGCATCGCCGAGCGCAGCCCAAAGCCGCGCGGCGATCCGCGGCTCGGTGCGCCGCGTCGCGGTGTACGTGGCTCCGATGGTGTCGTAGAGCTGCGCGCTGGACATCGACGCTGCCTCCACAAAACGTGGGATGCGCTGGCTTGCGGGAGGCTACCTCGTCCTCCGGACAGAGTTCACCGGGGTGGGCGAGTGTCCTGTTCCTCGACCCTTGTCTGACGAGGAGGAGTGATGCACGCAGCCGCACCGTCACCGGAGTCACGCGGCCATGCGCGGTCTACGTGGACCCTTGTTTGCGCTATCGAGTCAGGTCTGTCCGGAGATGTATCGGGCCGGAGCCGAACGAACCTCAGAGGACGGAACATCGCCAGCTCGCCTTCCCTGCGCTTCACGGAAGACAACCACAACGTCGATGGGACCTTGGAGCCCGGTGTTCGAGTTCGGCTACGAGCCGCCGTTCTCGAGGATCGACTTCAGTCGACCGAGGTCCTTTCGGTTCTCGATCTCGATGGCGCTCGCCATGTCCGGGTCCTGCGCCGCGTTTCGAAGCTCCACCTTCGTGCCACCGGCGGGCGTGTCGGAGAACCGGTAGCTGGTCTCCATCGGGAAGGGCCCCGAGGTCGAGCTCATGACGAGCGATTCGCCGGGTACGTACTCGGTGACCTGGTACGTGTACTCGAGGATCCGGTCCATGAACTCGGCCTCGAAGGCGATCTCCGACCCGGCCGAGAGTGGCTTGGGCGACTTCCACTCGGCCTTGTTGATGTTCTCGTTCCAGGCCGTGGCGTTCTCGGGGTTCGAGACGTAGTCGGCAACCTCGGACCGTGGGCGGTCGATCTCGATGGCGGTGAGCACGTCCTGATCCATGGGTGCTCCCTTCTCTCGCCGACCGGCGTCCTGCCGGTCATGAATCATGTACCCCGCTCACCTCCACCCAACCGAGGATCATGTCGAGCGGTCTCATCTCGCTCCTCGCGCTCGGTCGCGTGCTGCTCGTGCGCGACGTGGACCGCGTCCTCCCGCCTGAGGACGCCGATCAGCCGGCCGTCCGACGACGTGATCGGAGACGTCGGAAGATCGTGCGCCACCATGAAGTGGGCCATCTCCTCGATGGGCACGTGCGGGCGAAACGTGCT
>JBKPRY010000369.1:0-66333 GCA_046734755.1 Actinomycetota bacterium | reverse complement strand
CTGGTCGTCGGGTGGGCCACGTTCGTCCCGAGCTTCCTCTGGATCTTCCTGGGCGCCCCCTCAATCGAGCGCCTCCGGGGCAACGAGCGGCTCGCCGGCGCCCTGACCGCCATCACCGCATCCGTCGTCGGGGTGATCGCGAACCTCGCCCTCGTGTTCGCGACCAGCGTGCTGTTCGACGAGGTCAAGGTTCGGACGCCGTTCGGCCACGAGGTCGCGGTCCCCGTCCTAGGTTCGGCCGACCCGCTGGCGCTCGCCGTCGCCGTCGGGTCGTTCGTCGCGATCCGCCGATACCGGGTCAACGTCGTGTGGGTGATCGCGGCAGCGGGCCTCGTCGGACTCGTCGATGCGCTGATCGCGTGATGGTTCGGGCGGCGTTCCGGCGCCGCGGGTAGGGTACGCTCGGGCCGTGACCGATCGCGAGGCGCTCGAGGGCCTGACCGCGCAGGAGCTGCACGACCGCGCGACCAGGCTCGCCTGGCGACGGCTCGACGTCGCGTTCCTGTGGCACCTCCTCAGCACGATCCCGGAGGCCCGCGCCGCGGTCGGCGACGAAGATCGGAGCGAGATCGACATCCTGCGCCCGCTCGCGCTGCTGAACGATCTCGTGGACGCGGACCGCGGCGAGCTCGCCGAGGGGCTGCGGCCGCTGTACCTCGATTACCTCGTGGAGCACGAGAAGGCCGAGGACCTCGAGGCGTCCGACGGCCCCGACCTAGGCGCCGTGAGGGGGACCGAGGAGGACCCCGACGACTGACCGCGACCTCGGGTCCTACCGATCCGAGTTCCCGGTGCTCGAACGCAAGGCCTACCTGATCAGCGCGTCCCTCGGGCCGGTGTCGGACCGCTCGCGGCGCTATCTCGACGCATACCTCGACGCCTGGGCGACCAAGGGCGCCCCCGACCACGTGTGGTTCGAGGACATCTTCCCGCGCATGCGCGCGTTGAAGACCTCCTTCGCGCGACTCGCCGGGTGCGACGCGGACGAGCTGGCGATCACGACGAACATCTCGATCGCGATGTCGACGTTCGCCTCCGCGCTCGAGTTCGGCAACCGGAACAGGGTCGTGATGTCCGAGCTCGACTTCCCCACCGACGGACACGTCTGGCTCGCGCACGCAAGGCGCGGCGTCGAGATCGAGTGGCTCCGCTCCCCCGACGGCCTGACGATCCCGCTCGAGGAGTACGACCGGGCGATCGACGAACGCACGGCGGTCGTCATGGTGAACCGCGTGCTCTACCGCTCCAGCGCGATCGTCGACGCGAAGGAGGTCTGCCGGATCGCGCGGGAGCGCGGTGCGCTGTCGTTCCTCGACGACTACCACGGGATCGGGATCGTGCCGCTCGACCTGCACGACGTGGGGTGCGACGCGTACGCGGCGGGCGTCCTGAAGTGGTTGTGCGGTGGGCCGGGCCTGGCGTTCCTGTACGTGCGGCGAGACCTGATCCAATCGCTCGAGCCGATGGTGACCGGATGGTTCGGGACCGCCGAGCCGTTCTCGTTCGACACCCAGCACCTCGAGTACCACCCGACCGCGAGACGGTTCGAGCACGGGACGCCACCCGCGCCGGTGTTCTTCATCGCCCAGGGCGGCCTCGACGTGATCGCCGAGGTCACGCCCGAACGGATCCGCGAGCGCCAGGGCGAGCTCGGCGACCATGTGATCGCCCGCGCCGACGCGCTGGGGTTGCCGGTCCGAACCCCGCGTGACCGTGCTTCGCGAGGCGGCGTGGTGAACGTCGGCGTCGGGCCGGAGGCCGGGAAGATCTGCCACGCGCTGCTCGAACGCCACGTGTGCACGGACTACCGCGGCGACGGCCTGCGGATCAGCCCGCACTTCTTCAACACGGAGGACGACATCGACCGCTGCTTCGAGAAGCTTCGCTCGTTGCTGTGAACCCTAGGCGGGCGCCCGAACCTCCACGGGGACGCGCTGGACCATGTTGTTCGAGAACCCGTGGAGGTTCCAGGGTTGGTCGAGCGGCTGCGTGTTGCCTTCGGCATCCGTGGCCCGGCAACAGAGCTCGAACTCCCCCGGCTGGGTTGCCTTCCACGCGAAGTCGAACGGCGTCCACGCGAACGGCGACGCGGGTTCGCCGAGGGCGGCGTCCTCCCAGGTGTCGCCGCCGTCCGTGCTGACCTCGACGCGCTCGATCGGACCCCATCCCGACCAGGCGCGGCCGCGGAGGACGTGGTCGCCGACGTCGACGAAGCGACGTCGGGTCATGAAGTCGGGGAACCCGGGCGGGACGAGGAGGGAACGCGGGCTCATGCGCGTGACCGGCTCGCCCTCGTCCTCAGGCCGCTGCCGGAAGCGGTAGGCGACCTGCTGGTAGCCCTCGAACGGCTCGGCCACCGCCGTGATCGAGGTCAGCCACTTCACGCTCGTCATGCCGTACCAGCCGGGCACGACGAGGCGGAGCGGGAACCCGTGCTGCGGCGGCAGCGGCGCGCCGTTCATCTCGTACGCGAGCAGGACCTCCTCCCGCATGGCGTCCTCGATCGAGAGGCTGCGCTCGTAGTCCTGTTCGACGTCGCCCTGGGTCCCGTGATCGGCCCCGCGGAACACGAGCTCGACGGCCTCGTCCCCGATGCCGGCCTCCTCGAGGAGGCCCCGCAGCGGCGTGCCGGTCCAGGCTGCCGTGCCGATGGCCTCGGTGAGCCACGGCTGCGAGATCGGACGAGGCGCGAGTCGCGCGCGGCCGTTGCCTGCGCACTCCATCGTCACGGGCATCGTGACGCTCGGGCGGTTCATGAGCTCGGTCACGGACAGCTTGAGCGGGTGACGCACCAGCCCGCCGACCGAGAGCGTCCAGGTCGCCTCGTCACCATCGGGCACGTCGAAGTGGATCAGGAGATAGTGCATCCCCGCCGGGGTTATGTCGTACCGGAGCCCCTCGAGCTGCATCCCGTGATTGCGTTGTGACAGCTGGAGCTCCTCGAGGCTCACCTCGAGTGACGTGGACAGACCCTCAGGGTGTTCGGCGGTTGCGGGACCATCGCTCATGGAGCCACCGGTTGCCAATCCGGCTCGGACCCGGAGCCGAGGAAGAAGACCTGACCACCCCCGACTCGCGTGAGGTACATCGCATCGTAATGGCCGCTCGCATGTCCGCTCGGATTGGCCGCGGACATCACCAACCATCGTCCATCGGGTGACCAGTCGACCTCGAGCCTGCCGTCCTCCGGGGGATCCGCCAGAAACACTCGCTCGTGCGTGCCGTCGGGATCGACGGTGAGCAGCGAGCCTCCCCGCGAGACGAGGAGCTGACTGCCGTCGGGCGTCCAGGCGAGCACCACAGTCGGTCCCCCACTGAGCTTGACGACCTCGGTTCCGTCCGCGTCCATCACGTACGCGTTCGGCCGGATCCCGTCCTGGCTGAAACCAGTGAACGCGATGTGGGTTCCGTCCGGGGACCACATCGGCGATTCCACGCGCTCGTTCTCCCGGACGACCAGATCCGTCCGAGCCGAGCCGTCACTGTTCATGATCGCAACGCCGGAGCGGAAGTCGGGATCGCCCAGATCGTCGAACGCGAACACGATGCGCGATCCGTCTGGAGACCACGCGGGCTGATACTCGTCTCCCGAGGTACCGGTAAGGAGTGTGACATCGGTGCCGTCGCCGCTCATTACGTAGACATCGAACCCGGCCTCGCTCCCTCCCGTGAAGGCGATCAGCGAACCATCGGGGGACCAGTCCGGGAATATGTTGGGACGCGTCTGCGGCATGAAGAACTTCTGTTGAAGGATCCCGCCCGCGTTCATGAGGCCGATGTCGTAGGCGACCCCGACGGCGATGACCCCCTCGGGGACGCGGGTCCACGGTTCGCTCGTCAGCTTCTGCGGCCCGGCGCAATGTCCGCCCCTCGTCCATTCGAAGGAGACCGTTCCTCCATGCGCGGACCATGTGTATCCCGCCGGATCCGTCGACCGCAACGTCCCACTCTCTACCCCTTGCATGCAATGCCCGGTTCGAGGGGCGAACACGACGGTGTCCGGCTTTTCGATGAGGATCCGTCCCGCTTCCGCGGCGCTGGCGTCGCCCGTGAACACGAACCGATAGCTCCCTGCCTCGATCTGGAGCGAACACGTAGCGCCGGGGACCCCCGCACACCCCTTGGGGGGAAGGACCAAGTACGTCCCGTCCCGCGGAGATGGCCCGGCCGCCGTGGCGGGACGATCCTTCTCGGTCACGCTCTCGCCCTCCGTCCCCGGCACGACCGGGCCGGCGGAGGTCAGCCACCAGTCGTAGAGGGTGAGGTCTCCCAAGTCGTTCCTCAGCGCGTGCGCGTAGATGAGGGCGTTCTCGTCCGTCCATTCGATGTGCGACTGCTCCGGCAGATGCTCCACCCCAACGGAATCGGATGGCGCGTGCTTGATCGTGTAGCAGAGGACCCGCCCGACCCGCACCCCGCCGACCGTGTAGGGCGTGACGGCGAGCCGGTCCGTAGCGCATTCGCCGTCGGGCGCAACCCGGCTGTTGACGCCGCCTTGGAACGCGGCGTCCATCAGCTCTCGAGTCGGGAAGAGCTCGTACAGGACCTCCACGTCCTCCGTGCGGCACACCAGAGACGCCAACTCGCCCTGGATCGGCTCGGTACGATCCAGCGGGAGGCAATCCTCCGAGATCCCCTGTGGGATGTACGTGAGGAGGCGAGGCTCATCACCTCTCAGGGGGCGCTCATCCGTCCGGAAGGTGGGCGACGGCGTCGGGCTCGCCACCGCAGGCGGTGACGAAGGCGATCCGTCCCGGGCTCGCTCCGGCTCACTCCGGAAGACCGACGCCAGCACGATCCCAGCCAGGAGCGCGATCGCCACCGCGATCGCCGGGATGAGCCGGCGCAGACGTGACCGGTCGGGCGCGCCCGCGGCCACTCCACTCGTGATCCGGAGCGCGAGGGAGGCCTCGTCCGCCAGTATGCCCGCCGTCTGCTGACGATCGGTGGGTGCCTTGGCCATCGCCCTCGCAACGACCCGGTCGATCTCGCGCGGCAGCCCCGGCTGCTGGGCCGTGACCGAGGGCGGCCCCTCCTGCAGGTGCGCGTACATCAGACCGGCGTCGTTCTCGGACGTGAAGGGCGTCCGGCCCGTGAGGCACTCGAACAGGACGCATCCGAGCGAGTAGACGTCGGTCCGCGCGTCTGGGGTGCCGCCTTTGAACTGTTCCGGGGCCGCGTAGTCGAGCGTCCCCACGAACTGGCCCGTCCCGGTGATCCCCGAGTCGCTCGCCGAGCGCTTCGTGAGCCCGAAGTCGGAGAGATACACGTGCTCCTCCGCTTCCGAACTCCGCTGGCGCGCGAGCAGCACGTTGCCCGGCTTGACGTCCCGATGCACCAGCCCCTGTTCGTGCGCGGCGTCGAGTGCCGCCGCGACCTGCAGAACGATGGAGATGGTCCTCGCGGGTGGGAGCGCACCGCCCTCGTGCAGGAGCGTGCGGAGATCGGTCCCCTCCACATAGCGCATCGCGATGAACAGGTCTCCGCCCGACGCGCCGGCCTCGTAGATCGGGATCACGTTCGGGTGGTCGAGGGACGCGGCGAGCCGGGACTCTCGGACGAACCGCTCGCGGAAACGCTCGTCCTCGGCGAGCTGTGGTGCGAGGACCTTGAGCGCCACCCTGCGCTGGAGCCAGTCGTGCTCGGCCAGGTACACGACGCTCATGCCGCCGCGCCCGAGGGTTCGCTCGATCCGGTAGCCGGCGAACTCGGTCCCGGGCGGGAGGTCCACGCGGCTGGGTCGAACGACCGGACGAACACGCTCGGTGCGGCCGAGCGACGGATCGCGTTCGAGGATCCGCTGGTGCAGACGTTGCAGCTCGGTCGAGGGTTCGGTGCCGAGCTCCTCGATCAGGACGTCGCGGGCCCGCTGGTAGGTGGACAGGGCCTCGGCCTGGCGACCACCCCGGTAGAGCGCGAGCATCAGGTTGGCCCACATCCGTTCCCGGAGCGGGTAGCGGGCCGTGAGGGCCTCGAGCTCGGAGACCACGGTCGAGTTGCGTCCGCTCGCGATCTCGGCGCCGATCCGGTGCTCCGTGGCCGACAGATGAAGCTCCTCCAGCCGGGCGATCTCGCCTCGCAACGACGGCTCCTGGCCCAGGTCGTCGAGCGGCGCACCGCGCCATAGGGCGAGCGCGTCACCGAACCTCGTGGCCGCCGCGGCCGGGTCGGACGCCGACAGCCGCTTGGCGTCCCTCACGATCGCCTCGAACCTCGCGGCATCGACCTCTTCGGGTGCCGCCGTGAGGACGTACCCGCCGTCGCGCCGCCCGAGCCGCTCCTCGCCGAGGACCTTGCGGAGGCGGTACACGTAGGTCTGCAGGGTGTTCCGGGCGGTCTCGGGCGGCTCGTCCCCCCACAGGCCGTCGACGAGTTGCTCGGCGCCCACGGTGTGGTTGGCGCGCAGGATCAGGTGCGCGAGCACCGCGCGCTGCTTCGGCCCCCCCAGCGCGAGCGGCCGGGAGTCATCGAACACCTGCAGCGGTCCCAGGATCCGGAATTCCATCGCCGCGAACCGTACGACGGGCACCCCGGGAACGCCATGCATCCACGCATCCGCCCGGGTGACCTGCGTCACGTTCCAGCGAACTGCGACCGGGTTGCGGCCGAGCTGCGAAGGCACGGGTCGAGGGTGCGGTCATGGACACCGCCACCCGCACCCGGAGCAGCCGGATCGCCCTCATCCTGTGCCTGGCCTTCGCGACGGCCACCCTCGGGAACCAGCGCCCCGCCCCTGCGGACGCCCGCCCCCTCACGATCCACGGGGCCAACGCCGCCGAGGAGCAGGCGGTCGACTGGGCGCTGCACCGCTACCGCCTGGCAGGCCTCGAGGACATGCCGTCCCTGGACGTGTACCTCCACCGCTCGCACGAGGCGTGCAACGAGGGCATCGGGCTCTACCACGCGGGTCGTATCGACCTGTGCACCACGAGCTCGAGCGAGCCGTACCAGCGGAAGTTCGCGCTCCACGAGATGGCCCACGCCTGGACCGAGGCCCACATCGAGAGCGCCATCCTCAACCGGTTCATGGACATCCGCGGGATCGCCCACTGGAACGACCCGAGTGACGACTGGAAGGACCGAGGCACCGAGCAGGCCGCAGAAGTCATCACCTGGGGCGTCGGCGAGGGAGAGATCGCGCCGCTGCTTCCCGAGACCGTCGACGTTCGGACCCTCGCCGGCCTCTATGAGCTGCTGACCGGCCGCGAGCCGATCACCCCGGCGGCCCGCTGAGGACTCAGCCGGAGACGACCCGACCCGCTCGAACTACCACGCGAAGGTCCCCGAGCGCCTCGAGCCGCATGATGGGATCCGAGCCCAGCACGATCAGGTCGGCCGGCCCGTCGACCGCGATCGGGCCCGCCGTCATGGCGCCCAGCACCTCCTCGGGCGTCATCCGAACGGCCTCGTGCAGGAGGAGCGCCTCGCGGAGATGGATCCCGGCCGGGATCGCTCCGTTCCCGAGGTCGGTGCCGTAGACGACGGTCCCTCCCGCCGATCGGAACCGCACCAGGTTGTCGCATGCGGTGCGGAGCTCGGACGTGACCTTTCCGAATGAGAAGACGTCGAGCGTCGAGACCATCCGCATCGTCCGGGCCGCGGACTCGAGCAACGGGTCCGACAGCCGCTCGGTCCACGGTGTGTGCGCGAACTCGTCCATGCCCGCACCCACCGCACGCTCCGCCTGCCCCGGGCCCTGGACGTGCGCGGTGACCGGGAGCGCTCGCGCGTGGGCCGTCTGGACGATCGTGGCGAGCTCCGAATCCGACGGCGTGGGGCCGGCCTCCGCGTTCAGCGCCACCTTGATCGCCGCCGCGCCTGCGTCCGCGAGCTCGGCCACGACCGCGGCCGCATCCTCGGGACCCTCGAGCTCTCGACCCAAGCCCGCGGGGGCCCACGTGGCCTGCGTCGGATACCCGCCCGGCGCGGTGAGCATCGGCCCGGCGGCCCGGATCACCGGACCGGTGAACGAGGGCAGCTCGGAGGCGTTCGCGAGCGCGAGGATCTCCTCCGGTACCCATCCCAGATCGCGCACCGCCGTCACCCCACCGAGGAGCACCGCTCCCGGATCCGCGAGGCGGATGTGCACGTGCCGGTCGGCGACGCCCGGCATCAGGAAGCCGTCGACCTCGAGGAACTCGTCCCCCGGCGGCGCCGCCGCGCTCGGTCCCGCGTACGTGACGCGACCACCCTCGCAGACCACGGCGGCGTGATGCACGAGCGTGCCGGGCCCGAACCAGGCGACCGGGACCTTGATCTTCAGCGACATCGTTGGTCAGCGGCCGACGCCCGCGCCGCGCAGGGCCTTCAGCTCCTTGCGGAGGTCGACGACCTCGTCGCGCAGGCGGGCCGCGTATTCGAACCGCAGGTCCTTGGCGGCCTCGTGCATCTCCTCCTCGAGCTGTTGGATCAGCCGCTCGAGCTCCTCGGTCGGCATCTCGGGGTGCTCGCGCCCGCGGCGGCGCTTCTCCGGCGTGGGAGCTCTCGTGTCGACCGCCATCGTGAGCAGGATGTCCGAGACCTTCTTTCGGATCGACTGGGGATCGATCCCGTGTTCGCGGTTGAAATCGATCTGGATCTTGCGACGTCGCTGCGTCTCGCCGATCGCCTGCTTCATGGAGTCGGTCACCTGGTCCGCGTACATGATCACCGTCCCGTCGACGTTGCGCGCGGCCCGGCCGATGGTCTGGATCAGCGACGTGTCCGAACGCAGGAAGCCCTCCTTATCGGCGTCGAGGATCGCGACCAGCGAGACCTCGGGCAGGTCGAGCCCCTCCCGCAGCAGGTTGATCCCGACCAACACGTCGAACTCCCCCAGCCGCAGGTCGCGGACGATCTCGATCCGCTGGATCGTGTCGACCTCCGAATGCAGGTACCGGACCCGGATCCCCATCTCGAGCAGGTAATCCGTCAGGTCCTCGGCCATCTTCTTGGTGAGCGTGGTGACGAGCACCCGCTGGCCGGCCTCCGCGCGCTTGCGGATCTCCTCGATCAGGTCGTCCACCTGCCCCCGGGTGGGCCGAACCTGCACCTCCGGGTCGACGAGGCCGGTCGGGCGCACGATCTGCTCCGCGATGCGGATGGACGTCCTGAGCTCGTAGGGGCCGGGCGTCGCGGACATGTACACGGTCTGATTGACCTTCTTCACGAACTCCTCGAAACGGAGCGGCCGGTTGTCCAGCGCGCTCGGCAGGCGGAATCCGAACTCGACGAGGGTCTCCTTCCGCGTCTTGTCGCCCTCGTACATCCCGTGGATCTGGGGGACCGTGACGTGGGACTCGTCGATCACGCAGAGCCAGTCGTGGGGGAAGTAGTCCAGCAGTGTGTACGGCGCCTCCCCCGGCGCGCGGCCATCGATATGGCGCGAGTAGTTCTCGATGCCGGAGCAGAACCCGACCTCGCGCAGCATCTCGAGGTCGTAGGTCGTGCGCATCCGCAGGCGTTCCGCCTCCAGGAGCTTGCTCTGGCTCTCGAGCAGCGCCAGCCGATCATGCAGCTCCTCCTCGATCGAGACGACGGCCCGCTTCATCCGCTCGTCCGACGCCACGTAGTGGGAGGCCGGGAAGACCGTGATCTCGTTCAGGTCGCCGAGCACCTCTCCGGTCAGCGGGTCGAACCGGGTGATCCGCTCGATCGTGTCGCCCCACCATTCGATCCGAACCGCGGTCTCCTCGTACGACGGATGGACCTCGAGGACGTCGCCCTGGACCCGGAACTTCCCGCGCGCGAGGTTCGCCTGGTTCCGCAGGTACTGGATGTCCACGAGGCGTTGCTTCGACCACTCCATGTCCGTGGCGACGCCCTTGTGGACCCGCAGGATCTGGCCCTCGTACTCCTCGGGCGAGCCCAGACCGTAGATGCACGAGACGCTGGCCACGATCAAGACGTCGCGGCGGGTCAGCAGGGCGGCCGTCGCCGAATGCCGCAGGCGCTCGATCTCGTCGTTGATCGAGGAGTCCTTCTCGATGTAGGTGTCGGTCGACGGGACATAGGCCTCGGGCTGGTAATAGTCGTAGTACGAGACGAAGTACTCCACCGCATTCTCGGGGAAGGCCTCGCGGAACTCGTTCGCGAGCTGCGCGGCGAGCGACTTGTTGGGCGCGATCACGATCGTGGGTCGCTGGACGTGCTCGACCACGTTGGCGATCGTGAACGTCTTGCCCGTGCCGGTGGCCCCGAGCAACGTGATATGGGGCTCGCCGGCGCGGATGCCCTCGACCAGGTGGTCGATGGCCGTGGGCTGGTCACCGGTCGGAACGTGGTCGGCGTGGATCTTGAACGGGGGCACGGACCCAGTGTAGGCGCCCTTGCCGACGCGCCTACATCCGCCCGGCGTCGATGATGCTCTGGAGGAACCGCCGGGTCCGCTCCTCGCGCGGCGAGGTGAAGATCTCCTCCGGCGGGCCCTCCTCGAGGATCACGCCGGCGTCCAGGAACCCGATCCGGTTCGCGATGTCGCGTGCGAACCCCATCTCGTGGGTCGCGATCACCATCGTCATCCCGCCGGCGGCGAGCTCGCGGATCACGTTCAGCACCTCGGCGACGAGCTCGGGGTCGAGGGCGCTGGTCACCTCGTCGAGCAGCATCACGTCCGGCTTCATCGCGAGCGCCCGCACGATCGCGACGCGCTGCTGCTGTCCCCCCGAAAGGCGGTCGGGGTAGTCGTCGCGCTTGTCGGCGAGCCCGAACCGTTCGAGCAGCTCCGTGGCCAGCGCGTCGGCCTCGGCCCTCGACACGCCGAGCGCCTCGATCGGCGCGAGCGTCACATTGCGGAACACGGTCATATGCGGGAACAGGTTGAACGCTTGGAAGACGATCCCCACCCGCTGCCGGATCCGGTTCACGTCCACGCCGGGGGCGGTGATCTCCTCGCCCTCGATGAACACGTGCCCCGCGTTCACGGGTTCGAGCAGGTTGATGCAGCGGAGCAGCGTTGACTTGCCGGACCCCGAGGCGCCGATCAAACCTATGACCTCGTGCTCGGCCACCTCGAGATCGATGCCCTTGAGCACCTCGAGCCCGTCGAACGACTTGTGGACGCCGACGACGCTCAGGGCGGGATGGTCCACGCTGAGCGCAGGATCGTCCACGTTCACGCGGCTGCCCCCGCCTGCCGGCGTCGACGTTGGCGCTCGAGCAACCAGTCAGTGAACCGGGTGAGAGGAACGGTGATGAGCAGGAACATCAGTGCGACCCCGAGGAGCGGGGTGAAGTTGAAGTCGGCGGCCTGGTAGATCTGACCCTGTTTGAACGCCTCGGGGATCGCCACGACGAACGCCACGAGCGCGGTGTCCTTCTGCAGCCCGATGAAGTCGTTCAGGAGTGGTGGGATCACTCGGCGAACCGCCTGCGGGATGATCACGAAGCGGAGCGTCTTCATGCGTGAGAGCCCAAGCGACCGAGCGGCAGCGGCTTGGCTCGGGTGCACGGACTCGATGCCGGCTCGATAGACCTCCGCGACGTAGGCGGAGTACGACAGGATCAGACCGACCACACCCCAGAACGCGGCGCCCGAGGGCACACCCGGCAGACCCAGGCTCGGGATCCCGAACCCCAGCAGGTACACGACGAGGACGGTGGGGATCCCTCGGAACAGGTCGGTGTAGATGATGGCGAGCGCTCGAAGGGGGAAGAACACCGGCCCCTGCAGGCTGCGCACCACCGCGAGCACGAGCGCCCACACGAGGATGAACACCTCCGCGATGAGGAAGTACTGGACGTTGCGGACGAACGCCCGGGCGATAGCGGGAAAGGTTCGCTTGAACTCCTCCGGGTCGAAGAAGGCCTGTTTGACTTCGGGCCAGTTCGGCGACGACGTGACGGCCCATACGATCAGCGCCAGGACGACGAGCGTGCTGATGAGGGCGATCGCCACCCCCCGCGCGCCCTCGGCACGGAGCGGCCCAAGGATCCGGGACGTCCGCTGCCCCTCGGGGAGTCTCGGGTCACCGGGCTGGTACTGCTGCAGCTCGGGGGCCCCGCCGCCTCCCATCCCCATATGGGGCCGCGGCTACGTCGTGAACTCGGGGACCTGGCCGACGTTCGTCTTCTCGACGAGCCACTCCTGGTGGATCGCGTCGAGGGTCCCGTCGGCCTTGATCTCCTCGAGTGCCAGGTTCGCGCATTGGACCAGGGGACTTCCGGTCACGAACGTGAGCCCGAAGTACTCCTGCTCCCCCACGGGCGGGAACAAGCCCACGACGACGCCGTTCTTCACCTCTTGGACGAATGGATCTGCAAGGTAGTACGCGGTGGGCGCGTCCACGACGATCGCGTCGACCTGGCCGGCGTTCAACGCTGCCACGGTATCCGAGAGCGTCGTGTACGAACCCGCGGTCGCATCGGGGATGTTCGCCACGATGTAGTCGTAGCTCGTGGTCCCGATCGGCGCCGCGATCGTGGTTCCGGCCAGGTCGCCGAGGCTCGTCGCCCCGGCGATCGGCGATCCCTTCACGGCGACGAGCGCCTGCTGGACGTCGTAGTAGGTCTCGCTGAAGTCGACGGCCTGGTCGCGCTTGGCGGAGTAGGAGATCTGCTCGATCGCGAAGTCGTAGTCCTTGTCACCGGGCTTGTAGGTCTGGTTGAAGGGAGCCACCACCCACTGCACCTGGTCCTTCGAGAACCCCATCGACTCGGCCACGGCGTACGCGGTAGCAGCCTCGTAGCCCTTGCCCGTGTAAGGGTCGTCGAACTTCCATTCGCTGTGGGCGTCGGTCTCTCCGCCCGAGAACCACGGCGGGAACGCGGGATTGTCGGTACCGATCGTCAGCATGCCGGGACTCTTGAAGGCGTCGGCGTTCGCGGTCGCGCACTCGGCTGCCGTGGCCGGGGCGGTCCCGCCCGTGCCGCCGGTAGCCGTCGCCCCGGTGGCACCGATCGTCGGGTTGTCCTCCGCGCAGGCCGCGAACAGCAAGGAACCGACCACGAGGAAGGCGAACACCTTGCGCATCTGCGGAACCCCCTGCCGACGTGAAGTGGGCGAGCCTAGCACACGCCTGTTCTACGGGGGTTCCCGGGATCGGCACTTCACGTGCGCGGCTCCCACGAGAAGAAGCGGATCGCGAGCGTGAGCCCGACGACCCCCCACGCCGCGACGACCCCCACATCAGCCCACGAGAAGTCGAACAGAGGCGGCCCGTAGAACGAACCGAGGAAGGCGTCGACCAGATGACGAACCGGGAAGATATCGCTGAGGGTCTCGATCCACTGCGGGGCATCGGGGCCGATGGGGAAGAAGATGCCCGAGATGAACAGCAGGGGCAGGATCGTCGCGTTCACGATCGGCGGCGCCGCATCTGCATTCGGTATCGCCGGCGTCAGCGCCAGCCCGAGCGCCGCGAAGCTCGCGGAGCCGACGAGGACGACGATGATCGATCGGATCAGGCTCATACCGGTCGGCAGGTCCGCGTCGTAGAACAACCAACCGAAGGCCGCGCAGATCACGACGAGCAGGATCGACAAGATCATGACGTGGATCACCCGCGCCCCCAAGTAGGCGCTCCCGGGGAGCGGCGTGCCTCGCGTCCGTTTGAGGATCCCGGCATCGCGTTGGAAGGTCACGCCGATCGCCAGGTTCGTGTAGCAGGCGGTGATGACCGAGAACACCGCCATGCTCGCGACGTAGTAGGTCGACTGGTTGAACTCGCGGCCGCTCTCGAGGGTAACCGTCCCGCTCCCCAGCAGCGTGGCAAAGATCACGAGGAACATCAGGGGGAACACGAACGTGAAGAAGGCGGCGGCGGGGTTCCGCCAGAACGCCTTGTTCGTGTAGCGGATCTGCCTGGCCGTCAGCGTCAGCTCGCTCACGCGGTCACATCCTCGCTGGCCGTGAGCTCGAGGTAGACGTCCTCCAGGGTCGGAGGCGTGACCTCGAGCGCGTCCAGAACGATGCCGGACTCGAGGGCCCACGCGGTGAGATCGTGGACGAGCTTGGTGGTCTCCTCCTGATCGGCGCGGATCTCGTACGACCCGTCCGGCAGGCGGTGGGGAGCGCGTTCGGGTTCGGGAACTCCGGGCGGGAGGCGGAAACGGATCCTCGTCATCATCCGATCGCGTCCAGCCAGGCTCCCGGGCGGGCCCACAGCGACGATGGTGCCGTGCGCGATGACGGCGACACGGTTCGCCAGGTTCTGCGCCTCGTCCATGTAGTGGGTCGTGAGGAACACGGTCTTGCCGATCGACGAGAGGTTCTTGACGATCTCCCAGGCGTTGCGGCGAGCCCCGGGGTCGAAGCCGGTGGTGGGCTCGTCCAGGAACAGAAGCTCGGGGTCGCCGGCCATTCCGATCGCGACGTCCAGGCGTCGTTGCTGCCCGCCGGATAGCTTGTTCACACGCACGTCCCGTTTCTCGACCAGCCCGACGACCTCGATGACCTCGTCGGTCGGTCGACGTCTCGGGTAGTAGCCGGCGTACATCTCGATCGTCTCGCGCACCGTGAGGAACGGGTCGATCCCGGTGGACTGCAGGACGATGCCGATCCGGCGCTTCAGCTCGGGCTCGCCTTTCGCCGGGTCATGCCCCAGCACCGATACCTCCCCCGACGTGCGATCCCGATAGCCCTCGAGGATCTCCACCGTGGTGGTCTTCCCGGCGCCGTTCGGACCGAGGAGCGCGAACACCTCGCCCACATCGACGGCCAGGTCGATCCCGGCGACCGCATCGAGATCCCCGTAGGTCTTCCGAAGACCTTTGACCTCGATCGCTCGGTCGCTCATCCTCGCAGGCTATCCACTCACGACGGTACGTAGCCGCGGGTCTTGTCGACGACGTTCAGCAGGGGGCGACCGGTGAGATAGCGCTCGAGGTTCCGCACGAACAGCTCGACCACGCCCTCGCGCCACCCGGCGGCGTCGCCGGCCATGTGGGGCGAGACGATCACGTTCGGCATCGCCCAGAGCGGGTCGTCCTCGGCCAGCGGCTCCTCCTCGAAGACGTCGAGCGCGGCGCCGGCGATGGCACCCGCCTCGAGCGCCCGGACGAGCGCTCGTTGGTCGACCGTGCTCCCGCGGCCGACGTTCACGAACCTCGTCCACGGCTGCATCGCCTCGAACACTACGTGGTCGAACATATGATGGGTCTCGTCCGTGGCGGGCAGCGCGTCGATCACGTAGTCGGCCGATCCGACGGCGTCGGCGAGCTGCTCGGTGCCGAAGATCTCGACCAGCACGTCGTCTCCCGGTCGGGCTGTTCGAGCGACGCCCCGGACGGACATCCGGAGCGCGGCGCAGGTACGAGCGATCGCGCGTCCGATCGGTCCGATGCCGACGACGAGGACCCGCTTGCGGTCGAGCCGTTCGGTCTCCTTGTGTCGCCACTCGCGGCGCCCCTGCCGCTCGAGGACCCCGCCGAGACCCTTCGCCAATACGAGCAGCAACCCGAGGACGTATTCGGCGATCGCGTCCTCGTAGACGCCGCGTGCGTTCGTGAGGACGACATGGCTTGCGGCGAGCTCGGAGAAGAGCAGGTTGTCGACGCCGGCGGACGCCGACTGGATCCATTGCAGGTCGGCCGCGCTCCCCCACGCCCCGGAGAGGAGGTCGCTCTGCGGACGCCAGGCGAACAGGACGTCCCTGCCCTCGAGCGCGGCCGCGAGCGACGGGACATCGTCGGCAAACGCGAGGTCGACGGTGTCGGCGATCCCTCCGATTCCCGGGGGCGGGTCGTCGGCGGTCGCGCCCATGACCGCCACCCGGGCGCGGGCGCTCATAGCGGGCGCCGGCTGGAGAAGCCGGTGTCGAGCGGGTGCCAGTTGGCGACGGCCTCCTCGCCCACCCGCCAGCAGAGGTACACGCGCTGCCCGTTGACCTCCGCTGGAAAGTCCACGAGCCCCGTCTCGGGGTCACGCAGCAGGATGTTCTCCGCGGCCAGGCGCTCGAGCTCTGTCCGCAGCACCACGCTCGCGTCCCAGTACTCCCGCCCCGCGTGGCTCCCGCCGCCGTCCGCGACGACCCGGTCCCTCACCACCTCGGCTTCCCGCAGGATCACCTGCCGGGCGTCGCGGATCCTCGCCAGCCGCTCCCTGAGCTCGGGCAGCATCGCGTTGGCCTCCTCGACGTCGTACGAACGCTCCTCGGACATCACCCCACCCCGAGCAGTGCCGGCAACTGGTCCAGCGCGGTGATGCGCGCTCCGGGCGCGCCGGCGAAGCGCTCGCGCCGATCGATCAGCACGGGGAACATGCCGACCGCGCGCGCCGGGTCGACGTCGAACTCCGGGTTGTCCCCGACGTAGACCGACCGCTCGGGCGCCACCCCCGCCCTGGTCATCGCGAGCCGGAAGATCCGCGGGTCGGGCTTCTCGAACCCCTCGACGCCCGACACGACGCTCACCCGGAAGTACCCACGGACGCCGAGATCCTCGAGGAGCCGCTCGAGCCACTCCTCGAAGTTCGACACCACGCCGAGCAGTAGGCCGGCGTCGCGCAGCCGATCGAGGACGGGCGTAACGTCATCGAACAGACGATAGTTCCCGAGGTCGGTGAACTCGGTGTACACGAGGTCGATCAGACCGTTGGCATCGGGGATCCCGAGCTCGCGCAGGAAGATGCCGTACACGTCGTGCCAGAACCGGCGCGAGCGTTCGGGCGAGGTGGTCCAGAGCTCGTGCGCCTCGGCCGCCGCGCGGAACCGATCGAACACGACGTGCCCGCGCTCGTGGATCGTCTCGGGCGAGACGTCGTACCCCTCTCGGCGCAGGATCTCGGCGAACAGGTCGGGGAAGGTGGGGTGCGGGTGGACGAGCGTCTCGCCGGCGTCGAAGAACACCGCCGCGTACCCCGTGGAGGTCACGGCACCAGGATAGCGACGGAGCGGCCGCGGTCCCGTCCGCCGCTCAGGCGACCGGGCGTGCGGACAGGTCGTTCCAGAGCCGATCGACCTGGCTCTCGAGTTCGTCGAGCGTGCCCTCGTTGTCGACGAGGAAGTCCGCCACCGCGGCCTTGTCCTCGAGCGGCGCCTGGGCCTCGATCCGTGCGCGGATCGAGGCCTCTGACATGCCGCGTTGGCGCATCAGGCGCTCGATCTGCGTCGCGACCGTGGCCGAGACGACGACGAGGATCTCGAAGGCCGTATGCATCCCGGTCTCGACGAGCAGGGGGGCGCTGAACACCACGACCCGATCGGTGTTCCGGTACGCCTCGGAGCTCTCGGCGAAGAGCCGCCGGACCTCGGGGTGGACGATCTCCTCGAGATCTCGTCGGGCCGAGGGGTCCGCGAACACGATGCTCGCGAGTGCCTCGCGATCGAGTTCACCACCCGGCGCGAGGACGTCCGCGCCGAACCGTTCGATCACGGCGGCATGACCCGCGGTGCCGGGTTCGACCGCCTCGCGCGCGAGCAGATCCGCGTCGAAGACGACGGCGCCCCGCTTCTCCAGCAGGCGAGCCACGGTCGACTTGCCCGACCCGATCCCGCCGGTCAGCCCGACGAGCAGCACCGAGCTAGTCCGAGCGCCCTTCGCGGCGCTTCAGGTCCTCCAGGATCGCCTCGAGCGAGATATCCTCCTCGCTCGCCCCTTCGCCTTCCCCGGCCTCCTCCGTGGCAGGCTCGGCCGCGGCTCCAGCGGCAGGCTCCGTCGGCTCTTCGTCGACGGCGGCGTCCGTGCTCGGTGCCGCTTCGGGCGTCGACGGGTCGCCGATCGGACCCTCCGCCTGCGCCGCGACCGCCGTCCCGGCGGGTGCGGCAACCTCGGCGGGGGCGGGCTCGGAGGCGCCCGACCCCGCGCCCCCGACGGTCGTGATCTCGGTCTCGGCGACCCCCGAGGCGGGCGAAGCGAGCTGCGCCGAAGAAGGCGAAGCCGAGCCCGCCCCCGCCGCCACCGGCACCGCCTCGGCGGCCTCCTCCTCGATCTCGCTCGCGGGCCGAGGCATCGCGCCTCCGACCTGACGCATCGAAAGGCTGATGCGCCGGCGCGGCACGTCCACCTCGATCACCTTGACGCGCACTTCGTCGCCGACCGAGAGAACGCTCTCGGGGGTCTCGATGTGCTGCTCGGAGATCTCGGAGATGTGCACGAGACCCTCGATCCCGGCGGCCACGCGGACGAACGCGCCGAACGGCACGAGCTTGGTGACCTGGCCGTCGATGATCTCGCCGGCCGAGTACTTCCGCTCGAACTCCTTCCACGGGTCCTCCTGCGTCGCCTTGAGCGAGAGCGAGACGCGCTCGCGCTCGAGATCGACATCGAGCACCTCGACCTCGACCTCCTGGCCGACCTGAACGACCTCGCTGGGGTGGTCGACGTGCTTCCACGAGAGCTCGGAGACGTGCACGAGCCCGTCGACGCCGCCGAGATCCACGAACGCACCGAAGTTCACGATCGAGGAGACCGTGCCCTTGCGGCGCTCGCCCTTCTGCAGCGACTCGAGGAACTTCTTCCGGCCCTCGCTCTGCGACTCCTCCAGGAAGGCGCGGCGCGACAGCACCACGTTGTTGCGGTTGCGATCGAGCTCGATGATCTTGGCCTCGAGCTCGGTCCCCACGAACGGATGCAGGTCCCGGACTCTGCGGAGGTCGACGAGCGAGGCGGGCAGGAACCCGCGGAGCCCGATGTCCAGGATCAGGCCGCCCTTGACGACCTCGATCACGGGCCCCTTGATGGTGCCGCCCGACTGCATGACCTCCTCGATCCGGCCCCAGGCGCGCTCATACTGCGCGCGCTTCTTCGAAAGGATCAGGCGGCCCTCCTTGTCCTCCTTCTGGAGCACGAGGGCCTCGACCTCGTCGCCGACCTTGACGACCTGGCCGGGGTCGACGTCGTGGCGGATCGACAGTTCCTTGGTGGGGATGACGCCCTCGGACTTGTAGCCGATATCCAGCAGGACCTCGTCGCGGTCGATCTTCACGACCGTCCCCTCGAGGATGTCGCCCTCCTTGAAGTCCCGAAGCGAGGCCTCGATGGCCTCACGGAGCTCGTCGGGGGTGAAGTCCCGCATCTCACTCGCCGTCTCGATCTGAATCACTCCCTCCGCGCACGAAGCGCGCACCGACCGACCCTTGGGATTCGCCGGGGTGCTGGTGCGCCTCGCGGCTCAGGGATGGTAGGTGACCAGCGGAAACGGCGTCAACGCCGTGACCGAATCAGTGCCCGGCGGGGACGGCCTCGGCCCAGTTCGCTCCCCAGCCGATGTCGGCCCGCAGCGGCACGTCCAGCTCGTAGGCGGCCTCCATCGCGCGCTTGACGAGGTGGGCCGCTTGCTCCACGCGCCGCTCGGAGACCTCGAACACCAGCTCGTCGTGCACGGTGAGGAGCATGCGGCACTCCAGGTCGGAGCCCCGGAGCGCGGCGTCCACCCCGATCATGCCGAGCTTGAAGACGTCGGCCGCGCTCCCCTGGATCGGCGCATTGAGCGCCATCCGCCGGCCCATGTCACGGACTCGGGGATTGGCCGCCTGGAGCTCGGGGATGTACCGTCGGCGCCCCAGCAGCGTCTCGGTGAACCCCTCGGCCGCCGCGCGCGCGACCTGCCGGTCCAGGAAGTCGCGGATCTGCGGGAAGGCCGCGAAGTAGGAATCGATGAACTCCTGAGCCTCGTCCGGCGTGATCTCGAGCCGCGACGCCAAGCCGAACGCGTTCATCCCGTAGGCGAGCCCGTAGTTGATCATCTTGGCGCGGCTGCGTGTGGCCGGGTCGACCTGGTCCTCGGGCAGCCCGAACACGCGGGCCGACGTCGCCGTGTGGATGTCGGCCCCGGACTCGAAGGCCGCCTTCAGTCCCCGGTCGTCGGCGAGGTGTGCGAGGACCCGGAGCTCGATCTGCGAGTAGTCGGCGACGAGCAACAGGTCGCCCTTCGAACCCGGCACGAACGCCCGACGGATCTGGCGACCCAGCTCACCGCGGACCGGGATGTTCTGCAGGTTCGGGTTGGTCGAGGACAACCGCCCGGTCGCCGCGCCCGTCTGGTTGAAGGTGGTGTGGACGCGCCCGTCCCGCGGATCCACCTGTTTGGGCAGGGCGTCGAGGTACGTCGAGTTCAGCTTGTCGAGCTCGCGCCAGGACAGGATCGCGTCCACGATCGGATGGACGTCGCGGAGCTTCTCGAGAACGCTCGCGTCGGTGGAGAGCTGCCCCTTGGGCGTCTTCTTGCCCGGTGAGAGCTGGAGCTTGTCGTACAAGATCGCGCGGAGCTGTGGGGGCGAGTTCAGGTTGAACTCCTCCCCGGCAAGGTCGTAGATCCGGACCTGCAGTGTCCTCATCGTGTCCCGCACGCCCTCGGCCATCTCCTCGAGGTAGGCGACGTCCAGCGCGACGCCGTTCGCCTGCATCCGCGCCAGGACCGAGGACAGCGGGAGCTCGACCTCGTCGAGCAGGCGACGGAGCCCGGCCTTGTCGATGCGTTCGTCGAGCACCGGAGCGAGCAGCGCCACCGCCGCGGCCTCGGCCGCGGTCCGCCGCCAGGCCTCGCCGAACAGTTCGCCTTCGACCTCCTCGGCGACCGAGCCGAGCACGTCGGTCCCGAGGTACTGCTCGCTCAACGGTTGAAGCTCGAAGCTCGGGGCGGCCGGGTCGAGCAGGTAGGCCGCCAGCATCGTGTCCGTCCGGACGCCGGCGAGCGACCGGCCCTCCGCGACGACCGCCGTCTCGAGGTCCTTGGCGTCGTGGATCCACTTCGGCAGGTCGTCCCTGCCGAGGGCCGCCGCGAACGCCTCGAGGTCCCGCACGTCCGCGAAGGCGGCCTGCCCCCCGCCCACCGAGACGGCAACGCCTCGCACCTCGCGGTCCTCCAGATCGAGCCGGATCGCCTTCGGTCCGTCCGCCGCGACGAGGGTGACCGCGTCGGTCACGTCGACCTTTCGAAGGTCGAGCTCGGCCACCTCGACGGCGGGCTTCGCGCTCCGACCCACCTCCTCGAGCCGCTCGAACAGCGTTCGGAACTCTAGGGAGGTGAACAGCCGCCGCACGGCCTCAAGGTCCCACTCCCCCATGACCGCGTCCTCCGGCTCGAGGTCGACGTCGACGTCGGTGTTGAGCTCGGCCAGCTCCTTGTTGAGGGCGAGCTGCTCGCCGGCCGCCGAGATCGACTCCTTCAGCTTGCCCTTGAGCTCGTCGGTCCGGGTCAGCAGCTCCTCGACCGAGCCGAAGTCCTGCACGAGCCTCGACGCGGTCTTCTCGCCGACCCCCGGTACCCCCGGGATGTTGTCCGAGGCGTCCCCCTTGAGGGCCACGTAGTCGAGGTACTTCTCCGGCGGGAGCCCGAACCGCTCGGTCACCGCCTCGACGTCGTACCTGCGGATGTCGGAGATGCCCTTGACGTTGAACATCACGGTCAACCCGGGCCGCACGAGCTGGAAGAAGTCCCGGTCCGCGGTCACGATGACCACCTCGATGCCCTGTTCGAGCGAACGCAGGGCGAGCGTCGCGATCGCGTCATCCGCCTCGTGGCCCTCGATGCCGATCACCGGGATCCGCAGGGTTTCCAGCACCTCGACGATCAGCCCGAGCTGCTGGCGGAACTCGTCGGGCGTCTCGGGCCGCCCCGCCTTGTACTCGGCGTACTTCTCGAGCCGGGCGGTGGGCTTGCCGACGTCAAAGGCCACCGCGATCAGGTCCGGACGTTCCTCCGCTAGGAGCTTGATCAGCATCGACGTGAAGCCGTAGACCGCGTTCGTCACCTGGCCGGATGTCGTCGCCAGCGAGGGTGGAAGCGCGAAGAACGCGCGGTACGACAGGCTGTGGCCGTCGAGGAGGAACAGCCGCCTCGGCGGATCGGCGGCGCGAGGGGTCACGCGCGGCATCCTAGCGCGGCTCGACGACAGGCATCGAACGTGTGGATCTCGTTCGTCGACGTGGGGCCGGAACGGATACCCGCTGGTCGTGGCGCGGCGGCGAAGCTTCGACGACGTCTCCGAGACATGCGTCACCAACGGTGTCGCCGTTTGTCACTCTTTCTTCGTCGTCAACGCCCGCGCCGCTACCAGCAACGTCGTTCGGATCTCCTTGCAGCCCAACCGCTCTCATCGCGTTGACAGGCCCGAGGCTCGTCGCTACATTTCGCTCCGGTCCCGAGCGGTCGCTGGGATCGGGAGGCGGAAACCGCTTCCGTCGAGTGGATCGGACGAGGGGGCGCGAGTCCCCGAGAGCGTTCCAACGAGACGGAGGGGCGCCGGTTCCCGGGAGTCCGGGTCGCTTGGGGCCACCTTTTGACGGGTCGAGGAACCGAGTAGACAACGCTCGCGTATGGGGAAGGCGTGAGCGGATCCAAAGGTTCCTCGGCCCGTCGATCCTTTGTTGCGGGGGCCCCGACTGCGCCAACGCCGGGAACGAACCCTCCACCTCACTCCGATGCGATGACGATCACGCCCTTCATGCCGAACGCGGCCAGGTGGATCTGGCAAAAGAGTTCGTAACGACCGGGGGGGAGCCGGTCCGCGATCGAGCCGATCACGACCTGCCCACCGGGGCGCACGTTCCGCGAGATCCCGAGCGCCGGGATCGTCACGTTGTGGACGTTGCTGCCCTGGTTCCGGACGATCAGGTCGCGCCCCGGACCGATCGGCAGCGTGGGATGGGCGTCGTGGAAGTGATAGTCGATCGCCGTCACGACGTAGGGGCGTTCCTCGTCGTCCGGAAACGCCGACGCCAGGACCAGGGCGACGACCGCGACGGCGACCAGGACGACACGAGCCGGGGACCAGTGCAACGCGACGACCCTCTAGAGCACCTTGTCGAGGAACTGCCGCAGGCGGTCGCTCTTCGGGCTGCGGAACATCTCCTTGGGTTCACCCTCCTCGCCGACCTTCCCGTCGTCGAGGAAGAGCATCCGCGTACCCACCTCACGCGCGAAGCCCATCTCGTGGGTGACCACCATCATCGTCATCCCTTCGCCGGCGAGGCGGATCATCACCTCGAGGACCTCCCCCACGAGCTCGGGGTCGAGCGCCGAGGTGACCTCGTCGAACAGCATGACCTTCGGCCGCATAGCGAGGGCCCGGGCGATCGCGACACGTTGCTGCTGCCCCCCCGAGAGCTGCCCGGGATAGGCGGCAGCCTTGTGGCCCATCCCCACCTTGGCGAGCTGATCCATGGCGCGATCGTGGGCCTCGTCGTCGGGGAGCTTCAGGACCTTCTCCAGCGCCACGGTCAAGTTCTGAAGGGCCGTCATGTGCGGGAACAGGTTGTAGGCCTGGAACACGATGCCGATATGGGTCCGGACCTCGTTGAGGTCCGAGCGGACGTCGGTGATGTCCTTGCCTTCGAACCAGACCTTCCCCAGCGTCGGGACCTCGAGCAGGTTCGTGCACCGGAGCAGCGTGGACTTGCCACCACCGGAGGGTCCGATGACGACCAACACGTCGCGCTGGTGCATCTCGAGGTCCACGCCCTTGAGGACGTGCAGGTTCCCGAACCATTTGTGGATGCTTTCCAGCCGCACCAACGGTTCGGTCGCCGAGGGCTTCACCGGAGCAAGGGTCGCCTCCGATTCGGTCACGCCCCGGCCCCCGCGATCCCGACCAGGCCACTGCGAAGACGCTTCTCGGCGGCGTTGACGAGCCGGATCAGTGGGAGCGTGATGACCAGATACGCGATCGCGGCGGCGGTGAAGAAGGAGGCGTTGAAGGTCGCCGCCTGTCCCTCGCGTGCGGCCGTGAGGATGTCGTATTGGGACTCCGTCAGCCCAAGCACGAGCACCAGGGCCGTGTCCTTGATCAGGATCACGAACTCGTTCATGAGGGGGGGGATCACGCGGCGCACGGCCTGCGGCACGATCGCGTACCGCATGGCCTGGAAGTAGCTCATCCCGAGGGATCGGGCCGCCTCCATCTGCCCCCTCTCGATCGACTGGATGCCTGCCCTGAACACCTCGGCCGCGTACGCCCCCGTGTTCAAGGCGAACACGATGATCGCGATCGCGAACGCAGATATGCGGAGGCCGAATCCGAAGAGCAGCATGAAGTACCCGGTGAAGAGCTGCCAGATCAAGGGTGTGCCACGGAAGAAATTGATGTACGTGCGCGCAGGCGCCCGCACGACGCGTCGCTTGGAGAGCGTCAGGACCCCGAGGATCAGGCCGATCATGATGCCACCCAACTCACCCGCGAACGCCAGCAGGAGCGTGTTCCGGATGCCACGCAGGAACGCGCCGCCGTACCCTTGCAGATCCGCGAAGTTGAGGAAGTGCTTAGCGAACAGGCCCGGGCTGACCGCGCGGAACCACAGGAGGAAGGCAGCGAGGAGGATCCCCTGCGATCCTAGGATGGCTCCGTTGATCGCCTGGTCCCGCTTGCGCTTGGAGTCCATCCGGCGGTACGTGGACGCGCCGAGCACGAGCGCGATCGCCCCGAGCACGATCCCCGTGTAGACGGTTCCCGAGGTGACGGGATCCTGGAGTGCCTCGATGATGTTGCACACGCCGATCCCGCCGTTGTCGTCCGGAGAGATCTCCTGATCGACGCAATACCGCGTCATGACGCGTTCGGACAGCGCGTAGTTCGCCTGGGTGAACACTACTCCTAAGGTGATCACGACCAAGGAGGCGATACCGAGCCCGAGGATCGTGGCCGGCAACGGGGCCGTCGGTCCTCGGACGTCGGGGGCGACCTCGGGCTCGATCGAAGGGGCTTCCCGTACGGCGGCCATGCGTCACCTCCATGGATGCAAGGGCCCGCGCGAGGTTCGCGCGGGCCCTTGCGATCGAACGGTTCGTCAGGAGCTCGGTGCGAACTCCGGCGGCAGAGACTCGGCCGAGAAGTACTTCTCGTAGATCGTGGCGTAGGTCCCGTCGGCGACCATCTGCGCGAAGACCGTATTCACCGCCTCTCGAAGATCAGGGTTCGACGGGGAGAAGGCGAGCCCGTAGTGCTCGTTCGTATCGATCTGCTGGACGACTTCGAGCGCCGGCAGATCCTTGATGATCTCGATCGATGCGGTTGCGTCGTTGATGACGCCCACGACATTGCCGGCCTCGAGGTCGCGGAACGAGTCCGGGGATGCCGTGAACGTCTTGAGTTCGACGCCTTGCGGCACGAGGTTCTCCTCGGCCCAGATCTTGCCCGTCGTGCCCTTCTGGACGCCCACCACGTCACCCTGGCCGAGTTGGTCGGTCGAGGTGATATCCGGCGTCTTCTGCGTGTTCACCGTCAGGGACTGCAGCGCGTTGTAGTACGGGACGGAGAAGTCCACGACCTGTTCGCGCTCGTCGGTGATCGTCGACGCGGCGGCCACCATGTCGAACTCGTTGCCCGCGACCGCGGTGAAGATCGTGTCGAAGTCGGCCTTCACCCATACGACCTCGAGATCGAGCCGGCTGGCGATCTCGGTGGTGATGTCCACGTCGAACCCGGTCTCGACGCCCCCCTTGACCGATTCGAAGGGCGGGTAGTCCAGGCACGAGCCGACGGTGAGCTTGCCCTCCTCGATGGTCGTGAACGCGGGGATCCCGGTCGCACCCGTGGCGCCGGTCGTTCCCGTCGCCGCCGTCGCGCCCGTTCCGGCGGTCGGGCCCTCGTCCTCGTTGCTCGCGCAGGCAGCCACGATCAGCGCGAACACCGCGATCAGCGCTGCCAGCCAGACTCTCGTCCGCTTCACCGCGTCCCCCTCCTCGTGTTCTGGTCGTGCTCGAAGGTGCGAAGCACCTATCCTCCCCCGGATCGGGTCTCCCGCTCAACCTCCCCTCACGCACCGGTGCCCGTCAGATCTCGTCCCAACCGGCCCGGACCCACCGCCCGCCTTCGACCCGATACAGGCGGAGCAGCGCTCTGGGTTCCAGCGGCTCGCCGTCGGCGGCGAACCGGCGCGTCCCTTGGAGACCGTCGGCCGAGGTGAGCCCGCCCAGCGAGCGAGCCACCATGGCGCGAGTGATCCCCCGATCGCCTTCGGCCCGCAGGATCAGGTGGGCGGCGTCCCAGCCCTCGACGGCGAACGCCCCGGGAGCGACGCCATGCTCGGACTGATAGTCCTGGATGAATCTGCGTGCGGCGAGCTCGGTGGACGTGGATACGTTCGCGCAGGCGCAGAGCGCGACGGCTCCCTCGGCCGCGGATCCTGCGGTCGACAGGAAGTCGGGATCGAGGAGCCGATCACCGCCGATGAACGCGACGTCGAGCCGCTGGAGGGAGGGAACGGCCTCCCCACCCGCGTTCGGACCCCCGGCCCAGATCACGACGTCGCATCCCGCCTCGCGGGCCACCGACGCCGCGGCCGAGGGATCGACGGTCCGTGCCGTGGCGCCGGGCAAGGCCTCGGACAGCAGTTCGTACAGCGGATCCGGCGGGGGATCCTCGGCGAGGACGCAGGCGCTCGACCGACGGAGCCGGCCGGCCAACGCGTCGACGGTCGTAGCCAGGGGGGGCACGATCCGGACCCACGCCCGGCGCCCGTCGCGCACGCCTAGACCCGAGAGGCTGACGACGGGCAGGTCGGTGTCCAGCTCGGCGTCGTCGGCGTTCACCCCCGGGCCCACGATCACGGCCACGTAGCTCGGATCGGCGTCGATCGACGCGAGGTCGGCCGCGTCCTGCGTGAGGTCGAACTCCTCGAGCTCGACCGGCACGGAGCCCGGGTCCTG
The DNA here is from genome assembly GCA_046734755.1 of Actinomycetota bacterium. Taxonomy (GTDB): domain Bacteria; phylum Actinomycetota; class UBA4738; order UBA4738; family HRBIN12; genus DASSJM01. The sequence goes on along the minus strand of JBKPRY010000369.1, from coordinate 39,833 downwards.
GAGCGTCGCGGTCTCGAACGCCAGGCGGATGGCCTGCGACGCGGGGAGCGAGTGCTCCTCCGCATCGGGCGTCGACAGGTCGCGGACGAACGCGACCTTGACGACGGGCGTCGGCGACCCCGGTCCCGCCGGAGACGCCGGTGCCGCGGTTTCACACGCGGCGAGCAGCACGGCGATCGCCAGGGGGGACCACCAGCGGGCGAGCTTCAGCGTGGCTCCTTCCAATCCGCTGTCTCTACCGCGATATACGGTCGGCTCTACCCGCAGGGAGGACATGGGTGCACCCACGATACGAGGTCGACCGAGCACTCTCGCTCGTGACCGAAGGCCTGAACGATTGCGAGGTCGCGCGAAGAACGGGGATCAGCCGTCGCACGATTCTCGATTGGCGTCACGGCCGAGCCCCGCGCGCGTCACGGACGCGGACGGCCGCCCGAGGCTCGTGCCCCAGATGCGAATCTGGACCGCTCGACGAACCCGCGTACTCGTACCTACTGGGTCTCTATCTGGGCGACGGCTGGCTCTCGCGAGATCCTCGCGCCTACCGATTGCGCATCGTTCAAGACCTGAGGTTTCCGAACTTGATCCGGCTCGCGATCACACCGATACGCGTATCCGCGCTACTTCTTCACAAACCACTCGACCGGCATCCTCGAGATCTTCAGGCGCGCGTGCGACGCTGTCGAGATCGCTCATTCCACCTCGAAGCTCGACACGATCTCGATAGCCCGCCGAGAGGCAGTCGGAGCACTCGATGCCTTCATCGGCGCCAAGAGCTGACGCCGTAGACTTGCCTCTCCGCCGGGGTGATGGAACTGGCAGACATGATGGCCTCAAAAGCCATTGCGCGAAAGCGCGTGCGGGTTCGAATCCCGCCCCCGGCACTCAGACGACGTGACCCTCGCGGACAAGATCTCCGCGTTCGAACCGCTCGAGCCCGAGGCCCGCGATGTCAACGGTCGTGGCCGCTCCCTGGACGACCAGCTCCGAGATCAACTTGCCGACCACGGGGGCGTGCTGGAAGCCGTGGCCGCTGAAGCCGTTGGCCAGGTAGAAGCCGGCGACCCCCGGTGCCTCGCCGATGATCGGGTGGCGGTCGGGTGTCATCTCGTACAGGCCGACCCATGAGTTCTCGACCGACGCCTCCGAGAGCGGAGGGAAGATCCGGACCGCGGTCGGCAGGAGCTGGTCGGCGACGAACGACTCGTCAGCCGTGGTCTCGAACGACGGTCGCTCGGACGGACTTCCCATCCCCATCAGCACGCCGGCGCCCTCGCGATGGAAGTAGAACGTCGTCGCCGCGTCGATCACCAGGGTTCGCCGTTCGGGCGCCCCCGGGAAGGGCCCCGTCACCAGGACGTGGCGCGGGATCGGCTCGAGCGGGAGGTCGACGCCGGCGGTGGCGGCCAGAACGCCCGCCCACGGACCGGCCGCGTTCACCACCACCGCGGCATCGACGGGCCCCGCGTCGGTGTCCACGCCCCGCACCCGGCCGTCTGTCGCCCGGACGCGGTCGACCCCGACGCCGAGCTCGATCTCGGCGCCCGCACGCCGCGCGAGGGTCGCGTACCCGTGGGTGAGGCCCGAGGGGTCCGCGATCCCGTCCTCCGGGCCGTACGTGGCGCCCACCAGATCCTCGATCGAGATCCCCGGCGCGAGCTCGAGCGCCTGCTCGGGCGTCAGGACCTCGGCCTCGACGCCCAGCGACGCGTGCAGGCGGTTGGCCGTCAGGAAGTCGCGCCACAGCTCCTCGCCGCGAACCAGGAACAGATAGCCGTGCTGCACGACGTCGAGCGGCAGCCCGTGCTCCCGCGTGAACCCGGTGATCATGGGCACGCTGGCCTGCGACAGGCGGACGTTGATCGCGCTCGAGAACTGGAAGCGGAAACCCCCGGCGCACGCCCCGGTCGACCCCGCCGCGAGGTGGTCGGCGCGCTCGAGCACCAGGACCCGTCCGGCGTCCGCGGCGGCGAGGTGGTAGGCGGCGCTCGCGCCAACGACGCCTCCCCCCACCACCACGACGTCGGCGGTCCGGTTCATAGCGAGCCCTCGTCGGGCGCGAGGACCCGGTCGCGTCCCCGTGGAGCGATCACTCAGAGCTCTCCGAGGTACGCCTCTCGCATGAGTGGGTTGTCCAGGAGGTTCTTCGCCGTGTCCGCGAGCACCACCTGGCCGGTCTGGATCACATAGCCGCGATCGGCGATCGAGAGCGCCATGTTCGCGTTCTGCTCCACCACGAAGACGGTGCGGCCGAGCGCGCGGATCTGCTTGATGATCTCGAAGACCTGCTCGACCAGGATCGGCGCGAGCCCCATCGAGGGCTCGTCCATCAGCAGGACCTTCGGATCGGCCATCAACGCCCGGCCCATCGCGACCATCTGCTGCTCGCCGCCGGACAGTGTCCCGGCCTTCTGCTTGAGGCGCTCGCGGATCCGCGGGAACGTCTCGAGCACCTTCTCCCGATCCTCCGCGATCTTCGCCTTGTCCTTTCGCTGGTACGCGCCGAGATCCAGGTTCTCCGAGACCGTCATGTTCGCGAAGAGACGGCGGTTCTCCGGGACCATCGAGATCCCCTTGGAGACGACCTCCGACGTCGGCAGCCCGGTCACCACCTCGCCGTCGAGCACCACGTCGCCCTCGGTCGGCTTGACATACCCGAGAATCGTCTTGAGGGTCGTGGTCTTGCCGCTGGCGTTCCCCCCAAGCAGGCACACCATCTCGCCGGGGAAGATCTCCACGTTCACGTTGCGGAGCACCGCGACCAGCCCGTAATGGGTGCTCACGTCCCGCATCTCCAGGACGGGGCGCCGCTGGCCGTCCCCCTCCGCGGTGGGTTGGGCGAAGGTTGGAAGCGCGGCGGTGTCGACGGGCTGGATGTCGACCCCGGTCTCGGCCGGATCCGGGGTGGGGGTCTCGGTGGTCGGCCCCTCGTCACTCACCCGACAGCCTTGGTCCCGAGGTACGCCTCGATCACCTGGGGATCGTTCGCCACCTCGTCGTAGGAGCCCTCCGCGATCTTGCGCCCGTAGTCGAGGGCCACGACCCGGTCGGAGACGCCCTTGACCACCCGCATGTCGTGCTCGATCACCAGCACGGTGAGCCCGAGCTCGTCGCGCATGCGCACGATGTGGTCGCGAAGCTCGAGCGTCTCGCGCGGGTTCATGCCGGCCGTGGGCTCGTCCAGCATCACGAGCGCCGGGTCGGTGGCCAGCGCCCTCGCCATCTCCAGCCGTCGCCGGTTCGCGTACGAGAGCGCGGAGGCCGGCTGCTCCTCGCGGTATCCGGCCAGGCGCGAGCCGAAGAACCCGAGGCTCTCGCGCGCCCTCGCGCGGATCCGTTCCTCCTCGCGACGGGTTCCGGGCAGGCCGAACACCGAGCCGAACACGCCGGACCTAGTCCGGCAGTGCTGGCCGACCATCGCGTTCTCCAGGATCGTCATGTTCGGGAACAGGTGCACGGTCTGGAAGGTGCGGGCGATGCCGAGCTTGGTCACCTGGTTCGGCGCCAGCCCGACGACGTTGGCGCCACGGAAACGGATGCCGCCGTCGTCCGGCCCATACAGGCCGGTGACGACGTTGAACATCGTGCTCTTGCCGGCCCCGTTGGGGCCGATGACCGAAACGATCTCGCCCGGGTCGACGTGGAATGTGAGCCCCGACAGGGCGTACAGGCCCCCGAAGTGCTTCGCGACGTCCGTGAGCTCGAGCAGGTGCTCCGGCGCGCTCACTCCAGATCCTCCCGCTCCACGCCGAGGCCACCACCTGGCAGCACGGCCGCCACGGCCTCGGAGTCGGCGGCCGCTTTGGCTGCCCACGCGTCCTGGGTGACCTCCTCGTCCTCGAGCTCCCGGCTGCGCCGGACGTTCGGGATCAACCCCTGCGGCCGCAGGATCATGATCGCGACCAGGGCACCCCCGTAGATCAGAGGCCGATACTCCTCGAACTCACGCAGGAGCCCGGGAAGGCCGATCAGGACGAGCGCCCCGACCAGGACGCCGGGGATGCTGCCGAGGCCGCCCAGGATCACGACGGCGAGTGCCGTGATCGACACGGTGAACTCGAAGCTGTTCGGCGTCAGCGATCCGATGCTGACCGCGAAGAGCGCGCCGCCAAGCGATCCGATCGCGCCGCCGAGGGCGAAGGCCAACAGCTTGAACTTCGTCGTGCTGACCCCCATCGCGTCGGCGACTTGTTCGTCCTCCCGCATCGCGTTCCAGGCCCGTCCGATCCGCGACGTGGACAATCGCCACGAGACGAACGCGGCGAGTAAGACGAAGGCGAGCGCGAGGTAGTAGAAGTGCTGCGGGTTGTCCTGGAAGTTCAGCCCTAGGGCCTCGGCCTTGGTAACGCCCCGCATCCCCTGCGGCCCGCCGATCAACGGCTGGGCCCACTTGGACGCGGTGATGACGCTCACGATCTCGCCCAGCCCGAGGGTCACGATCGCGAGGTAGTCGCCGCGCAGCCGGAGCACCGGGGCGCCGATCAGGAGGCCGACCCCCGCCGCGAGTAGCGCGACGATCCACACGGCCACGAAGAAGTTCAGGTCGGCGGAGAGCGCGGGTGTGGCGGCGCCGGTCGTGGTGTTCAGGAAGGCCCCGGTGAGCACACCGGTCGTGTAGGCACCGAACGCGAAGAAGGCTACGTACCCCAGGTCGAGCAGTCCCGCGTACCCCACCACGATGTTCAGGCCCAGTCCGAGGAGCGCGTAGATCATGACCTGGCCGAGCACCTCGGAGATCACGGTACCGAGGAGCAGGGGCAGGATCGACAGGATGGCCAGGATCGCGACGAACAGGCCGACCTTGGCGGCCGGTGCCTGCTCGACGCTGCGTCGGACCCGTTCGCGCGATCGGCCCTGGTCGCGGTTCCACAGCGCGTTCGCGCCGGCCGCGATCACGAACACGATCACCCCGCCGAGGATCGTGAGGCCGCGCCCGCGCTCGTACAGCCAGTCGGCCTCGAACCCGAGCTCGACGAACACGATCGGGATGATCCGCTGCAGGAGGCCGAACAGGATCACCGCGATGATCCCCGCGGTCGCGGGACGACGGATCACCCCAGGTGCGGTGCGCGCGAACCCCCCCACGAGGCCGCCTGCGACGCACAAGCCGATCAGGATCACCAGGCCGGCCGGCACGCCCTTGTCGAACGTCAAGAAATCGATCAGCTCTTGGGTGACAGCGACGAAGACCTCGCGGATCCGGTCGACGCCGAACCAGTCGGCGTACCAGGTCGCTGTCGCGAAGACCGCCCCGCCGACGAGCCCGGATGCCGCACCCACCCCGAGGCCACTCCGCAACTGGACCGAGTGGCGTTCGCCCGCGACGATGCGCGGGCGGGTCACGGCATATGCGGCGACGAAGGCAGGCGCGACGATCAGGACCCTGCCGAGCGTGATCTGCTCACCAACGAGCTCGAGGTCGGCGAACTTGGTGTAGAGCCCGACCAGGGCGACGTAGATCGCACCGACGCCGCCGAGCAGCCCCGCGCGGACGATCGAGCGCGTCGGGACTCCGCCCATCACACCTTCTCCGCTTCGCTCGACCCGAGCAGTCCGCCCGGCCGGAAGATGAGGACCAGGACCAGCACCAGGAACGTGAAGGCGTCCTTCAGCTGGAACGACGACGGGATGCCATAGCCGGTCAGGATCAGCGCAGGGCCCACCGACTGCAGCAACCCGAGCAGGACGCCGCCGAGCGCGGCGCCCGAGATGCTCCCGATCCCCCCTAGCACAGCGGCGGTGAACGCAGCGATCCCGGGCCGTACCCCCATCGTGAAGCTCACCGACTCGAACGTGATCGAGAACAGCACGGCCGCGATCCCCGCTAGGAGTCCCCCGATCGCGAACGTCGTCACGATCACGCGGTCAACGCGGATCCCCATGAGGCTCGCGATCTCGCTGTCGGCCGCCACCGCGCGCATCGACTTCCCGGTGGTCGTCTTCGAGACGAACAGCGACAGGGCGGCGACCGCGATGATCACGGTGACCAGCACGATCACCTGGACCCGATCGACCTCGATGCCGAGGATCGTCCATTTGCCGTCGAGCACCTCCGGCACACCGAACCCGTGGCTCTGCGCCCCGAAGAAGCCACGGGCGGTGTTCTGCAGGAACAGCGACGCCCCGATCGCCGTGATGAGCGGCACCAGCCGGGGGGCGTTCCGGAGGGGGCGGTAGGCGATGCGCTCGAGCAGGACGGCGACGGTCATCGACGTGAGCATCGCGATGATCAGCAGGAGCGCCATCGAGAGCCAGGGGTTGCTGTTGAGGAAGCCGCTCTGCTCCCAGGCATCGGAGAAGAAAAACGCGCCGAAGGCGCCGAACATGAAGATCTCGCCGTGCGCGAAGTTGATCATCCGCAAGATCCCGTAAACCAGCGTGTATCCGAGGGCGATCAACGCGATGATCGCCCCCTGCGCCAGACCGAGAACGATGAAGTCCTTCCAGGTCTCTGCGGTGTATCGCTGATCTGCTGGAAGCGTGAGTGTCTTGTAGGCGCCGAGTAGGACTACCGACAGGATCAGGATGGACAGGATGAGCAGGACGATCCTCCGCCAGGGGAGGCGCTCCAGCAATCCGAGCTGTGCGCCGCGGACGGGTTCGTCGGTGGCCGTGGCCATTCGCGCGAGCCTAGCCCATCCCCCGAGGCACCGCTGCGGGTGGACGCAAGGCCCACCCGCAGCGTGCGGTGCCGGTTGGAACTAGATGACGTCGGCCAATGTCTTGGTCTCCGAGAAGACCGGGTCAGTGGGGTCCACACCACCATCGACCGGCCAGTGGTCGTACTTGAAGACACCGATCGTGACATCGGTCGCGCAGTCCCCGAGCGGGGTGCACGTGATCGTGCCCGTGACGCCCTCGTAGCCGCTCGTCGCGAACAGCGCGTCCTTCAGAGCGGTCCGGGAGATCGTCAGGTTTCCGCTGCCGTCGTCGACAGCCGTTGCCTCGATCGCGTCGAACAGGATGTTCGTGGCGTCGAAGGCGTGCGCGTTGAACACCGACGTCGGCTTGCCGAACTGGTCCGTGTAGGCGGGAAGGTACTGGTTCTTGTAGAAGTCCCCGCCCTGGAACGCGGTCACGTCCGGCGACGACGCGTAGTAGTCGTAGTCCTTGATCGGGGCGCCGTCCGTGTCGATGAACGAGCTCTCCAGGCAACCGTCCGAGCCGATCTGGACCGTCCCCTTCGCCAGGATGTCCGAACCCTGCGTGTAGCTCAGGGCGCAGACGGGGTTGAAGTTCGGCCCGTAGACGACGCCGGGGTCGGTCGCTGCGATGTTCGTGAACACCGGACCGAGGTCCGTGTCGCTGCTGCTGACCTGCTCGGTGTCGGTGATCGTGCCGCCGAGCGCCTCGAAGTTGTCGCGGAAGGCGGCCGCCAGTCCGTCGGCGTAGGGGCTCTCGTCGTTGATCGTCGCGGCGGAGTCGACCTTCAGCTTGTTGAAGACGAAGTCCGCCACGATCGCGCCCTGGATCTTGTCGTTGTGCGCCGTGCGCAGGTAGAAGGGCTGGTGCGCCTCCTCCGACGTCAGGCCGGGGTTCGTGTTCGAGGGCGAGATCAGGATGATGCCCTTGTCGCTCAGGATCGTGTCGGCGACACCGAGCGCGGCGCTCGAGCACGAAGTCCCGATCACGGCAACGATGTCCGGGTTGGCCGCAAGCGCAGTGGCGCCGGCCTGACCACCCTCGGCCGAGCACCCGTCGTCCTCCTGTTGGAGGGTGACGTCGTGCCCGAGGAGCTGGCCGTCCTTGGCATCGAAGGTGCCGTCCAGGTAGTCGATCGCGAGCTGGACGCCGTGGTTGCTGTCGGTGCCGAGGAACGCGGTGTCCCCGGTGATCGAGAGCAACGACGCCAGCTGGATCGGATCACCCGCGGCGATCTCCACGCAACCGAACTCGTCCGCGGCGCAGTCGACTGCGCCACCCGTGGCGGACGTGCCTCCCGAACCTCCGGTCGTACCGTTGTCGTCGTTGCCGCAGGCAGCGGCGACGAGCATCAGCGCTCCGAGGAGCGCCACCATCGCGAAGTACTTGCGGTTCTTCATCCAACCCCCCTCCGAAGGTGTCCTACGATCGTGGTGGTACGTGAACGCATGTACGGAACGGCGGATCGCCCCCTTTCTCCCATTCCGTCGGGGTGGTACCTATCACATTCCGCAGGTGCCGGGCCACCCCGGCCGATACCGGACGGTTCCTGCCTACCTCGTGGCCGACCGTCGTGAAAGGTGTACGAAACCGGGAGCACGCACGGACTGCATGAGCAGCCGAACACGTGCCTACGACGGCGTCGCCGCTCGGAACGCGCGGGCGAGCCCCAGGGCGGCAGCGGTGTCTCCGTCGAGCAGGGGGCGGACGAGGGCGCTCCCCACCACGACGCCGTCGGCGAACCCGCACGCCTCGGCGGCCTGCGACGGCTCGGCGATCCCGACCCCGACCAGGAGCGGGCGTAGCGAAAGTGGCCGCAGCCGCCCCACGAGCTCGACCGCCGTCTCGGCCAGCCGGTCGCGCGCCCCCGTGACCCCGTACGTCGCCACGCAGTAGACGAACCCCCGGGAGCTCTCGCCGATCGCTCGCAGCCGGTGGTCCGAGGTGCCCGGGGCCGCGAGGAACACGGAGGCGACCGAGGCCCGCTCGCACGCGCGCGTCCAGTCCCCAGCCTCGTCCACGGGGAGGTCAGGCACGATCACGCCGGACACGCCTGCATCCACGCACGCATCGAGGAAGGCCTCGTGACCCGCGTGCCAGACGGGGTTCGCGTACGTCATGACCGCGACGGGGACCTCGAGCCCGGCCTCCTTGATCGAGCCGAGCACGCTCGATGGCGTGGCGCCGTCCACCAGCGCCCGCCGCGAGGCCTCCTGGATGACCGGTCCGTCCATGACGGGATCCGAGAAGGGGATGCCCACCTCGATCGCATCGGCCCCCGCCTCCTCCAGCCCGCGCAACAGCTCGGCGTCCACGCCCGCGAGCCCACCGGTGACGTAGGGGACGAACGCGCGGCCGCCCGCGTCCAGCCGCGAACGCAGCGACGGCTCGAGATCAGGCACGCGGCGCCCCCGGCCTCGACCCCACGGCGGCCCGTACCGTCTCGAGATCCTTGTCGCCTCGACCGGACAGGTTGACGAGCACGAGCGAACCCTCCGCCAGCGGGCGCCGGAGGAGCCAGCCGATCGCATGGGCCGGTTCCAGCGCCGGCAGGATCCCCTCGAGCGTCGCGAGCGCGTGGAAGCCCTCCAGCGCCTCCTCGTCGGTGACCGAGACGTAGGTGGCGCGGCCGGTTTCTCGCAGGTACGCGTGCTCCGGGCCAACGCCCGGGTAGTCCAGCCCCGCCGAGATCGAGTGCGTCGGGACGACCTGCCCCTGCTCGTCCTGCAGGAGATAGGAGTACGACCCATGGAGCACGCCCGGCTCGCCGAGCGTGAGCGACCTGCAGTGCTCGCCGAGCCCGTCGCCCCTGCCGCCGGCCTCAACGCCGACGAGCTCCACACTCGGCTCGGGGAGGAAGGCCTCGAAGATCCCGATCGCGTTGCTCCCGCCGCCGACGCAGGCCACCACCACGTCCGGATCGCGACCCTCGCGCTCTCGCAGCTGCACTCTCGCCTCGTCGCCGATCACGCGTTGGAGATCGCGGACGAGCGCGGGGAACGGATGGGGTCCCGCGACCGAGCCGAGGACGTAATGCGTGTCGATCACGCTCGCCGCCCAGTCCCGCAGCGCCTCGTTGAGCGCGTCCTTCAGCGTTCGGCTTCCGGAGGTGACCGTGACGACCTCGGCGCCGAGCAGCTGCATCCGGGCGACGTTCGGCGCCTGCCGCTTCGTGTCCTCCTCGCCCATGTAGACCACGCACGGCAGCCCAAACAGGGCACACGCCGTCGCCGTGGCCACCCCGTGCATCCCCGCGCCGGTCTCGGCGATGATCCGCCTCTTGCCGAGGCGTCGGGCGAGCAGGACCTGGCCCAGCGTGTTGTTGATCTTGTGCGCCCCCGTGTGGTTCAGATCCTCGCGCTTGAGGTAGATGTGGCAGCCGGTCGACTCGGACAGCCGCGGCGCGAAGGTCATCGCCGAGGGCCGGCCCACGAAGTCCCGGAGCAGCGCGTCGAGCTCGCCCCGGAACGCGGGGTCGTCCCGGAGGTTCGACCACGCCGTTGCGAGCTCGTCGAGCGCGGGGATCAGCACCTCCGGCACGTACCGCCCCCCGTACGCACCGAACCGACCCCGTTCGTCGGGAAGCGTCGCCGGCGCGCTCACGACGCACCCCGCAGCGATCGGATCGTGGCCCCCGGGTCGGAGGACCGCATCAGGGCCTCCCCGACCAGCACCGCTTCGGCGCCGGCGTCGATCGCGCGCTCGACGTCCTCGCGGGTCGAGACCCCGCTCTCGAGCACCGCCACGCGGTCCGACGGCACGTCCGGCAGCATCGCGAGGGCTCGTTCGACGTCGACCTCCAGCGTCTCGAGGTCGCGAGCGTTCACGCCGATCACCGGCGCATCGGTCGCCAGGGCCTTGGCGAGATCCTCCTCCGAATGGATCTCGACGAGCGCGTCGAGATCAAGGTCGGCCGCGATCGCCAGCATCCCCTTCAGCTCGAGCTCCGACAGGGCCGCGGCGATCAACAAGACGGCGTCGCCGCCCGCGGCTCGAGACTCGATCACCTGCGCGGGGTGGACCAGGAAGTCTTTCCGCAGCATCGGGAGACCCACCGCGAGCCGAACCGCGCGGAGGTCCGCGAGCGCGCCGTCGAACCGCGTCGGCTCGGTCAACACCGAGATCGCCGCCGCTCCCCCCTCCTCGTAGGCGCGCGCCTGGCTCGCGATGTCCGGGTCGGCGATCGCCCCGGCCGACGGGGACGAGCGTTTGTACTCGGCGATCAGCGCCGGCGGCGCCGCTCGAAGAGCGTCCTCGAACGGCCGGGGTGGCGGCAGGTGCATCGCGACGGCCAGCAATCCCGACTCGTCGAGCGGGTCGCGTTCGAGGCGACGCCGCAGGTCGTCGAGGAGGTCGGTCAGGAAACCCATGGAGGCGCAAGTCTACGCACGCGAACGGCGCCGCCCGCGAGTCAGGCGACGGCGGCGATCAGGGAGCGCAGGTCGAGCCCCTCGTACAGCGCCCGGCCGATCACCGCCCCCTCGATCCGGCCGTCGAGCGCGGCGATCGCTCGCAGGTCCTCGACGCCCCGGATCCCGCCCGCCACGACGACCGGCACGGGCGAGTGCTCCGCGAACGCCTCGATCGCATCGAGACCCGGACCCTGGAGCCCGCCGGCGCGCCGCACTTGGGTGAACAGGTACCGGCGGACCTCGAGACCTGCCAGCCAGACGAGGAGGTCCACCAAGGGCAGCTCGAGCTCGGTGCCCCGCGCCCGCACGCTGTCGCCGTCCGCCTCGATCCCCACGACGAGCCGATCGTCGAACCGCCGGACGAGCCCCTCCGCCCCGCGGCGATCGTGCAACGCGGCCGAGCCGAGCACGACCCGGTCGGCCCCCCGGTTGAGCAGCGCGTCGACCTGCTCCCCCGTACGGACGCCCCCGCTCGCCTGCACAGGCACCCCGAGCCGGCACACGGCGGCGAGGACGTCGGCGTTCCCGACCTCGCCCGAGCGTGCGAGATCGACGTCGACGACATGCAGACGCGCGGCACCGGCACCCACGAACGCCTCCGCGGCCGCCAATGGGTCGCCCCCGAACCCCACCGCGGCGACCTCGGCCGACCCCATGACGTGGACGAGTCCGCCGCCGGCGACGTCGAGCGCCGGGATGACCTCGAGGGCCATGGGTCCGAACGCTACCCGATGGGCGCGGGGACGCTGGACGTCGGCAGGGCGACCACGTCGTCCGCTTCGAGCGACGCCAGACGAACGGCCTCGGTGCCGAGCAGGACCCGCAGCTCGGAGAGCAGCCCGGCGCCGGGTTCCACGCGGAACGTGCCGACGTCGAACGGGCGCACGCCCGCAGAGGAATGGAAGCGCACCTGGACCGGCGACGAGCCCTTGTGCGCCGCGAGCAGCTCCTTGAGCGTCGCGATCACCGTGCCGGTGCAGCTCTGCGCGGTAAGGTCGATCACGAGGCGGCCGCTCGGAGGGGCCGGCCGCCCGCCGTCACCCAGATCGGGTTCGGAGACCTCGACGGCGCGAAGCTGCAGCTCCTCGCCGCGACCCCGGCGGTCGGCGCGACCCTTCACCAGCAGGATCGAGTCGTGCTCGAGCAGGTGCTGCAGGCTCTCGTACTGGCCGGGGAACACGACCACCGTGACGCCGCCGGCCAGGTCCTCGAGGCGGAACTGCGCGTAGGGCTCCCCCTTCTTCGTGTAGCGGCGCGAGACCGAGGCGACGATCCCCGCGACCGTGACGAGATCGCCGTCGCCCAGGCCCTCGGTCTCGGCGATTTCCATGTCGGCGAGCGCGGCCAGCCGCTCCTTCACGCCCAGGAGTGGGTGGTCGGTCACGAACTGGCCGAGCACCTCCTTCTCCAAACGGAGGAGGGTCCGCCGGTCGTACTCGTCGGACGTGATCACACCCTCGTCGATCTCGTTCGCCGCCTGCTCGCCACCCCCGAACAGCGAGAACTGTCCCGCGGCCTCGGCCTTGCGCTCGGCCGAGATCGGGGTCGAGATCTTGTCCTGGTTCTCGACGAGCCCGCGGCGCCGGTACCCGAACGAGTCGAACGCACCCGCGTAGATCAGGCTCTCGAGCACCTTCTTCGTCAGGACCGAGGGATCCACCTTGCGGCAGTAGTCCGCGTAGCCGGTGAACGAACCCTTCGCGCGACGAGCCTCGATGATCTGCTGCACCGCGCCCGAACCCACGTTGCGAACGGCGGAGAGCCCGTATCGGATCCTGGGCTCGCCACTCGTCACCGGCGCGAAGTCCTGTTCCGATTCGTTCACGTCCGGAGGCAGGACCTCGAGGCCCATGAGGCGGCACGCGTTCAGGTAGAAGGGCTTGCGGTCCTTGTCGTCGCGGACGCTCGTCAGAATCGCCGCCATGTACTCGACGGGGTAATGCGCCTTGAGGTACGCCGTCTGGTACGCGATGTACCCGTACGCGCACGCGTGCGAGGCGTTGAACCCGTAGTCGGCGAACGGCTCCATCAGGTCGAACAGGTCCGTGCCGAGCCGGTCCGGATAGCCGTTGTCGACGCAGCCCTGGATGAACTTCTCGCGGTGGACCATCAGCTTGGCGCGGATCTTCTTGCCCATCGCCTGCCGGAGCATGTCGGCCTCGGGCATCGAGTACCCCGCCATCCGCACCGCGATCTGCATCACCTGCTCCTGGTACACCATGATCCCGTACGTCGGAGCGAGAATCTCCGCGAGATCCGTGTGCGGGTACGACACCGGGCGGCGCCCGTGCTTGCGTTCGGCGTACTCGACGTGCATCCCCGCGCTGAGCGGCCCCGGCCGGTACAGCGCCACCAGCGCCATCAGGTCCTCGAACCGGTCGGGGGCGAGTTGTTTGATCAGCGAGCGCATCCCGCCGCCCTCGAGCTGGAAGACGCCGGTCGTGTCCGCCCGGCACAGCATCGCGTAGGTGTCGGCGTCGTCGAGCGGCACGTGGTCGATGTCGAGCTCGACGTCCCTGCGCCGCAGGTGCGAGAGGGTGTCCTCGATCACCGACAGCGTCCGCAGACCGAGGAAATCCATCTTGAGCAAGCCGAGCTCCTCCACGCCGTGCATGTCGAACTGCGTGACGATCCGGCGGGAGTCGTCGCGGGAATCTTTGGAGAGCTTGAGCGGCAGGTAGGCCACGAGCGGTGCATCGCCGATCACCACCCCGGCCGCGTGGACGGAGTCCTCGCGCCGAAGGCCCTCGAGCGCCCGCGCCGTGTCAACGATCTCGCGGGCCTCGGGCTCCCGCTCGTAGGCGTCACGGAGCTCGTGCGAGAGCCGGAGCGCCTTCTCGATCGGCTCGTCGCGCCCCATGATCGCCGCCGGGTACATCTTGCAGAGGCGGTCGCCGACGCTCGCGGGGAACCCGAGGACGCGCGCGGCGTCGCGGATCCCCTGCTTCCCCTTGATCGTCTGGAACGTGATGATCTGCGCCACACGATCGGATCCGTACTTCGAGGCCACGTACCGGATCACCTCGTCGCGCCGGCGCTCGTCGAAGTCCATGTCGATGTCGGGCATCTGGATCCGCCCGGGGTTCAGGAATCGCTCGAAGATCAGGTCGTACCGCAGCGGATCGAGATCGGTGATCCGCAGCGAGTACGAGACCACCGAGCCGGCCGCCGAGCCACGTCCGGGTCCGACGCGGATGCCGTTCTCGCGCGCGAACCGGATCAGGTCCCACACGATCAGGAAGTAGCCGGAGAAGCCCATCGACGTGATCACGCCGAGCTCCTGCTCGATGCGTTCGAGGATGGGAGGTGTCAGCGTCCCGTACCGCTCCCGCGCGCCCTGCATCACGAGCTCGTGCAGGTAGGCATCGCGGTCCTTGCCCTCCGGTGGCTCGAACCGCGGGACGTGGAAGCGTTCCTCGGGCGGCGCCGAGCCCCCGTAGACGAGCTTCAGCTCGCACATCTCGGCGATCTGCAGCGTCGCGTCGCAGGCCGCGGGCAGCTCGCGGAAGACCTCGCGCATCTCCTCGGCGGTCTTCAGGTAGAACTCGGCGGAGTCGAAGCGCAGCCGGTTCGTGTCCGACTGCAGCTTCTGCTGCTGGATACAGAGCAGGACGTCGTGGGGCTTCGCGTCCTCGCGCTGCGTGTAGTGCAGGTCGTTCGTGGCCACGAGCGGCAGGCCGGTGCGGCTCGCGAGCTCGACCAGTTTGGGGAGGATCTCCCGCTGCTCGGAGAGGCCGTGATCCTGCAGCTCGATGAAGAAGTTCCCGGCCCCGAAGATGTCGGCGTACGTCGCGGCCACCTCGTCCGCCTTGGCGGGCTGACCCCCGAGGAGGAGCTGCGAGACCTCGGACGCGAGGCACCCCGAGAGCCCGATGAGTCCCTCGCCATGCTCGGCCAGGAGCTCCTTGTCCACGCGGGGCCGGTGGTAGAAGCCCTCGAGATGCGCGTCCGTGACCAGCTTGAGGAGGTTGCGGTACCCGATCTCGTTGCGGGCAAGGATCGTGAGGTGGCGATATTTCTCTTCGCTCTCACCCGGCGCCCGCTCGAACCGGGAGCTCGGTGCCACGTAGGTCTCCACGCCGAGGATCGGCTTGACCCCTGCCGCCACCCCCGCCTCGTAGAACTGCAAGGCCCCGAACATCGCTCCGTGGTCGGTGAGCGCCAGCGCCGGCATCCGGAACTCGACGGCCCGCTCGAACAGCGCCTTGATCCGGGCGGCACCGTCCAGCAGGGAGAACTCGGAGTGCACGTGGAGGTGAACGAAGGAGTCCCGACCGGCCAAAGCCCGCCGAGTATAGAACGGATCGGGCGGCGGCTTACAACCATGTAACTTATCCCACGGCAATCCACATCGTTTCCCAGGGCCGCTTGGGTGGGGATCTCGTGTGGAGAACTACACGCTTGTAATTGCCGGTTCCGTGGTCGTAGACTCGGGCGCTACGTAACAGGCCTCGGAGGGCAGATGCGGCTCTCGTATTCGAGCATCAACACCTATGAAACCTGCCCCGCCAAGTTCAAGTTCCAGTACGAGGACCGCGTGCCGCAGGCGCGTTCCGCGGCGCTCTCGTTCGGCGACTCGCTCCACCGAGCCCTGTACCTGTTCCACAACCGGCCGGTGCCGGTCCCGCCCTCGATCGGCGAGCTCCACGACATGCTCGAGGCGTCCTGGGTCTCCGAGGGATTCGGCGACGCGTCGGAGGAGCAGACCTACCGCGACCACGGTCGGCAGGTCCTGTCGCTGTACCACCGCGAGAACGCCGACGCGTACCGGATCCCCGCCGCGCTCGAGTTCCGTTTCACGATCGAGGTCGAAGGCGTCGCGCTGTCCGGCGTGATCGACCGGATGGACCGGATCCCCGGCGGCGGGTACGAGATCGTCGACTACAAGACCAACCGGCGACTGCCGCCGCAGTCGCGGATCGATCAGGATCTTCAACTCTCGATCTACCACATGGCCGCGCGGCAGATCTGGGGCATCGAGCCCGAGCGCCTCACGCTGTACTACCTGCTCCCCGGCCAACGGATGACGACGGTCCGAACGCCCGCCGACGTCGACGAGCTCCGCCGGCGGATCGCGGTGGTCGCCGAGCGGATCGAGGCCGGGAAGTTCGAGGCGCGGCAGAACCCGCTCTGCGACTGGTGCGAGTACCAGGCCCTGTGCCCGTTGTTCCGCCACCGATACGAGAAGGAGCAGGGCGACCCGACCCCGCGCGTGACCGAGATGGTGGACGAATGGATCAGGCTGAAGCGCGAGACCCGCGCGGCGTACCGGCGGTTCGATGAGCTGGTACCGCTGATCAACGCATTCGCTGACGAGCACGGATACCGGCGCCTGTTCGGCTCCGACGGCGCGGCGATCGACCGCCGCGCGCAGCACGTGACGGCCCCGGTCGAGGAGGAGGTGCGCGAGATCCTCGAGCCGCTCGGCCTGTGGGAACACGTGCTCTCGGTCGACCCGACGAAGCTCAACGCGCTGATCGAGTCGCGGTCACTCTCCCCCGGCGTCGAGGACGCCCTGCTCGCATCGCGCGAGGAGGTCCGGACGCAGCACGCGCTCTATCTTCGCGAGGCCGAGCGCGCCCGACGCTGATCAGGCCGGGCCGCGCCTCGCCCGCTCGAGCGCGCGCCGGAGATCGAGTGGCAGCGGGTCCTCCAGGTGGATGCGCTCGCCCGTGATCGGGTGGTCGAATGCGATCCGCCATGCGTGCAGGAACGGACGCTCAAGCCCGAGCTCGCGCGCGTCGTCCCCTCCCCCGCCGTAGCGCCGGTCTCCGAGGATCGGGTGCCCGATCGAGGAGAGGTGGACCCGGATCTGGTGCGTCCGCCCCGTCCGGGGCTCGGCCTCGACCAGCGTCGCCCGGTCGAACCGCTCGCGCACCTCGAAGGCCGTGGAGGCCGCGCGGCCGGCGGTGGCGTCCACGCGGATCCTCGCCCCCGACCGGCCGAGCGGCGCGTCCACCTCGAATCGTTCGTGGGGGATCGAACCACGCACGAGCGCGAGGTAGGCGCGGACGGCCTCGTGCCGCTTGAACGTCACACTGAGACGCTCGAACGTCTCGTCGTCGCTCGCCACCACCAGCAGGCCGCTGGTCCCCGCATCGAGCCGATGGACGATCCCCGGACGCAGGGGCCCGCCGCGCGGCGCCAGTGGGATCCCCATGCCCAGGAGCCGATTGACCATGGTTCCGCCGCGGCGGTTCTCGGTCGGGTGGGTCGGCACCCCGGCGGGCTTGCGGACGACGAGCAGGTACTCGTCCCGCCATACGAGTTCGAGCGGCGGCCCCTCGACGGGGAGCTCCGCCGACGGCGCGAGATCCACCTCGACCCGTTCGCCACCCGAGAGCCGGTGCGACTTCTCCCGCGGAGACCCGTCGACGAGCACGGCACCGGCGGCGATCGCGCGCTGGACCTCCGCCCGAGGCACGCCGAGTCGAGCCGACACCACCGAATCCAGGCGGCCGGCCTCGGCCTCGAACGCCTCACTCACGGCTCGGCGCCACCGGATCCGGTGGCCGCCGGCCCCGACGCCCCCGACGGCTCGACGTGGTCGTCGGCGCCGTCGAAGCTCGCCACGGCCAGGATCGCCGCCCCGAGCACGATGGCGGTGTCGGCGAGGTTGAAGATCGGCCAGACCTGCAGGTCGATGAAGTCGGTCACCCGCCCGCTGAACCCGGAACCGTTCGCGACCCGGTCCGCGAGGTTCCCCAGGGCACCGCCGAGGATCAGGCCGAGCGACACGGCGATCCATGGGCGCACCGGCCGGGTCGAGACGACCACGATCACCGCGGAGACCACGATCGTCGCGCCCGCGAACAACCACGGCGCGCTCTCGCCGAACCCGAACGCACCGCCCGAATTCGTGGTGTAGGTGAGCGAAAGGACGCCGGGGATCACGCGGATCGGGGGCCTTCCGGAGAGCGCGTGTTCGACCCAGGCCTTGGTCAGCTGGTCCAGAAGCAGCGCTGCCGCGGCGACCGTGTACAGCAGGATCGCCGAACGCCGAGCGGCGCTCACTCTCCTACCGCCGGGATTGGGCTTGCGCGTCCTTGATGCAGAGATCGGCGTACGGCAGGGCATTCAGCCGTGCCTTCTCGATGGGCTTGCCGCAGCGCGAGCAGATCCCGTACGTGCCGTCCACCATCCGGGCGAGCGCGCGGTCGATCTTGCCCATGAGGTCGCGGACGTTGTTCTCGATGGAAAGGTCCCGTTCCCGCTCGAACGTGAAGGTGCCGGCGTCGGCGTTCTCCTCGTCGAACGACACCTCGCCCGAGATATCGGATTGCGAGGTGGCGAACGAGGTCTCCTCGATGGTCGTCAGTTGTACCTGCAGCTCTGCGCGTTCGGCCTCGAGGCGCTGGCGCAGTTCGTCGAGTTCCTTCTTGCTGTGGGTGATCTTCCCGGCCATGGTCGGAGGAACCTAGCATCGGCGGCTCAGGGCGGCAATGAGTGGCCCTCCGTTGCCCGAAGGCGCATCTCCGCCTCGGATTGGCCGAGGCCGGCCCGCCTTCGGAACCAGGCGAACGGTGACCAGACCCATCCGGCCGTGTAGCATCGCTCCCGAAGGCGATGACGGGAAGGAGTACGAGGGATCCCGAGCCCGAGCGAGCCGGGGATGGTGTGAGCCCGGCGGCGAGGCCCCTCCGAACATCATCCCCGAGCCGCCGCCCGAACCGGGCGCGTGCCACGCGCCCGCAGTAGGCGCGGCCGGGTCCGCCCGTGACAGCGGTGGGCTGTGGATGCAGCCGATGAGCGGCCGGGCCGGCAAGCCCGGCAACGCGGGGTGGTACCGCGGGGCCCACGCCTCGTCCCTGCAACGGGGACGGGGCGTTTCGTGTTTTTCGGAGGTGGCGATGTTCGAACCGGTCGATCAGAGGGCCAACTTCCCCGAACTCGAGCGCGCGGTGCTCGCGTTTTGGCGCGAGGCCGACGTGTTCCACCGCCAGCTCGAGCTGCGCAAGGACGGCCCGCTCTGGGTCTTCTACGAGGGCCCGCCGACCGCGAACGGGCAGCCCGCGATCCACCACACCGAGTCCCGGACGTTCAAGGACGTCTATCCCCGCTTCAAGGCGATGACGGGGCACTACGTTCCGCGCAAGGCGGGTTGGGACTGCCATGGCCTCCCGGTCGAGCTCGAGGTCGAGAGGGAGATCGGGACGAAGACCAAGCGGGACATCGAGGCGTTCGGGATCGCCGAGTTCAACCGGCTGTGTCGGGAGTCGGTCCAGCGGTACGTGGGCGAATTCGAACGCCAGACGGAGCGCCTGGGCTTCTGGATCGATACGGACGACGCGTACTGGACCATGGACACCGAGTACATCGAGAGCGTGTGGTGGTCGCTCAAGCAGCTTCACGGGAAGGGGTTGTTGGTCCAGGACGATCGCATCACGACCTACTGCCCGCGATGCGGCACGCCGCTGTCCGACGCCGAGGTGGCGATGGGCTACGCCGATGTCGAGGACCCGAGCGTCTACATCCTGTTCCGCATCCTCGAGGCGGCCGACCCCTCACTCGTCGGAGCCTCGATGCTCGGGTGGACGACGACGCCTTGGACGCTGATCTCCAACACCGGGCTCGCGGTGAAGGAGGACGCCGCGTACGTGGTGGTCGAGCGGAAGGGAGAGCGGCTGGTCCTGGCCGAGGCGCTGCGCGACGCGGTCCTGCCGGATGCGCCGGTCGTGGCGGGCTCGGTGCCGGGGAGCGCGTTGATCGGGATCCGGTACGAGCCGCTGTACCCGAACGTCGAGGGCGCCCACCGCGTCGTGGCGGCCGACTTCGTCTCCCTCGAGGACGGGACCGGCGTCGTCCACCTGGCGCCCGCCTTCGGCGCCGAGGACCTCGAGATCGGCAGGCGCGAGGGGTGGACGACCTTCAAGCCGCTCGACGGCGAGGGCCGGTTCACCGACGAGGCGCCGGCGTTCGTCCGCGGCACGTTCTTCAAGGACGCGGACGAAGCCATCATCGCCGATTTGCGGTCGCGCGGGCTGCTGCTGCGAGCGGAGGCCCTCGTCCACAGCTATCCGCTGTGTTGGCGGTGCGACACGCCGTTGATCTACATCGCGCGGAGCTCCTGGTACGTGCGAACGACCGCCGTCAAGGACCGGCTGCTCGCGGTGAACGAGGAGGTCGACTGGTATCCGGAGCACATCAAGCACGGGCGATATGGCGACTGGCTCGAGAACAACGTCGACTGGGCGCTGTCTCGCGAACGTTACTGGGGCACACCGCTGCCGATCTGGCGATGCGACCAGGGACACGACACCGCGATCGGGTCGCTCTCAGAACTCTCAGATCTTGCACGCCGCGACGTGACCGGGATCGACCCGCATCGTCCCGCGATCGACGAGGTGATGATCCCGTGTCCCACCTGCGGCGGTGTCTCGACCAGGGTCCCTGAGGTGATCGATACGTGGTACGACTCCGGCGCGATGCCCTACGCGCAGTGGGGCTACCACCCCCAGCTCGGGCGCGGACTCGAGCGTTTCGGGGAGCGCTTCCCCGCCGACTTCATCGCCGAGGCGATCGACCAGACCCGCGGCTGGTTCTACACGCTGATGGCCGAGGGCGTGCTCCTGTTCGATGCCACGACCTACCGCACCGTGGTCTGCCTCGGGCACATCGTCGACCGGGACGGGCGCAAGATGTCGAAGTCGCTCGGCAACACCGTGGACGCGTTCGAGGTGATGGACCGGCAGGGGGCGGACGCGCTCCGCTGGTTCCTGCTCACGGGCGGTTCGCCGTGGTCGTCTCGCCGGGTCAGCATGGAGATGTTCGACGACGTCGTCCGGCAATTCCTGCTCCCCTTACGGAACGTGTACGCGTTCTTCGTCACGTACGCGAACGCGAGCAGGTTCGACCCGGCCGAGGGCGAGAACGTGCCCGTCGCGCAGCGGGCGCTCCTGGATCGATGGGTGCTCTCGCAGCTCTCACGGACCGAGGTCGTCGCCCGCGACGGCCTCGAGGCGTACGACGCGACCGGCGCGGGCCGGCGGATCGCCGACTTCGTGGACGACCTGTCGAACTGGTACGTCCGGCGCGCCCGCCGGCGGTTCTGGGATCCCTCCGGCGAAGGAGGTGACGACGTCCGCGCGGCCTTCCTCACGCTGCACGCGTGCCTCGTCAGCCTCTCGCAGCTGCTCGCGCCCTTCACACCGTTCCTCGCGGAGGCCCTGTGGCGCAACCTGGCCGCCGGCCGCAACGGCGCACCGGACTCCGTGCACCTGTCGGACTACCCGACCGCGGACGAGCGACTGGTGGATCCGAGGCTCGACGACGCGATGGCCGCCGTGCGCCAGATCGTGGAGCTCGGGCGGCGCGTCCGGACCGAGACCAAGGTGCGCGTGCGGCAGCCCTTGCTCGAGGCCGCCGTGCACTACGCCGGCGACCACGCGGCCCTCGAACCGTTGCTCGATCTGGTCGGCGAGGAGCTCAACGTGAAGCAGGTGCTGTTCGCGGAGTCCGCCGAGCAGCTCGGTCGGTGGCGCGCCAAGCCGAACTTCAAGGTCCTCGGCCCCCGGCTGGGATCCCGGGTCAAGGCGGTGGCCACGGCGCTCGAGCGGGACGACGGGTCGCTCGCCGCCGCGCTCGCGCACGGCGATCCAGTCCGGCTCGACCTGGGGAGCGAGCAGGTCGAGCTCGCCCCCGCCGATGTCGACCTCGTGCAGGAGACCGTCGAGGGGTGGGGGGTGGCGAGCGATGGCGGTATCACCGTCGCGCTCGAGCTCGAGCTGACGCCAGAGCTTCGTGCCGAGGGCCTCGCCCGCGAAGTGGTTCGCGCGGTGCAAGACGCGCGCAAGGCCGCCGGGCTGGAGGTCGGCGATCGGATCGTTCTCGGCCTCCAGGTAGAGGGTCCAGCCGCCCAGGCGCTCGACCCGCATCGCCCTTGGATCGCCGGAGAGACCCTCGCCGTGGAGATCGTCGACGGAACCGCGCCCGACTCGGCGTTCGAGCAGACCTTCGAGATCGAGGGTGCTCGCCTGGTGGTCAGCCTCCGGCTGGCGTGAGCCGGAGCCGAGACGCCCGGCTCAGACCTCGAGCGCTAGGAGCGTTCGGCTCAGTCCTCGCCCCAGAAGAGCTCGCGCAGGGAGCGTTCGCGTCGCTCGGTCGCGGGCGCCCCGTCCCTGGAGTAGACGGGCTCGGTCCCGGACTCGACCACGATCGGCGGCGTCGAGTCCGACGGCAGGTCGTCCTCGTCCGCCGGCCCGATCTCGACCGGCGGCTCGCTCGCCTGGAGCCGCTCACGGATCTCGGCGGCCGAGGCCGGCTCGATGACCTCCGGGGCCACCGCGGCGGACCTCTGGGGAGCGCTCGATGCGGTCGCTCGTTCGTCGGGCACCGGGGACGCCTCGGCCCGCTCGCGGATCGCGAGCACCATCTGCTTGATCTCTTCCGCGTGCGTCTGCACGAGACCGCCGAGGCTCTGGAGGAATTCCCGTTCCTGGTTCAGGAACGGGGCCACGACGCCCCGAGTGTCGCCCGAGCCCGCGCCCGCGGCCGCCCGGATCCCCGCGGCCTGCTCGTGCGCATGTCGGACGATCTCGTCGGCCTCGGCCCGTGCACGAGCTACCGTCTCGCCCGCGTCGCCGGTCGAGCCGGCGACACCCTGAGGGTGCTGGCCCACGAGCCGCATCCGCTCGAGCTCCTCGAGGTAGGAGGACAGTCCCTCGGTGATCCGGTCAAGAAACGCATCGACGTCGCGCTCGTTGTACCCCCGGAACGCCAGGCGGAACTCCACCTGCTGCACCTCTTCCGGCGTGATCCGGGCGCCGGTCGCCGGGGCGTCATCCGTTCCCTTCTTCCTCCGCATGCAGTCGTCCCCCTCCGTCAGCAGTTCAGCGCGGCCCGCAGGACCGCAAGGATAACGAACGCGATAAGGATGGAGATGTCGAGCCCGACGCCGCCCGCCCGGATCGGTGGGATCAGCGCCCGGAGGGGGCGCAGGACCGGCTCGGTGACGTCGTCGATCAGATCCAGGATCGTCCGAAGCGGCCCGGAATACGGCGGGCGGAACCCGAACATGTACGCCCACGAGATGATCACGCGGACGAACAGCAGGATCGTGTAGACCGTCAGGACGACGCACAGGAGGCTGAGCAGCGCGTTCTCGGCGGCGGTCATCTCGGTGAGGTGAAGCGATCGAGCGGCGTCAGAACTGGTTGTAGAGGTCGCCGCCGGCGATGCGCTCGCGGTCCTCGGCGGACACGTCCACGTTCGCGGGCGTCAACAGGTAGACGCGATTGGCGACCATCTCGATCTTCCCGTCGAGCCCGTACACCAGCCCCGACGCGAAGTCGACGAGCCTTCGAGCGATCGTGTCGTCGGTGCTCTGCAGGTTCATGATGACCGGGATCCCGTCCTTGAACCGATCGGCGATGTCCCGCGCCTCGTTGAAACGGCGCGGTTCCGACTTGTGGATCGAGCCCGCGGTCGCGGGGCGACTCGACGGGATGGTGCGCACGATCCCCTCGTGCTCGGGCTCGAGCTCCACCTCGCGCAGGGCCTGCGGTCGCTGGAAGCGACGGACCTCGGCGGTCTCGGGGGCGGCGCCGACCTCGTCGAGCTGCTCGAACTCGTCGTCCTCGACGAGACCGAGATAGGTGAGCGTCTTCTTCCACACGCCTGGCATCACGTCCTCCCTGTATCTTCCGGGCGCCGTGCTCCGAACAAGGCCGTGCCGATCCGGACCATCGTAGCGCCTTCCTCCACCGCAACCGGGTAATCGAGGGACATTCCCATGGAGAGCTCCGCCGCCTCGGGATGGTGCGCCGCCACCCCGTTCCGAAGCTCCCGCAGGCGGCGGAAGAAGGGACGGGAGTCTTCGGCGACGGACGGCATCGGCGGCAGGGTCATCAGGCCGACGAGATCCACGCCGTTGGTCTCGGCGACCTCGTCGGCCGCGACCCCTACCTCGTCGGGGGCGACGCCCGTTCGCTCGCCCGTGAAGTCCACCTCGATCAGCACCGGGATCGAGCGGCCGATGTCGAGCGCGCGCCGCGCGAGTCGGTCCGTCGCCCGTCCTGGGACGACGGTCTCGACAACGTCGGCGAGCTCGGCGACGTGGTGCGCCGAGTGGCTCTGCACGGTTCCGATGAAATGCCAGACGATCCCGTCCACCCGATCCCGTTTGCGGCGAAGCTCCTTGACGTAGTTCTCCCCCACCTCGCGGACGCCCGCGTCGCGGACGCGTTCGATCGCCTCGGGCTCGAAGGTCTTGGCCGCGGCCACGATGCGGACCTCCTCGGGGTCTCGCCCGGCGCGTTCGCACGCACCCGCGATCTGGTCGCGGATCGTCGTCAGGTTCGCGAGGAGGGCATCGGGCGTCGGGTCGGCCGGCACGTCACGCAAGGTAACAGAAGCCCACAGTCAAGAACAGGAGGCACACGAAGAACATCACCACCATTCGGGCGGCATCCGGGAAAATCCGTCTACGGGGACAGAGAAGGGGGCGGGATCCCGGGCCCCAGAGGCGGGGGAAGGGCGCCTCTGACCGCTCGAACACGATCCCGCCCCACGGTGCGGGGCGAACGTTCCACCCTCTAGCTCTTCAAGAAGTCCGGGATGTCGAGATCCTCCTCGGCGTCGAACGCGACCCGCTCCTGTGCGGGCTTGAAGATCTCGTCCTCCTCCTCGACCAGGATCGACGGCATCGGCAAGACGTCGTCCTCGTCCTCGATCGGCGAGGATGCCGCCGGGGACGGCTCGATCACCACCAGGGTCTCGGGCTCCTCCAGCAGGCGCGACAGCCGGCTCTCCGCGAACCTTGACGACGTGGGCGCGGTGAGCGCCTTGTCGAACCCGGCGGCGATCACCGTCACGCGGATCTCCTCGCCCAGGGCGTCGTCGATCACGGCGCCGAAGATGATGTTCGCATCGGGGTGCGCCACTCGGGTGATCGCGTCCGCGGCCTTGTTCACCTCGTGCAGGGTGAGGCCGGTGGGCCCGGCGACCGACAGCAGCAGCCCCCGTGCCCCCTCGATCGAGGATTCCAGCAGCGGCGAGGAGATCGCCGATCGAGCGGCCTCCTCGGCGCGGTCCTCGCCCGAGCCCTGACCGATCCCCATCAACGCGGACCCCGCCCCCGTCATGACCGACCTGACGTCGGCGAAGTCGAGGTTGATCAGGCCCGGCGTCGTGATGAGCGACGTGATGCCGTCCACGCCCTGGAAGAGGACCTGGTCCGCCGTGCGGAACGCGTCGATCATCGGAGTACTGGGGTCGGAGACCTGGAGTAGGCGATCGTTCGGTACGACGATCAACGTGTCGACGGCCTTCTTCAGCTCGCTGATCCCGAGGTCCGCCTGCGTCGCGCGCAGACGACCCTCGAACCCGAACGGCCGCGTCACGACTCCGATCGTGAGCGCGTCGAGCGCGCGCGCGATCTCGGCGACGATGGGTGCGCCACCGGTCCCGGTGCCCCCGCCCTCGCCCGCCGTGACGAACACCATGTCGGCGCCCTTGAGGATCTCCTCGATCTCGTCACGGTGCTCCTCGACGGCCCGGCGACCGACCTCTGGGTCCGAACCCGCACCGAGGCCGCGCGTCGTCTCCCGGCCGATGTCGAGCTTGACCTCCGCATCCGACATCAACAGCGTCTGCGCGTCCGTGTTCACCGCGATGAACTCGACCCCTCGCAGGCCGCCTTCGATCATGCGGTTGACCGCGTTCACACCGCCCCCGCCGATCCCGACCACTTTGATGACGGCGAGGTAGTTCTGAGGAGAATCCATCACCGAGATCTCCGCTCCCCGGGTGAAGCCCCCGGTCTACCTGGGGAAACGCCGTTGTGTCTCCCGAATGACTGAACCTCAACTGAACGTTGATTGTTATATCTACTTGACGTTGACTACGGCACGCTACTATCAAAGCCCAGGTCCGTCAATATCCCCACAGGTCTCGTTAGTCGTGTGTGTAACAAGCGCCGGGTCAGGCAGGAGCGACGAACGTCGCCGCCGGCGCGAGCGCGGAGACGACCGAGATCGTTCGCAGGGGCGTCCCCTCGCTCCCGGCCCATGCGAGCATCTGCCGGATCGTCTCGGCCTTGCGCTCGGCGTCCTCCGGCGTGCCGAAGCGGACCCTCGGGCCATCCCGCAGACGCATCTCGAGTGTCCCGTCCAGCAGGACGCGGACCCGGGCAACCTGCGCCCGCAGGGCGGGCTCCATCGCGCCCAACGCCCTTGCGGCGCCGATCGGGCTCGGTCGGATCCCCTCGACGCTCCCCGCATCACCGAGTTCGATCACCGGGAGGCCACGAGCGACCGTCCCCGATCCGAGGACGGTCCCGTCCGCGGCCATCAACGAGGTCACCGTTCCCCGCGCGACGGCAACCGGCACGCGTTCGTGGACGACGATCTCCACGGTCAGCGGGAGGGTCACGCGGACGTCGGCGTCCGCGATCCACGGCTCGGCCTCGAGACGGCGCTCGGCGACGCCCTCGTCCAGCCAGAGCGCGTTGGTCGTATTCGAGACGCCGGCGATCCGAACGATCTGGGGCCGATGCAGATGATCGGCACCCGACACATCGATCCCGCGAACGTCGAACAAGGACGTCCGTGACGCGGCCACCCCACCGATCACGAGCGCGACCGATCCCACGGCGATCAACGCCCTTCGGCGACGGCGACGGAGCGACCGGAACCACTCAGCGGGAAGCGAGGTCGAGACCCCCAAGCAGATGCACCTCCGGTTCGAGACGGACGCCCGATCGGTCCGCAACGAGGTCTTGGACCTCGCGGATCAGCGACAGGACGTCGGCGGCCGTTGCGCCGTGGGCCGCGATGATGAAGTTCGCGTGTTTGGTGGAGATCGAGGCGAGGCCGAGACGACGACCCTTGGCCCCCGCCTCCTCGATCAGACGGGCGGCGTGGTCGCCGGGCGGATTCTTGAAGACGCTCCCACAGTTCGGTTCGGCGAGCGGTTGCGTTCGACGGCGCCAATCGCGAGCCTCCTCCATCCGAGCCCGGATCTCGATGGGATCGCCTGATCGCAGCCGGACCGTGGCGCCCACGATGACGGCGCCGGGGGCGAGCTCCGACCGCCGATAGGAGAAGCCCGCGTCGTCCGCGCTCACGCGGTGCCCCGCCCCATCACCGAGGCCGAAGACGTCGACGGACTCGACGACGTCCGCGAGCGTCCCGCCGTGGGCGCCGGCGTTCATCCGAACGGCGCCGCCCAGCGAGGCCGGGATCGCCACCCCGAACTCAAGCCCCGATAGTCCGTGCGCGAGGGCCACCCCGGCCAGCGCCGGCAGCGGCATCGCGGCGCCGGCGGTGAGCCGCTCCCCGTCGCGAGCCGACCAGCGGTAGCTCCGCCCGAGGCGCAACACGAGGCCGGGAAAGCCCTCGTCGGCGATCAGGACGTTCGAGCCCTTCCCGAGCACCGCCACTCGGATGCCCGTCTGGCGAACGGCCTCGGAGACCGCGACCAGATCGGACTGTGACTCGGGTTCCAGGAAGAGGGCGGCGGGCCCGCCGATCCGGAACGTGGTGAGCGCCGCGAGCTCGAACCGCGTGCGGACCCGCTCGCCGCACGCCGCCCGCAGGATCGCCTCCGCCCGGCCGACCATGTCGTCGGTGACCGTCACGACGCCTCCTCGATCCGTTCGAGCGCGGCGTCGCCCAACATCCAGACGTCGCCGCACCCCATCGTCAGGACCAGGTCGCCCCGACGGACCTCGCGGGCGAGGAACTCCACGACGTCGTTGCGGTGCGGCAGGTAGACGACCCGACGGTCGCAACCCGTTCGCGCGATGCCCTCGATCACCAGCTTGCCGGTCACGCCGGGGATCGGCTCCTGCGCGGCGCCGTAGATATCGGTCACCACGATGACGTCGGCACCGACCAGGCTCGCTCCGAGCTCCTTCCACAGTGCCTGCGTTCTGGAGTACCGGTGTGGCTGGAACACCGCGAGGACCCGGCGGTGGTCGGTTCGGCGAGCGACGTCCAGCGTGACCTCGAGCTCGGTCGGAACGTGGCCGTAGTCGTCGTAGAAGTCGGCGCCGCGCACCGATCCCCGGCGCTCGAAGCGGCGGTGGACCCCGGCGAACCCGGCGAGCGTCTCCACCGCCACGGCGGCGGAGACCCCGACCGCCTCGGCGGCCGCCACCGCGGCGGCGGCATTCAGCAGGTTGTGTGCGCCGTCCACGGCCAACCGGAGATCGTGAGACTGTCCGCCGGCGTCCAGCTTCGCGGAGGCGCCCCCCGGGCCGACCGAGGCGACGTCCACCCGTATCTCCGCGTCCGATCGCCTGCCGTACGTCGTGACCGGCCGGCCCGCCGCCTCGACCGCGCGCATCGCCGCCGGGTCGTCGGCGCACACAACGACGTGGGCGCATCGTCCGGCGAACGCGGTGAAAGCGCTTTCGATCTCCTCGAGCCCACCGACGTAGAAGTCGACGTGATCAAGCTCGATGTTGGTGATCACGCCGACGGCGGGGCGACCGAGGAGGAACGAACCGTCGCTCTCGTCCGCCTCGCTGACGAACAGCTCACCCGACCCCGCGTTCGCCCCACTGCCGGACTCGTTCATCTCCCCGCCGATCACGTAGGTCGGGTCCAACCCCGCGCGTTCCAAGACCAGGGCGATCATCGCGGTCGTGGTCGTCTTGCCGTGCGTCCCCGCGACGGCGATCTCTCGCCGGTCGGTGGCGGCGGCAGCGAGAGCCTGCGCCCTCGCCCACGTCGGGATCCCGCGACGTCGCGCCTCGACGAGCTCGGGATTGTCGTCGCGGATCGCGCTCGAGACGACGATGGCATCGGCATCACCAACGTTCTCCCCCGCGTGACCGGTGGCGATCGCTGCCCCGAGCGCCCGGAGCTCCTGCACGCCATCCGAGTCCTTCAGGTCCGAACCCGTCACGCCCACGCCCCTGGCGAGGAACAGCCGGGCGAGGTTGCGCATGCCCGCGCCGCCGATGCCGATCATGTGCACGCTCCGGACGTCGGCGAGGTCCGGCACCTCCAGCGTCGGGATCGAACCGTGCGGTGGGCGGTAGCCGCTCATCTCCCATCCCCCGCCGCCAGGACCGTCCGCGCGAGCGCGTTCGCGGCGTCCGGTTTCGACCATGCGCGAGCGCGCTCGCCCATCGACCGCAGGCGCCGGTCGTCGGCGAGCAGCCACTTGATCCGGTCCGCGAGGACGCGTCCGTCGAGCTCGTCGTCGAGCAGCATCGTCGCGGCGCCCGCGCGCTGGAGAGCCCGGGCGTTCGCCTCCTGATGTCGGCCCGTCGCGTACGGGTACGGGACGAGCAGCGACGGAAGCCCGCTGACGCCGATCTCCGCGATCGTCGTCGCGCCAGCGCGAGCGACGACGGCGTCGGCGACCGCGTACGCGAGCTCCATCCGTTCGAGGAAACCTTGCACCCGCACGGTGATGGTGCCGCCGACCGGGAGCGATTCGCGAACGGCCTCGGCGTGAGCCGGACCGGTCATCAGCACCACCTGCAGATCCGAGCGATCCAAGACGCGCAACGCGTCGGCGAACGCGCGGTTCAGGTGGAGCGCACCCTGGCTTCCGCCGAACACGACGACCGTCCGCTTGCCCTCCTCCAGCTCGAGCTCAACGCGCGCTTCCTTCGCCAGCCGCTCGCGGTCGGTCGCGACCGCGAGGATGTCGGCGCGGACGGGGTTGCCGGTGAGCACCGTTCGCGCGCGCCGCGGGAGGGCTCGGCGCGCCTCGGCGAACGCCAGGGCCACCGTCCGCGCCGGCCGAGCAAAGGCCCGGTTGGCGAGCCCGGGGACGGCGTTCTGCTCGTGCAGGACCACCGGCCGCCGCGATCGAAGGGCGGCAAGCACCACCGGGACGCTCACGTAGCCGCCCATCCCCACCACGACGTCGACGGCCTCGACCAGGGGGCGGCAGGCCTTGACCGACCGGACGGCCGCGATAGGCGCCATCACCGCCCTGAGCGAGACCCGGCGCTCGAACGGGCGCGCCTCCACGCTCACCAGCTCGAACCCGGCCTCCGACACCAGGCGTCCCTCCTGCCCACCGGACGTGCCGACGAAGCGCACCTCGTGACCGATCGACACGATCTCCCGGGCGAGCGCGATCGCGGGGAAGACGTGACCCGCCGTACCCCCGCCTGCGAGGAGCACCTTCATCGCGACGAGCCTCGGGCGCGGGCCAAAGAACGGGCCGGAGCGCGGGCGGACGCGCGGGCGATGCTCACTAACACGCCCACCGCCGCGAGCGAGACCACGAGCGAGGACCCCCCATATGAGAGGAACGGGAGGGGGACGCCGGTGACCGGGAGCAGGCCGGTGACCGCCCCGAGGTTGATCAGCGTCTGCAGGCCGAACCACGACACGATCCCGGCCGCCAGCAACCGGCCGAACACGTCCTTCGCGTTCGCCGCGATCCGAATGCCCGCGAAGATCAGCGTGCCGAACGCGACGAGGACCACGAGCTCGCCGAGCAGACCAAGCTCTTCGCCCAGGATCGAGAAGATGAAGTCGGTGTGCGCGTTCGGCACGTACTGCCACTTCTGGCGCGAGGCGCCGAGTCCGACGCCCATCCATCCTCCCGAACCGAGGGCGTAGAGCGACTGCGCCAACTGGTACCCGGTGTTCTTCACGTCGGCCCATGGATGCAGGAAGGCGAGGAACCGCACCCTGCGGTAGTCCGCGCTCATGATCAGACCCGTCCCGATCAGCGCGCCCACGAGGCTCGTGCACGCCAGGTAGCTGAGTCTCACTCCGGCGGCGAATGCCAGCGCGAACATCGTCACGGCGATGATCACGGTGGTACCGAGGTCGGGCTGCATCATCACGAGCCCGCACACAAGGACCGAGATCGGCAGGAGGGGCACGGCGAGCTGGCGAACGTCGTCCACCTTGGTTCTATTCCGCGAGAGGGTCGCCGCCGCGAACACGATCAGCGTGAGCTTCGCGAGCTCGGAGGGCTGCACGGTCACCGGACCGAGCTGGAACCACCGCGAGGAGCCGTAGGCCTCGATGCCGTGCGCCGGGATCAGGACCAGCACGAGCATCGCCATCGTGACGAGCAGGAGCGGACCGGCCAGACGCCTCCACGCGTGGTATCGCATCCGCGAGGTCACGAGCAGCGCGAGGACGCCCACCACCGCGTAGACGGCTTGTCGCTGGACGAACAGGAAGCTGTCCCCGTACTCGGCGAACGCCGAGACCGAGCTCGCCGACAGGACCATCACGAGTCCCGACCCCACGAGGAACGCGGTCGAGCCCAACAGCAACGCGAGGGTGCGGCGGGTCCTCAGGTCGGTCCGCGCCCGTGAGATCGGGCGTTCGTCCGGCCGGACCAGCCGCAGGGTCCTCGGCCGGGGGGAAGCGGCGCCGATCCCGCTCACGTCCGCGCGCCCTCCTTCTCGAGCGCGCGGGCGGCGGCGGCGAACCGATCCCCGCGTTCGGTGTAGTCGCGGAACATGTCCCAACTCGCGCAGGCGGGGGCGAGCAAGACCGTGCCTGTGCCTGACGCCATCGAGAACGCGAGCCTTGCCGCCTCCTCGACCGACCCGGCCTCCCGAACGGGGACACGACCCTCGAACAGCGCGCGGACCTCCCCCGCCGAGGCGCCGATCGCGACGACCCCGGCCAGGCGGGGCGCGACCGACCCGAGCGGTGTGAGATCGACGCCCTTGGCGTCGCCCCCGGCGATCAGGACGACTCCCTCGGCATCCCCGACCGCGGCGATCGCCGCGTGCGGGTTCGTCGCCTTGGAGTTGTCGAGGAACCGGACGCCTTCGACGGTTGCGACGGCTTCGCCCCGATGGGGTTCCGGGGCGAACGTCACGATCGCCTCCGCGATCGCGTGGTCGCCGATCGCGAACGCGTGGGCCGCCGTGGCGGCCGCCGCGGCGTCGGCGCGCATCGCAGGCGTGTCCAGCGAGAGCGCACCGAGATCCGCGCCGCTCCATCCGGCGGTCAGCCGGCCGTCACGGACGCCCGCGCCGTCTTCCGAAGGCTCACCAAGCGTGAACCACCGCACCTCGCACGGGGCCGAGCGCGAGATCGCGGCGGACGCCTCGTCGTCGAGGTTCCCGACGTGGACGTCGGCTCCACCCTGGAGCGCGAAGACTCGCGCCTTCGCCGCCGCGTAGGCGTCGAACGAGCCGTGCCAATCCAGGTGGTCCGGCGCCAGGTTGAGCAGCACGGAGACCCTGGGGTGGAAGGACGTCTGCGTCGCGAGCTGGAAGGAGGAGACCTCGACGACGAGCGCGTCGTGGGGCTCCCCGGCCGCCGTCGGGAACGGCCTCCCGATGTTGCCACACGCGACCGCGTCCAGTCCGGCCGACCGCAAACATGCGGCGAGCAGGCCGGTGGTGGTCGTCTTGCCGTTCGTCCCGGTCACCGCGAGGTACGGCACCCGGGCGAGCCGGGCGCCGAGCTCCAGCTCGCCCCACACGGGAAGCATCCGATCGTGGGCCCACCGAAGGATGTCGGCGTGCGGCGGAACCCCCGGGCTTGTCACGATCAGGGTCGCGCCGTCGAGATGGTCGGGGGCGTGACCACCCTCGAGCACCTCGATCCCCTCCGCACGCAGGTCCGCGATGCCGCGCGTCGCGCGACCGGAATCGCTCACACGGACCGTCGCGCCCTCCGCGAGCAGGACGCGCGCAGCCGCCGACCCGGCCACACCGGCGCCGACCACGACTACATGCTCGCCGTCGAACGCACCCATCACTCGAGCCCCAGTCCACCGCGGCTGACGAAATCCGTGTAGAACAACCCGAGCCCCACCGCGACCAACAGACCGGTGACGATCCAGAAGCGCACGATCACCGTGAATTCGGGCCAGCCGGCGAGCTCGAAGTGGTGGTGGATCGGCGACATCCGGAAGATCCGCCGCTTGAAGCCGCGGAACGCGATCACCTGGGCGATCACGGACGCCGCCTCGATCACGAACAGCCCCCCCAGGACGACCAGCAGCAACTGGGTGTTGGTCACGATCGCGAGCGCCCCCATCAGCCCCCCGAGGGCGAGCGAGCCGGTGTCTCCCATGAAGATCCGGGCCGGCGCGGCGTTCCACCACAGGAATCCGGCGGTCGCCCCGACCCCTGCGCCCGCGACGATCGCCAGATCGAGCGCGGCGTTGACGTCGATCGGGTAGCACGCGGCGCCGGCGATCATCTCGCAGGTATGCCGGAACTGCCAGAACGCGATGAAGACGAAGGCGGAGAGCACGAGGATCGACGCGCCGGAGGCGAGGCCGTCCAAGCCGTCGGTCAGGTTCACGGCGTTGGAGGACGCGGCGAGGATCACGAACACCCACAGGTAGAACAGGAGCCCCAGCTCGATGCCGGTGGCGCGGATGAAGCTCAGCTCGGTCGGAACGCCCGCCGCCCGGACGGCCACCATCCCGAAGATCAGGGCGATCACGGCCTGTCCCGCGATCTTCGCGGTCTTCGACAGGCCGAGCGACCTCCGCCGCCGCACCTTGATGAAGTCGTCCATGAACCCGAGCAGTCCGAGGAGCACCGTCGCGAGGAGCACCGAGACCCCGGCGGCGGTGACGGTCGTGAACACGATGCGGGTCGCGACGTAGCCGGCGACGATCCCCGCGATGATCACCGTCCCGCCCATCGTCGGCGTGCCCATCTTCTCCAGGTGGGTGTGCGGCCCGTCTTCGCGGATCCGTTGACCCCACCCCCACAGCCCGAACAGTCGGATGGCGATCGGTGTACCGAACAGCGTCACCGAGAGGCCCACCGCGGCGGCGATCAGGATCTGCCTCACGCGCGCGCCTCGTTGCGGTCGCGACTCGCCTTCATCCCAGGGCCTCCGCCACGCGTTCCAGACCCGCCACCCGGGACCCCTTCACGAGCACCACGTCGCCGGGCCTCGCCCACGCACGGACGTCGGCGGCGGCCTCCGCCGGGTCCTCGTACGACTCGACGTCCTCGGGAAGCTGTCCCTCGCGGATCGCGGCGCGGGCGATCGTTCGCGCCTGCTCCCCCACCGTGATCAGCCGCTCGACGCCGATCCTGACCACCAGCCGCCCCAGCTTCTCGTGCTCCTCGAACTCGACCGGCCCGAGCTCGGCCATGTGCCCGAGCACCGCGATCAGACGCTGGCCCTTGGCCATCCAACGAGCGGACTTCAACGCGGCCGCCATCGACTCGGGGTTCGCGTTGTAGGCGTCATTCAGGACCACGATCCCCGAGGATCCGGTGGAGGTCTCCATCCGCCAGCGCGCGACGCTCGCGCCCTTGAGCGCCGTCGAGGTTTCGGCGAGTGTCACGCCGGCCCAGCGCCCGACCGCCGCGGCGGCGAGGGCGTTCGACACCATGTGGTCGCCGGGGACCGCGAGTTCGACCGGCTCGCGCTCGCCCGCCGACCACAGCGTGAACGTCGCTCGCGCATCGGGACCGAGCTCGACGTCCTCCGCCCGGACATCGGCGCCCGGATCCAGGCCGAACGTGATCACCGCGGCGCCGGTCTCGTCGGCGTATGCCCGCGCGACGGGGTCGTCGGCGTTCACGATCGCGGTACCGTCCGCATCGAGCCACTCGACCGGCTCGGACCCCGCCCGGACGATCGCCTCCCACGACCCGAAGATCCCGAGGTGCGCCGTCCCGACGTTCGTCACGACGACGGCGTCGGGCCGGGCGATGTCGCACAGCAACCGAACGTCCCCCTCGCGTCGCGCGCCCATCTCCGCGACCACGACCTCGATCCCGCGATCGACGCCCAGCAGCGTCATCGGGAGCCCGACCTCGTTGTTGAACGACGCAGGGCTGGCGTGGGTCCGCAGACGCGTGCCCACCACCGCGGCGGCGAGATCCTTGACGGAGGTCTTCCCGTTCGAGCCGGTGATCCCGACCACCCGGGTGCCGGTCATGCGGTCGCGCTCGTCGGTCGCGAGGTCAAGCAGCGCGCGCCCCGTGTGGGGAACCTCGATCACCGTCCCGTCGATCCCGGGACGATGCACGACCGCGGCGATGGCCCCGCGCGCCACCGCGTCGCCGACGAACGCGTGACCATCCAGGCGCTCCCCCTCGATCGCGACGAACAGGCCTCCCGGTCCGACGGCGCGCGAGTCCGTCTCCACCGAGGACGCAACGGCGTCCGGTCCGCGCAGCGTGCCGCGCACGGCCGACGCGATCTCCGAGAGGCGGCGTTCGATCACCGCGCCGCCCCCAGCGGGCGGGTGGCCTTCCCGATCGATCGCAGCTCGTCCTCGGCGACCGCTCGGTCGTCGAACGGGATCCTGCGATCCGCGAGCTCTTGGTAGTGCTCGTGGCCCTTGCCGGCGATCACGACGACGTCGCCGGGTGAGGCCTCCTCCATCGCGAGCCGGATCGCGGCGCGCCGATCCGGCTCGACGACGAAGCGGCCACCTTCTTCCTCCGCTCCGCGTTCGGCGCCCGGCATGATCTCCGCGATGATCTCGAGCGGGTCCTCGCCGCGCGGGTTGTCGCTCGTGATGACCGCGAGGTCGGCGTTCGCCGTGGCCGCGCGACCCATGAGCGGTCGCTTGCTACGGTCCCGGTCGCCGCCCGCCCCGAGCACCACGATCAACCGGCCCCCGGTGAGCGATCGGGCCGCGCGCAACACGTTCTCCACGCTGTCGGGCGTATGGGCGTAATCCACCAACACGAGGAAGCCCTGTCCCACCTCGACCGACTCCACGCGTCCGGGGACGACCCGGACCGACGAGATGGCCTCCGCCGCGGTGCTGTCCTCGATCCCGAGCCATCGCGCGGTGGCAAACGCGGCCAGGGCGTTCTCGACGTTGAACGACCCGCGCAGCTCCGAGCGGATCGGGACCCCGTCCGCGAGGAAGCTGATCCCCTCGGCCGTCGACTCCACATCCGTGGCTCGCACGTCCGACTCGGGCGCGAGCCCGTACGTGATCGTCGGCAGACCCGAACCGGCCAGCTCACGGCCCCACCGGTCGTCGAGGTTCACAACGGCGCGATCGCTCATGGCCGGCGTGAACAGCCGCGACTTGGCGAGGAAGTACTCCCGCATCGACGGGTGGTAGTCCAGGTGATCCTGGGTGAGGTTGGTGAACACCGCGACCGAGTACCGGATGCCGTCGACGCGGTGCTGATGCAGCCCGTGCGAGGAGACCTCCATCGCGACCGCGGTCACGCCCTCGTCGGCCATGGTGGCCACGAGCCGCTGCAGGTCCGGTGCTTCCGGCGTCGTCCTCGGGAAGGGCTCGGGCCGGCCATCGATCCGCACGCCCGTGGTGCCGATCACGCCGGGGGTGCGGCCGTCCGCCCGGAGGATCGCCTCGAGCAGGTACGTCGTCGTGGTCTTCCCGTTCGTGCCGGTGACACCCACGACCGTCATACCGTCCGCCGGCCGTCCGTAGAACGCCGCCGAGATCGGACCCATCGCGCCGCGCACGTCCGGCACCTTCACCTGGGATACGTCGAGCTCGAGCCAGCGATCGACGACGATCACTGCGGACCCGCGCGCGACCGCTTCGCCAGCGAAGACATGACCGTCGGCCGTGCTCCCCGGCACGCAGAAGAAGAGTGCACCGGGCCTTGCGTCGTTCGATCGGTAGCAGACGCTCGCGACGAGCACGTCTGCGCCGCCTCGGAGCTCGGCCTCGGGGAGATCACGGACGAGGTCATGGAGCGTTCGGGAGCGGGGAGGGGCCACGGTTCCTGAGCCTATCGCCTGCGTGGCGGCGCCTTCCCGCGTGACGGCACTCATCCGATCGGCTGGGCGTGCGGCGGTAGGGGCACCCGATCGGCGGGCGCGATGTCGAGGCGGGCGATAGCGGCGAGCGCGACCCGCTTGAAGAGTGGCGCCGCGGCGAGCCCGCCGTACACGGTCGCCGGACGATCCAGGATCGCCGCGACGACGACCTTCGGGTCCCCCGCGGGGAGGAAGCCGATGAACGACGCGATGTACTGGCCCTCGAGGTAACCGGAGCCGTCGCCGGTCGGGATCCGCGCCGTTCCGGTCTTGCCGGCGACCTGGTACCCGGGGATCTGCGCGTTCGTGCCGGTGCCGTCCTGCACCGCGTACGCGAGCATCCGCGTGACCATCCTCGCCGTCCCTGCCGAGACGACCCTCCTGGTGGGGGCGGCCTCAATCGGGTCCAGCGACCCGTCGGGGCCGATCGTCCCCCGCACGAGCTTGGGCTGCACCCACCGGCCGTCGTTCGCGATCGTCGAGAACACGGAGACCATCTGGAGCGGCGTGGCCGCGATCCCCTGGCCGTACGCCGTCGTGGCCAGGATCGTGTCGTTCCACTGGTCGAGCGGGAGGATGATCCCGTTGGACTCCCCCGGGAAGCCGACGCCGGTCGCTCGACCGAGCCCGAACCGCGCCAGGTAGGTCGCCAGGGTGGACGCCCCGACACGATCCGCGACCATGACGGCGCCGATGTTGCTGGACTCGGCCACGATGTCTCCGAGGGTCATCTGCATCGGTGCGTGGGCCTGCGAGTCGTGGATGACGTAGTCGCCGACCGGCATCGTCCAGGGGACCGTGAGCCGCATGTCGAGCGGGATCGCCCGCTCCTGGATCGCGGCCGCGGCTGTGATGACCTTGTTGGTCGAACCGGGTTCGTACGCGTCGGTCACGGCCCGGTTGCGATAGGTGGCGCTCGGCGCGTCCTCGAACGCGTTCGGGTCGAACGACGGCTCGCTCGCCATCGCCAGGACCTCGGCGGTCCGCGGGTCCATCACGATCACGGTCCCCCCGCGGGCGCCCTGTTCCTCGACCGCCTGCTCGAGCGCGGCCTGCGCCTGGAACTGGAGCTCGCGGTCGATCGTCGTGACCAGGTTCGCGCCCGCGACGGGGGCGCGCTCCTCGTCGACCCCGCTCACGATCGCCTGGCCCGACAGGCCGAGCTCGTTCGTGCGCTCGCCCGGCGTGCCCGCGAGAGCGTCCTGGTACCCGAGCTCGAGGCCCGTGAGACCGACACCGTCGGTCCCGACGAACCCGATCACCTGGGAGGCGAGCGATCCCGCGGGGTACGAGCGTTTCGAGGTCGGGAGCAAGCCGATGCCGGGCAGGGCGAGCCGTTGGATCCGGTCGGAGGTGCCGCGGCCGAGATGCCGGGCGAGATAGACGAACGTCCCCTCGGAGGTGATCGCGTGCACGAGATCGGGGACGCCGACGCCGAGCAGCGGCGAAAGACGCGTCGCCGTGGCCCAAGGGTCGTCGACCAACTGCGGGTCGGCGTACACATCGTCGGCCGGCGTCGACAGCGCCAGCCGCGCTCCGTTGCGATCGAGGATCTGCCCGCGCTGCGCCGGCAGGTCGATCGTCCGCACGCGCTGGTCGAACGCGCGGTCCTGCAGCTCCTGCGCCTGGCTCACCTGCAGGACGACGAGCCGCACCGAGATCGCCCCGAAGGAGAACGCCATCAGGGCGAACAGCGCGACCAGCCGTCCGGCGGGCGGGCGGCTCACGTTGTTGCGTCGCCCTCTGCGCCAGGGCCACTCGTCCCCTGGGCGTCCGTTGCCTGCGTAGAAGGGTCCGCTCCGGCCGGCTCCCCCGAGCCCGAACCGGGCGCGTGGAGGATGCGGATGTCGTCGGGGAGACGCATGCCGTGCCGGCTGGCCCAGGCGGAGATCCGGCCCGGAGCGGACAGGGTGGCCTGCTCGCGCACCAACTCGAGGTTGTCCTCGGAGAGCTCCTCGAGCCGTCGCTCCGCCTCGCCGATGCGGAACGACGTCTGTGCAAGCAGGACGTTCACGACCACGATGCCGAAGACCATCGACCCCACCATGGTCGACGCGAGCAGCACGAACCCGATCGATCGGCCGTGGCTCGGCCGCGGGCGGCGCGCCGCGGAGGGCCGCTTACGCGCGGGCGCGACCGGCCGAGTCCGCCGTCGCGGCGCCGCGGGAGGCGCCGAGGTGCGCGCCGACGTGGGCGGCCGCGGTCGACGTTCGGCTGGCTCGAACCGACGCGCGGGCTGGCTCACGCGGCATGGCTCCGTTCGGCGGCTCGGAGCTTCGCACTCCGCGACCTGGGGTTCATCGCGGCCTCGCCCGGGGAGGGCCGGAGCGGCTTCCTGGTCAGGACCTCCAGGTCCTCCGCACCGTTGAAGAACCGCTTGACGATGCGGTCCTCCAGGGAGTGGTACGCGATCACGACCACGCGGCCACCGGGAGCGAGGATCTCGACCGCCCGAGGCAGGGACGCGGCGAGCTCCTCCAGCTCCCGGTTGACCGCGATGCGGAGCGCCTGGAACGTCCGGCGGGCGGGGTGGGGGCCGCCCCGCCGCGCCCCCAGCGCGCTCGCGACCACACGCGCGAGCTCGTCGGTGGTCTCGATCGGCCACCGGGACCTCGCACGTACGATGGCCGATGCGACCCGGCGCGAGCGACGCTCCTCGCCGTACTCGAACACGATCCGTGCGAGCTCCTCCTCGCTCGCCGAGTTCACGATGTCCATCGCCCGTTCGCCGTCGGGGCCCATCCGCATGTCCAGTGGCCCGTCGGCTCGGTAGGAGAACCCCCGTTCGGGACGGTCGAGCTGCATCGAGCTCACCCCGAGGTCGTAGAGGACGCCGTCGACCCGGTTCTCCGCGGGCAGCTGTGAGAACCGGGTCTGGATGGCGGTGAAGCGCTTGCCGAACCGATCGAGCCGGGCCGCGGCGAGATCCATCGCCTGCGGATCACGGTCCAGACCGACCACCCGGTCGACGCCGGCCTCGAGCAGCGCCTCCGCGTGACCGCCCGCGCCGAGCGTCGCGTCGATCACGGTCGTGGCCTCGCCGAGGAACCTGAGGACCTCGCCCACCATGACCGGCTCGTGGCCGCGTTCCGCCACCGCCCCGCCCTCATCCCAGCGAGTGGGCGGTGAACAGCCCGGGTCCGAGGAAGGTGGA
>JBKPRY010000368.1:0-15254 GCA_046734755.1 Actinomycetota bacterium | reverse complement strand
TCGCAACGCCTCGATGGTGCAAGAGCTCGCCATCCTCTCCGAAGATCGGGAGATCGATCCAGGAGAAGTCGTGACGGAACCCGGTGCACCAGACCACGTTCGCGACGTCGAGCACCCGGCCGTCCTCGAGCACCGGCCTTCCGTCCCGAACGCCCACGGTCTTCGGCACGCGCTCGATGCCTGCCGCGTGGATCTGCTTGGGCTTGACCCGGACCAGCATGTCGCCCTGGGAGGCGTACTTCACCGCCGCCTTCCGCCCCATCGGCGTCCGGATGGTCAGCACGTGGAGCCCGACGAACCGGATGACCCGGAAGGCCACGTGTTGCGCGAACCACCGGTCGATGTCCACGGGTATGTGCCCCCGGTCGGGGCCGGAGAGCCACGTTGGGTGCGACGGGGCGACCTCCAGCGAGATGTCGGCCCCGGAGTTGCCGGCCCCCACGACGAG
The DNA here is from genome assembly GCA_046734755.1 of Actinomycetota bacterium. Taxonomy (GTDB): domain Bacteria; phylum Actinomycetota; class UBA4738; order UBA4738; family HRBIN12; genus DASSJM01. The sequence goes on along the minus strand of JBKPRY010000368.1, from coordinate 14,806 downwards.
GACCCCACCCTCGCGGAGCTGCGACGGGTTCCGGTACGCGCTGGAGTGGAGCTGCACGATCTCGCGGTCCAGCTCCCGGGAGAAGGCGGGGATCCGCGGGTCGCGGTCGGCCCCCGAGGCCACGATCACGTTGTCGGCCTCGATCCGCTCGAGACCGGTCGAGAGGACGTACCGCTCGCCGTCGCGCGAGATCCCATCGACGTGGACGCCCGTTCGCACGGGCAGATCGAACCTGGATGCGTACGTCTGTAGGTAGTCGATCATCTCGTCCTTCGTCGGGCAGGGGCCGCCCCTGGTTTGGTAGCTCATGCCCGGCAGCCGAACGGCCCAGGGCGGCGTGAACAGACGCAGCGAGTCGTACCGGTTGAGCCACGAGCCGCCCACGTGCTCGTTCGCATCCACGATGAGGAAGCGCCGGCCCGCCCGCCTCAGGTAGTACCCGGCCGATAGGCCGGCCTGCCCGGATCCGATCACCACCGTGTCGAACCGCTCCCCGTCCATCTCGGCACCCCTTCCACGTCCGATGAGCGAACCCTAGGAGCACGGGTGGTTCCGCTCATCGCCGGAAGCAGCCATCTTCCGCACCGAGTCGGATGGTGCTTTCTGACCACGCCGTCCCGACGTCAGGCCGACCCCGTATCAGGCCGTCCCGTATCAGGCCAGGTCGTGCTCGTACGCGAAGGCCGTGGCCGCCGCACGCGAGGTCACGCCGAGCTTCGCGAACATGTTCTGGAGGTGCCGGGCGACGGTGTGCTCGCTGATCACCAACTCGACGGCGATATCCCGGTTCGTCTTGCCCGAGGCGACCAGGCGAAGGACCTCGGCCTCGCGAGCCGTGAGCCCGCCCGGGAGGGCCGCCGGACCTCCCAGGAGGTCGGAGGCCTTGGCGGCGTCGCCGGGGGCCCCGAGGCGTTCGAACGCGCCGAGCGCCGCTCGCAGCTCGAGCCGCGCGCCCTCCTCGTCACCCGCCCCTCGGAGGGCGAGCCCGAAGAGCATCCGGGTGCGCGCTGCTTCGTACGGCAGCTTGAGCTTTTGCCACAGGGCCGACGCGCCACGCAGGCTCGCCACCGCGCCGGGGACGTCGTTCTCGGCGAGCAGGAGAGACCCGTGGACCGTGGCCGCGCACGCCGCAAGCACCGGGGCGTCCGACTCGCCGGCGAGCGTGTCGAGCTCGTCTGCCGCCGTCGCCGCCGGATCGAGATCGCCGGCGGCCAGAGCCGTCTCGGCGAGCGCCCACTGGAGCCTGGCCCTGTGCAGCCGGTTGCCGGAGGCTCCCATGACCGCCGTGCGCAACGCTGTGAGCGCGGCATCCGCCTTGCCCTGCGCGAGCCGGAGCAGCGCCAGCCCCGGCTGCGGGTCGAAGCCGAGCTCGTGCGCCCGTTCGAACGCCTCCTCGGCGCCCGCGTGGTCTCCGCGACGCCGGCGGACGTCGCCGGTCTCGTACAGGGCCTCGGCCGCCATCGGCGGGCTGAACTCCATCAGCTCCTCGGTGGCGCGGACCGACTCCGCCTCGGCCTCCGACCACGCTCCCCGCATGCTCGCGATCTGGGCCCGGTTGAGCCGGCACATCCCCGGATACCGCGACTCCGGCGGAATGGACTCGGACCACCTCCGCGCCGCCTCGCCCCACTCCGCCGCCCGGCGGACGTCGGCGATCTCCAGACAGGCCCCGATGACGTTGCAGTAGATGGCGCCGGTGAAGTAGTCGCTCACCTCGCCGGCCACCACCGAGGTCATCGCCTCGTCCAGCAGCGCCACACCCTCGGCGGAGCGTCCCTGCGCGACCAGGATCAGGCCCTGCGTGTGGATCGCCATGCCGAGGAGATCCCGGTTCCCGAAGCGCAGGCCGAACTCGATGGCACGCGCTATGAGCGGCACCGCCGAGACCGGGTCTCCCGTGTACAGCAGGATAGTCGCCTCGAGGTACGCGGCGAAACCGAGCTCGACGCAATCGGAGAGTTCGTTCGCGTGCCGCTGCGCGCGAGCGAACCACCCGGCGCCGACCGCTTGCTCGTCCCGAAGGAAGTGCTCGATACAAAGCCGCGCCGCCATCCCAGCCGCGCGACGATCGTCGCCCGCCTCCGCGAAGCCGGTGTACGCCTTCTGCCGGGCCGAGATCGACTCGCCGATCCTTCCTATCCACCACGCGGCGTCCGCGTACCCATCCCAGTCGGACGGTGTGAGTCCGGAAGGCTCGAGGACGAGGAACGACTCGTACGCCTCGGACCACGATCCCCGCTCGACCGCCGCGCGTGCCCGGTCGATGTTCGCGATCGACTCGGCCACGCCCGGTCCTCCTCCAGTGCAACGCGATCGGCTCGGTGCCGCCCAGCCTAGCGGCCGCCTTCTCGGGATGCCCGCCTTACCCGAAACCGGCGGTGTTGGGTTCGGTGTGCTTGAGCCAGACGACCAGGCCCGCCGCGACCGGCGCGAGCAAGAGCAGGACCATGGCGGTGAGGCTCGCCTTGGCTCCCCAGTCGGTCAGGCCGACGCCCACGAAGAGCACGACGCTCCCGAGCAGGAGCGCGTCGACCGTCCGATAGATCTCCGGAAGCTCGCGCCGCACCCGGAGGGTGCTACTGATGAGCGCGATCGAGAGCACCGCGGCGGCCAGCGAGCCCACCAGGAGCCACCGCACGGCATCGGGCAACGGAACCGCGACATGCTCGACGGTGTTGAGGACCGCCGCTCCTCCGGCCGCGATCGCGACCACCAGCGGGAAGTGCAGGTTGAGCCAGACCTGGGTCAACCGCACGACGGGCGGACGGTGCGAGACGAGGTCGAAGTAGATCCACCACAGTCCGATCGCGACCACGACGCCGAGCAGGCCGATGACGACCCCGTCGGCCTCGAGCGGGTGAAGATCGGCCATCCCGTTGACCGCCCCGACGATGACCTCGCCGAGGACGATGATGACGAACAGCCCCATGCGTTCGATCAAGGACGGGGTCGTTACGATGCGCGCATCGCCCTGCTGGGTGGCCGGCGGCGTCCACCGATGCATGCCGATGACCCACCCCGCGAGCTCGCAGGCCAGCGCCGCCGCCCACAGCCAGTACCGCACCGGCCCGTCGAACGCGACGCTGAGCGCGAAGAGCAACGCCGCGACGAGGTAGCCGGCGGAGTAGGGGAACGACCCGGGACGGTGATGCGGATCATGCAACCCTGTCCGGAACCACAGGATCACCAGCACGAACGTGTTGGCGGCGTACGCGAGCGCGAACCCCGTCGAGCCTTCGCCCGGGATGTCCCCGATGAACACGGCCATCACCGCGACCGCGAGCATCTGGGCGAACGTGAAGACCCGCACGCTCACGTCGTTCGTCGTGTGGAGGTCGTGATAGAGGGTGCCGTTCAGCCACGAGGACCACACCGCGTAGAAGAGGAACACGAACCAGCCGACGCCCGACCACGAGGGATGCGCGGCGAGGCGTCGCGCGAGCTGCGAGATGACGACGACGAAGACAAGGTCGAAGAACAGCTCCAGGAACGTCACCCGCCGGTCGACGTCCCGGTCCTCGTAGCGACCGGGCGGTTGCCACAACCTCCGGAAGGTGGACGGCTCCCTCACGGGATGAATCTAGCCGTCAGTTCCCGTACTGGAGGGTCTCGGGTCGTTCGAGCAGCAGGACGACGGCCCGCCGATCCGCGACCGGTCGGTGCTCGATGCCTCGAGGGACGACGTAGAGGTCTCCCGTGACGAGCTCGACGGGTTCACGATCCCGGACCTCGATCCGGAATCCACCCTCCCAGCACAGGAACAGCTCGTCCTCGTCGTGGTGGTGCCACGGGAACTCGCCGTCGATCGCCGCGATGCGCACGATCGCGTCGTTCACGGCGATCAGATCCTCCGGCTGGAAGGGCCGTTCCAGCCGGTTCGCGACGACAGGGATCGAGATGGCCCGATCGAGCCCCTGTCCATCGGTGGTGGGCACGCCCATCTCGGCACTCCCTCCTGTGGGTGGTGTCCCCTCCCACGATAGGGAGTGCGTCGCCTCGGGATCTTGACGAACCGTTCCTGCCGATTCGGGTTCGAGCCGGGATGGACGGGGGAAACACCCCTGTTCGAGGGCCGAACTCGGCTCGCGCTCGGATGACCCCTCCGCCCGTACGGGCAGGGGAGAAGGAGGAGGTAGCCATGAGGGTCGAGCACGCATCCAAGATCGGGGCGTGCCTGTGGTTCGACGACCGGGCCGAGGAGGCCGCGGACTTCTACGTCACGGTGTTCTCCGCCCGACGGGCCACGACCGGAGACGGCGGCGAGTCCAAGATCCTGGGCATCTCCCGATACGGAGAGGCCGGACCAGGACCCGCGGGCACCGTGATGACCGTGGACTTCCTGCTCGAGGGGCAGGAGTTCGTCGCACTGAACGGCGGTCCCGAGTTCAGCTTCACGCCCGCGATCTCGTTCATCGTGAACTGCGAGACGCAGGACGAGGTCGATGGCCTGTGGGAGACCCTGTCGCAGGGTGGCACGCAGGGCGAGTGCGGCTGGCTGGAGGACAGGTTCGGCGTGTCGTGGCAGATCGTCCCCACGGTCCTCGGAGACCTGCTCGCCGACCCGGATCCCGAACGCACCCAGCGCGTGATGCGCGCGATGCTCGAGATGCGCAAGCTCGACATCGCCGGTTTGGAGCGAGCCGCCCAGGCCGCGTAGGGCGACCAGGGGCCCACCTTTTCCGGAGAGGTCCCGTAGCCTCGACCGTCCGAGGCGCGGGGGCGGCTCCGCGCGTGGAAGGGAGGCCTCGATGCGCAGGAACCTGCTCGTGGTGATGCTGGCGATCGGCCTGGTAGGCGTCGGGGCACGCGGCGTCATCGCGGGGACGGCGACGGGACGCACGCCGGTCGATTGCATCGATACGGTCTGGCGGTCTTCGACCGTCTCCACATCCTCGACGACGTGGGCGGCCGTACCTGGGTTGGAGGCCGACCCGACCGCCATCTTCCCGATCACCGTCAACGTCAGCGCGCTGGTCTCGGGCGCCGCCGCGCGGTTCCGAATCCTCAGCACGAACGTGGGCGATCAGACCTTCGTCAGCAACCCGGGCGCGACGCGCTTCGAACCGGGGGCGGCCGGTCCGACCTCGTTCTCGTTCCAGTGGGTGGAGCGCGACGACGTCGCGACCCCGCACGCCAACCTCATCCGTCTGCAGTGGCGGAGCCCGTCGGGGGACCGGGTCTCGATGCTCCGAGGCGACATGGCGGTGCTGTACCGAACGGACGGGTGCGACGGTTCGTCCTAGGCGGACAGCGTTCGCAGCCCGCGTCAGATCGTGATCGCGAACTTTCCGCGCGAGCGCTCCTCGCCGACGAGCCGGAGCGCCTGCGGCAGCTCGTCGAACGTGAACGTCCGCGTGATCGGGACGCTGAGCGTCCCCTCACTCGCCATCCGCACGATGCGGCCGAACGCCTCGGGGTCGGCGTGGCCGATCACGTTCGCCGCGACCACCCCGCGTTGGGAGAGCGCCTCGATGTCGGCGCCGCCGACCGTGGAGGCGATCCTCCCGCCGTCCTTCACGAGTTCGGTCAGCGCCCCGAACTCGTCTCCGACGTGCGCCGCGACGACCAGACCGTCGACGCCCTCGGTAGAACGTTCGCGCATCGCCGCCACGACATCGCCCGAATAGTCCACGATCTCGCTCGCTCCGAGCCCGCGGATCCAGCCCTCGTCCTGATGCAGGGCCGACGCGACGACCCTGGCGCCGCGGGCGGACGCGAGCTGCACCGAGTAGGCCCCGACGCCGCCCGTCGCCCCCACGATCAGCACGACCTGGCCCTCCGATGCCTCGATCGTCTCCACGCAATGGAACGCCGTGATGGCCGCGAGCCCGATGCACGCCGCTCGCTCGAAGTCGAGGTTCCCCGGCTTGTGCACGACGAAGCCGTCCAGGGGGACGGCCACGAACTCGGCGTACGCGCCTCGCCACAGATGGTGCTCGGTCGGGACGATGCCGGTTACCTCGTCGCCGACGTCGAATCCGATCGCGCCCTCCCCGAGCGCGTCGATCTCGCCCGCGATGTCCTTGCCGATCACGACCGGGTACCGGTGCTCCATCATGCCTTTGGCCATCCCGTTGGCCACGAACACGTCGAACCCGTTCACCGAGGACGCGCGCACCTTGACCCGAACCTCGCCCGGCCCCGGATCGGGGGTCGGGACCTCGATGACCGCCGCCGGAGCTCCCTCGTCCGCCAGTCCGAACGCCTTCATCCCGCCTCCTCGCCTCGCGGTACTCGAAGGGTAGCCGAACTTCGGATCGCGCCCGGTCGATGGCCCGATGAGTTCGCAACGTCGCTGGGGTCGTAGGGTGGTGGGGACGGTCCGTAAAGAGGAGGAACGAGCCGGTTGGCTGAGGTGACGGCGAGGGACCGGCCCACGCATCCGGGATCGGACGAGCTCGAGCTCCGGCTGGAGCAGTACCGGACCGAGCTCACCGCGTACGCCTACCGGATGCTGGGATCCGGGTTCGAGGCGGAGGACGCCGTGCAGGAGGCATTCCTGCGGGCGTGGAAGAGCTTCGAACAGTTCGAGGGGCGATCGTCGCTGCGCTCGTGGCTGTACAGCATCGTGACCAACGTCTGTCTGGACATGCTGGGCGGCCGGGAGCGGCGCGCGCGCCCGATGGAGCTCGCGCCGGCGAGATCCGCGGACACCCCGCTGCCGGAGCCGCTGCCCGAGAACGTGTGGATCCTGCCCGTGCCCGACGATCGCGTGGTGCCCCAGAGCGGCGATCCCTCCGAGGTGCTCGAGGCGCGCGAGTCGGTCCGGCTCGCGCTCGTGGCCGCGCTGCAGCACCTGCCGCCGCGACAGCGAGCGGTGCTGATCCTGCGAGAGGTCCTGCGCTGGAAGGCATCCGAGGTGGCCGAGCTCCTCGACACCTCGGTCGCGTCGGTGAACAGCGCCCTGCAACGCGCGCGCGCAACCCTGGAGTCCCTCGAGCTCGAGGACGCCGAGACCCTGCTCCCCACCGACGACGAGCAGCGCGCGCTGCTCGACCGCTACGTCGATGCGTTCGAGCGGTACGACATGGAGTCGCTCACATCGCTCCTTCGCGAGGACGCCACCTGGTCGATGCCGCCGTACGAGATGTGGCTGCAAACGCACGACGACATCCGGTCGTGGTGCCTCGGCCCGGGGATCGGCTGCCGGGGTTCGAGACTCATCGCGCTCCAGGCGAACGGCATGCCGGCGTTCGGGCAGTACAAGCCGAGCCCGCGGGGAGGGCTCGAGCCGTGGTCACTGCAGGTCCTGGAGGTCGCGGACGGTTGGATCACCGGGATCAGCTTCTTCCTCGACACGGAGCGCCTGTTTCCGCAATTCGGGCTCCCCCCACGCCTCGACGGCTGACGCCACCACCGGGCCGCCGACGGTCAGAACCCCGAGCAGCCCCGTCAGCGTCAGCAGGTCCTCGAGTTCCTCACATGCCCTCCGGAGCTCGACGCGGCGCCCGACGCGACGGCCGGTCAGCTGGAGCCGAGCGAGCGCGTCGATCGTGGTCGCGTCCGGTTCGGCGAGGGCCCCCACGTCGCAGGCGACCGGCCCGGCGTCACAGCCCTGGAGGAGCCTCCGCGCGCGTTCGCACATCGCGGGGATGGCATCGCGTGCGACCGGACCGCTCATGACCAGGACGGTTCCCCCCGGCCCGGGGCGCCACCGTCGCGCGACCGGTTGGATCGCCGACGACGCCCCGGCCTCGGTCGCGGGCCGCGGTTCGTTCGCAGTCATCTCCCGTGAGACCGATCCGGGATGGGGAACTCATCGAGTCTCGCGCGGAGGCGTGGCGCCGCCGGGCCGATAGCCGTTCGGGTCGACCGCAACCTCGGCCCAGCCGAGCTGCGCTGCCGCGCGGAGCGCGGCGTCCCGCTCGGGGTGGGCGAGGAGCCGATCGACCTCGCCGGCCGGCACCTCGACCGTCGCGGACGCGCCGCGGTGTCGCACGCGGACCACCTCGAACCCGAGCGCGCGGACGATCGCCTCGGCCTCGTCGATCCGAGCGAGCAGCTCCGGCGAGATGCGGATCCCGAGCTCGACCCGCGAGGACAGGCACGCGAGCGCCGGTTTGTCCGACGCGCGCAGGCCGAGTGTCCGGGCGATCGAGCGCACGGTCGCCTTGCCGACCGACGACTCGAGCAGCGGGTTGCGGATCCCGGCCCGCTCCCCCGCCCAGATCCCCGGCCGGAACTCGTCGAGATCGTCGGCGTTGGCGCCGGCGAGCACCGCCGTTTCGAGGTCCGCGGTCCGGACCAGCCGTCCGAGGACGCCGTACAGCTCCGCCTTGCAGTGGTAGCACCGGAACTCGTCGTTGCGCGCGTAGGCCTCGCGCTCGACCTCGTGGGTCTGCACGGACCGGTGTGCGACCCCGAGATCGGACGCCGTCCGGGCCGCCACCTCCAGCTCGCCCGCCGGATAGCTCGGCGAGATCGCGGTCACGGCCTCCACCCGGCCGGGCTCGAGAGCGCGCGCGGCGAGCGCCAGCACCACCGACGAGTCGACCCCGCCGGAGAAGGCCACGAGGGCCCGATCGCCGTACCCGCGGATCCGATCCTCGAGATCGCGGATCAAGGCGACCTGGGCGCGTTCGGCGACCGCGCTCATCGATCCTCCTCGAGCAGCCGGTACGCGAGCGCCGCGGCCTGGGCGTGCACCGAGCGCACCGGCCGACCGAGCTTGCGAGCGGCCTCGACGACGTCAGCGTGCTCCGGCTTCGCGTTCAGCGTCTTTCCGTCGAGGACCCCGAGCTTCACCCGGATCCTCGGGCCGCCCTCGGCTAACTCGATCTCGACGATCTTGCGATCGAGCTCGGGGCGAGAGACCTCGTGGACGCGGACCCCGAGCGTCGTCGTCTCCTCGAAGAACGCCCGCCGCACCTCGTCGAGCGTGTCGCGTTCGCACAGGGCCGAGATCGCGACGGCGGGCCGCCCCCGCTTCATCACGATCGGCGTGGTCCACGCGTCGAGCGCGCCGGCCGCCAGGAGCGCATCGATCGCGTCCGGCACGAGCTCGGGCTGCAGATCGTCGACGTTGGCCTCGAGCAGGAGCACCCGGCGGGCGCCGTCCGCGGACGGCGACCTCCTGCCGAGCAGCACACGGACCACGTTCGCGACCGAGGTTGGATCGCGCGACCCAGCGCCGACGCCGACGCGCTCGAGGACGAGCTCGGGCAGCTCGGGAGCGGGCCTGCCGAACGCCGACAAGATCGCGGCCGCGGTCGGCGTGACCGTCTCCCGCAGGTCGGTCCCCGCGAGCGAGGGCCGCACGGCGAACCCCGACAACAGCTCGAGCGTCACCGGCGCGGGCGACCCATGGGATCCGTCGCTCGAGGGTGGCGGCATCGGGATCGCGGAGACGTCGACGCGTTCGACGCCGAGCGAGACCAGCGCCGCCGCCACGCCGACGACGTCCAGCAACGTGTCGTCCTCGCCGAGCTCCTCGAGCTCGAGGTCGGCGATCTCGCGCCCGTGGACCTTCGCCTCGGCGTCGAACAGCCGCCGCAGGACCGAGGTGGCCCGGGCTCGAACCCCCTCCCCGAGCCCCGCGCGTTCGACCGCGTCGAGCAGCTCGATCGGGCGGCGCCGTTCGGACGACAGGTCGGCCGGACCCGTGAGCGCGAGCGCCCGCAGACTCCGCCGCCGGACCTCCTCGGTCACGCACCGGACCGGGCGACCCAAGACGGCGGATGCAGCGTCGGAGACCTCGTCGCGCGATGCGCCGGCGTCGAGCAGGGCGGCAAGGAGCATGTCGCCCGCGACGCCGCCGACGACGTCGACGTAGAGGACGCTCATCGCGGCGTCGACTGCCGGGCGATCATCGCCGCGATCGTGCCGGCGCCCACGCCGTCGTCCACATTGACGCAGGCGACGCCCGGCGCGCACGACGACAGCATCGACAGGAGCGCGGCCAGGCCGCCGAGCGAGGCGCCGTACCCGACGCTGGTCGGACAGGCGATCACCGGGCACGCCGCGATGCCGCCGACGACGCTCGCGAGCGCCCCCTCCATCCCCGCGACCACCACGACCGCGTCGGCGGTGGCGAGCGCCGGTTGTGCGGCGGCGAGGCGATGCAGACCCGCGACGCCGACGTCCGCGACGATCTCGGTCTCGGCACCTAGCAACGAAGCGGTGAGCTCGGCCTCCTCCGCGACGGCGAGATCGGAGGTCCCGGCGGTCACGATGAGCACGGCGCCCGCGGCGCGCGGCATGCTCCGTCGGAGCGCGATGCACCGAGCCCTCGGGCGTTCGACGAACTCGACCGCCGCGCCGGCCGCGGCCGCGCGCACCGCCTCGACGTGCGCGGGGGAGGTTCGAGACACGAGGATGGGGCCTTGGTTACCGATCAGGAGCCGCTCGACGATCGCGCGGACCTCCTCGGGCGTCTTGCCCTCGGCGTAGACGATCTCGCAGGCGCCCTGGCGGAGCTCGCGGTGGTGGTCGACCTTCGCGAACCCCAGGTCACTGAACGGCAGGTCCCGCAGCTCGCGCGCCGCGTCGCCGGGCGACACCTCGCCCGAGGACACGCGCGCGAGCAGATCGGCCAGACGGGCCTCGTACGCGGTCGGTGCGAGCACGGCCTCGACCCTACCGGCAATCCGGTTCAAAGGCTGGGTGGTCCACCGATGGGCGCCACCCCCCTACCATGGTGTCCGTGCCCACCCGCTCCGACATCCGCAACGTGGCCATCGTGGCCCACGTGGACCACGGCAAGACCACCCTGGTCGACGCGATGCTCTGGCAGTCCGGCGCGTTCCGCGCGAACCAGGACGTGGCCGAGCGCGTGTTGGACTCGACCGACCTGGAGCGCGAGAAGGGCATCACGATCCTGGCGAAGAACACCGCCGTCCGGCACGGCGGGCTGAAGATCAACATCGTCGACACGCCGGGACACGCGGACTTCGGCGGCGAGGTCGAGCGGGGGCTCACGATGGTGGACGGCGTCCTGCTGCTCGTCGACGCGTCCGAGGGACCGCTGCCGCAGACGCGGTTCGTGCTCCGCAAGTCCCTGGAGGCGCGGCTGCCGGTGGTCCTGGTCGTGAACAAGGTCGACCGGCCGGACGCTCGAACGATGGAGGTCGTCGACGAGGTCTACCAGCTGTTCCTGGACCTGGACGCGGACGAGCACCAGATCGAGTTCCCGATCCTGTATGCGGACGCGCGCGAGGGTCGCTGCGGCCCCGACCCCTCCGCGCTGCCCGAGGACCTCGAGCCGTTGTTCGACGCGCTGCGGGAGCACATCCCGGCGCCGTCGTTCCAGGACGGTCATCCGTTGCAGGCGCTCGTGACCAACCTGGACGCGTCGCCGTACGTCGGCCGGCTCGCTCTGTGCCGCGTCCGAAACGGCACGATCCGCCGCGGGCAGGAGGTCGCGTGGTGCCGCGCCGACGGGACGATCGAGTCCGCCAAGGTCGCGGAGCTGTACGTCTCGGAGGCGCTCGACCGGGTCGAGGCGGACGAGGCAGGACCCGGCGAGATCGTCGCGGTGGCCGGCATCGACGAGATCACCATCGGCGAGACACTGGCCGATCCCGATGACCCGCGTCCGTTGCCGGTCACCCGCGTCGACGAGCCCTCGCTGTCGATGACGATCGGCATCAATACCTCGCCGCTCGCGGGCAGGGACGGCAGCAAGCTGACGGCTCCTCAGGTGAAGGCTCGGCTGGATCAGGAGGTCGTCGGCAACGTATCGATCCGCGTCCTCGACGGCGACGGGCCCGATCGGTGGGAGGTCCAGGGACGCGGCGAGCTGCAACTCGCGGTCCTGGTCGAGGTGATGCGCCGCGAGGGGTTCGAGCTCACCGTCGGCAAGCCCCAGGTCGTCACCCGCGAGATCGCCGGCACGCTCCACGAGCCCGTGGAACGCGTGGCGATCGACGCCCCCGAGGAGTACCTGGGTGTGATCACGCAGCTGCTCGCGCTCCGCAAGGGGCGCCTGGAGAACATGGTGAACCACGGCACCGGGTGGATCCGGATGGAGCACCTGGTGCCCGCCCGCGGTCTGATCGGGTTCCGCACCGAGTTCCTGACCGAGACGCGCGGCACCGGTCAGCTCCACCACGTGTTCGAGGGCTACGAGCCGTGGCACGGGGATCTCCGCACGCGCCCGACGGGCGCGCTGGTCGCCGATCGCGAGGGCGTGAGCACGACGTTCACGCTGCTCACGCTTCAGGAACGCGGGTCGATGTTCATCGGGCCGGGCGAGGACACGTACGAGGGCATGGTGGTCGGGGAGAACGCTCGCGCCGAGGACATCGACGTGAACCCGACGAAGGAGAAGAAGCTCACCAACATGCGCCAGGCGAACTCGGAGGAGTTCACGCGCCTGATCCCCAAGCGGACGCTCGTGCTCGAGCAGGCGCTCGAGTTCATCCGCGAGGACGAGTGCGTCGAGGTGACGCCGAACCACGTCCGCCTGCGCAAGGTGACGCTCCCGCAGCAGGAACGCGCGAAGGCGGCCCGCCGCGGCCGGCCAGCCGGGGTGTAGCGCGGCGATGCGCACCGAACGGATCCTGGCCGCGCTCGCGATCGTGGCCTCGTCGATGCTCGTCGCGCCCGGGGCCGGGGGCGCTCCGGCCGGGCTCGCCAGGTGCGGCCCCGACGCGTCCGCAGGCACGCTGGGCGTCGGCGATCCGTATTTCCCGCGGTTCGGCAACGGCGGCTACGACGTGCAGCACTACGACCTCGCGATCCGCTACGGCCCCGGTACGAACCACCTCCGCGGAGTGGCGACGATCACGGCCCTGACCACGCAGACCCTGAGTTGCTTCAGCCTGGATCTGGTTGGCCTGACCGTGCACGCGATCACCGTGAACGGCGACCCGGCAACATGGTCGCGGTCCCATCACGAGCTGATGATCACGCCCGCCGCACCACTCGCCTCCGGCGCGGATCTCTCCGTCCTGGTGAGGTACGACGGGTTCCCAAAGGGGTTCGTCCTCCCGAGTCTGGGCGCCGTGTCAGGATTCATCCGGACGCGCGACGGGGTGATCATCGCGGGGGAACCCGAGGCGGCGACCGCGTGGTTCCCGGTCAACGATCATCCAAGCGACCGCGCCTCGTACACGTTCCGCATCACCGTGCCGAATGGGTTCCGAGTGGTCGCCAACGGTGTGCGCGAGTCGATGGACACCAGGGGGAACTGGACGACCCACGTCTGGCAGGCGCACGACCCGATGGCCAGCTATCTCGCGACCTTCGACGTGGGCGAATGGAGGATGCGGTTCCGGACGACGTCGAGCGGCCTACCCGTGATCGACGCGATCGACCCCGACGTAATGCCGCGCGTGCGAGCCTCCGTCCGGCGCGAACCCGAGATCCTCGACTTCCTCGAGAGCCGGTTCGGCCCGTACCCGTTCGAGTCGGCCGGCGGGATCTTCCCCGACACCGGCCGGCTCGGCTTCGCGCTCGAGACGCAGACGAGGCCCGTCTACGCGCGCTCCTTCTTTCCGAACGGCGAATCCGTCATCGTGCACGAGCTGGCGCACCAGTGGTTCGGCGACCTGGTGGCCGTCGACCGCTGGCAGTACATCTGGCTCAACGAGGGGTTCGCGACCTATGCGGAGTGGCTCTGGAGCGAGCACGAGGGTTTCGAGACCCCGCGGCGGACGTTCGAGGCGATCTGGGGTTCGATCCCGAGCGGCTCTTCCTTCTGGCAGGTCGTGATCGGGGACCCCGGGGTCCGCGACCTGTTCGACGGGGCGGTGTACGTCCGCGGTGCGATGACCCTGCAGGCGCTCCGCAACCGGGTCGGCGACGACGCGTTCTGGACGACCCTGCACCTGTGGACCGAGCAGCATGCGTTCGGCACGGGCACGACCGACGCGTTCATCACGCTGGCCGAACAGGTCTCCGGTCAGGACCTGAGCGACCTGTTCGACCTGTGGTTGTTCACACCCGGCCGGCCGCCGGCCTCGGCGGTCATGGCTTCGGGCGTCCTCAAGACATCACCCACGGCGATCGCCCACGCGAGCGCTTGGCTCCGGGCGTTCGCTCGCCGTACCGCTCCCTGAGCTCGTCGCCGATGCGGGCGAGCTCCTGCCGGACCTCGACCGGTTGCAGGATCTCCACCCATCGGCCGAACCCCGCGAGCTCGGCCGCCAGGCTCCCGGCCGACCAGCTCCGGATCTCGATCTCGACATGGTCGCCGGCGTTCTCCTCGCGGACCGACACGCGGGTCCCGAGGGACGACCTGAGCCACGGGATCGCCTCGGCCTCCACGCGGGCCGTGGCGCGGAACGTCACCCGCTTCTCGTCGAGCTCGGCGACGACCGACCGCCAGTGGGTCTCGAGGTCGAAGCCCTCCGGCCGTTCCACGGGATCCTTCGTCGGCGTCACCGCGCGCACTCGGCTCAGGCGGAACGTGCGCATCCCCGCATCGGTCGCCGCGATCAGGTACCAGACCGACGCTTTCGCCACGAGGCCGAGCGGGTGGACGGTCCGCTCGCTCTCGGGGCGGTCCGGGGCCGCGTAGACGATCCGGACCTGGACCCCTTCGACGACCGCTCGTTGCAACTCATCGAGGTGCTCGGGCGCAGCGACGTGCGTTCGGTCCCAGCTCGCCGGGTCGATGACCACCGCCGACGCCGCCGCCTCGGCCTCGGCGCGGAAGGGCTCGGGCAGGGCGCGGACGAGCTTGCGGAGCGCCGCCTTGATCTGCGGCGTTGCCGACGCCGATGGTCCCGCAACCAGGAACAGGGTCCGCGCCTCGGCCGCGGTCAGCCCGCTCAGGTCCGTTCGCGCACCACCGAGCAGCGACCAGCCCCCGCCGCGTCCCGGCTGCGAGTAGACGGGGATCCCGGCCATCGCGAGCGCCTCG
>JBKPRY010000367.1:0-30325 GCA_046734755.1 Actinomycetota bacterium | reverse complement strand
CCGGGCTGGCGTCGACGGGTTCGCCGACCGGGAGGTCCTCGTCCACGCCGGGAGTCTCGCACGTCGGTTGCGGGCGGATCGGCCGAGCCGGACGATGGCGGGACCGCCAGACGGAGGGGAGTCGATGATCGCGATCCAGACCTTCGAGATCCTCAAGTTCTTCCACGTGCTCCTGGCGATCGTCGCCGTCGGGTTCAACGCGTCCTACGCGGTCTGGCTCGCCCGGGCCGCGAGGGAACCGGAGCACGAGGCCTTCGCCCTGCGCGGCGTGAAGTTCCTCGACGATCGGATCGCGAACCCCGCGTACGGCCTGCTCCTCGTGACGGGCCTGTCGATGGTGTGGGTCGGCGACCTGGATCTCACGCAGTTCTGGCTCCTGACCGCGCTCGTGCTGTACGCCGTGGCCGTGGGGCTGGGCCTGTTCGTCTACACCCCGACCCTGCGCGCCCAGATCTCGACCCTGGAGTCGTCCGGTGCCGGCTCGAGCGAGTTCCGGGCGCTGGCGAAACGCGGGACGACGGTGGGGATCGTGCTCGCGGTCGACGTGATCGCCATCGTGTTCCTCATGGTCACCAAGCCGACCTTCTGACCGGACTCGACGCGAATGGGCTCCGTGGCGGACCATGGTCCGGCGATGGTGTCCCACGACGCGCCCCTGACCTCGGTGCCGGCGCCGGCGCTTCGAGCGTTCGGCGGGCGCTTCCACGGCCAGCTGATCTTCCCCACGGACCGGGCGTACGACGAGGCGCGCTCGATCTGGAACGGAGCGATCGACCGGAGGCCGGGGGTGGTGGCGCGTTGCGCCGATGCATCGGACGTGCGGAGCTCGGTAAGGTTCGCGCGCGAGCACGACCTGCGGATGTCGGTGCGGAGCGGCGGCCACGGCGTGGGTGGCCTCGCCCTCTGCGACGACGGCCTGGTCGTCGACCTGTCCGGGCTGAAGAGCGTCCGGGTCGACGAGGGGAACGGCATCGCGGAGGTCGCGGCCGGCGTCACCCTCGGCGAGCTCGATCGCGCCACCCAGGCGTTCGGGCTCGCGGTCCCGGCCGGGATCGTGACGCACACGGGGGTCGCCGGTCTCACCCTCGGCGGCGGGATCGGGTGGCTGACCCGCAAGCACGGCCTGAGCGTCGACAACCTCGTGGGCGCCGACATCGTCACCGCGGAGGGGGAGTCGGTCGCCGCGAGCGAGGACGACCACCCCGACCTGTTCTGGGGCCTCCGGGGTGGCGGGGGCAACTTCGGCGTGGTCACATCGTTCCGGTTCCGAGCGCACCCGATCGGGCCGACCGTGCTCGCGGGACCGATACTCTTCCCGCTCGAGCGCGGTC
The DNA here is from genome assembly GCA_046734755.1 of Actinomycetota bacterium. GTDB lineage: Bacteria > Actinomycetota > UBA4738 > UBA4738 > HRBIN12 > DASSJM01. The sequence goes on along the minus strand of JBKPRY010000367.1, from coordinate 28,994 downwards.
CCCAGATCATGCAGGCGTATCGCGCGTGGGCGGCGGAGGCCCCCGAGGAGCTGACGACCGTGCTGAACGTCCGCCGGGCGCCGGCGGCGCCGTGGATCCCCGAACCGCTGCACGGCGTGCCGACCTGGATGGTGGTCGCCTGCTGGTGCGGGCCGATCGAGGCCGGCGAGGCCGTGATCGCGCCGATCAGAGCGCTCGGGCCCCTGCTCGATCTCTGTGCGCCGAAGCCCTTCGTGGAGCATCAGGCGATGTTCGACGGCGCGGTCACGCCCGGGTGGCACTACTACTGGAAGTCCGTCGAGCTCGACGAGCTGACCGGGCCCGCGGTCGCCGCGATCGTCGACCACGTCGAGCGGATCACCTCGCCGCGCTCATACGCGATCGCGTTCCAGCTCGGCGGCGCGATGTCGCGGGTGGGGGAGATGGACACCGCGTATGCCGGGCGATCGCCGGCGTTCGACGTGAACATCAACGGCGCGTGGCTCCCGGAGGAGGCCTCCGGCGGTCCCGATCACGTTGCGTGGGTCCGCTCGCTGTTCGGGGAGCTCGAGCCGATGGCGCGCGGGGTCTACGTGAACTTCCTCGGCGACGAGGGCGCCGACCGCGTCCGCGCGGCGTACGGCGCCGAGAAGTACGAGCGCCTGGCCGAGCTCAAGGCACGCTGGGACCCCACCAACCTGTTCCGCTCGAACCAGAACATCGCGCCGGCAGGCTGAGGCCCAGTTTCGTGCTTGGCCCGGGTGGCACCGACCCACCGAAGAGGTACCAGCCTGGCGCCTTCAGGCACCCTCGGGGAGGCCCGATACTCAAGGGATGACCCGCGACCATGCCCCGACGGGTCCGCAGGGCGGATCCGTGGGCAACGACGGCCCCCTCCACGACCCGGTGGAGACCGAACTGCTGAGGGAGCGCGTCCGATTCCTCGAGGAGATCCGGGTCAGCGAGGAACGCTTCCGAACGCTGCTCTCGAACATCCCCGGGGCGATGTACCGGTGCGGCCTCGATTCCGACTGGGACATGGAGTTCATCAGCGACAACATCGAGGCGATCTCCGGATACCCGGCCTCCGACTTCATCCGGAGCAGCGTGCGAACGTTCGCCTCGATCATCCATCCGGACGACCAGGGGATGGTCGAGGCGACGGTCGGAGAGGCCGTCGGCCGCGGTGAGCCCTACATCATCGAGTATCGGATCGTCGGAGCCGACGGGGGCGTCCGTTGGGTGTACGAGAAGGGTCGGGGCGTCTTCGGCCCCGATGGCTCGGTCCTGTGGCTCGACGGAGCCATCTTCGATGTCACGGAGCGCAAGCTCCTCCAGGAGCAGCTCGCGAAGCAGGCCTTCTACGACTCCCTGACGGGGCTGGCGAACCGCGCGCTGTTCCATGACCGCGCGGACCACGCGCTTGCCAGGGCCCACCGGAGCGGCGCCCAGATCGCGGTGTTGCTGATCGACCTCGATCGATTCAAGGTGATCAACGACAGCCTCGGCCACCACGCGGGCGATGAGGTGCTCGTCGCGGTTGCCAAGCGGCTCCTGGCCTCGAGCCGGGCGAGCGACACGGTGGCCAGGCTGGGCGGGGACGAGTTCGTCGTCCTCCTCGAGGAGAACATCACCGAGGCGGATGCGATCGTCGTGGCCAAGCGCGTCCTCGCGATCCTCCATGAGCCGCTCCTCGCCCAGGGTCACGAGGTGTCGGTCGGCGGAAGCATCGGGATCGCCTTCAGCAGTGGGGACTCTCCGACCTCGACCGATGACCTCCTCCGGGACGCGGATGCGGCGACGTACTACGCCAAGGGGCGGGGCCGGGATCGATACGAGGTCTTCGAACCCTCGATGCACGCCCGCGCCGTCCAGCAGCTCGAGCTCACGACCGAGCTCCATCGGGGGCTGCGGAACGGGGAGTTCGTGCTCCACTACCTCCCGATCTGGGAGCTGGCGGACCGGGCCCTCATCGGGGTCGAGGCCCTGGTCCGTTGGAACCATCCGCGCCGCGGGCTCCTCCCACCCACGGACTTCATCCCCGCGGCCGAGCAGACGGGTGCGATCGTCGCGCTGGGCGATTGGGTTTTCGCAGAAGCGTGCCGACAGGTGAAGGCCTGGAACGACGCCTACCCGGGCCGCTCGCTCTCGCTGAGTGTGAACGTCTCGCCCCGGCAGTTGCTCGACCCGGACCTGATCCAGAGGCTCCGAACGGCGCTCACCGACAACGGGCTCGACCCGAGCTCGATGACCCTGGAGATCAACGAGGGCGCCCTGCTGCAGAACGTGGAGGAGGCGAGGCACCGGCTCCGAGAGCTGAAGTCCCTCGGGGTGCGCCTGGCGATCGACGACTTCGGCACAGGTTCCTCGTCGCTCGGGGTCCTGCGGGAGTTCCCGATCGACGAGCTCAAGATCGACCGGACGTTCGTCCGTGGGATGGTCGAAGATCCAGCGGAGGGGTCGATCCTCGTCCGAGCGATCCTGGGTTTGGCCCAGGCGCTCCACCTCGAGGTCGTCGCCGAGGGGATCGAGCTCCCGGAGCAGCTCGACGGGCTTCGGGAGTCCGGCTGCGAGTCGGGACAGGGCTTCCTCTTCGCGACGCCGGTCGTAGCCGACGAGATCGGGTTCCTGCTCGGACAGTCGGAGGGGGCCGATCGCGTCGTATCGCGATGAGGGTGCCCAGCGCCCGACCGCGCCACTCGACCCCGCTCTGCGTACTCCGGTGGGGTTCGTGCCCGGGCCAGATTGGGTATCGATCAAGTGTTCTCGACACGAGGAGGCACGCATCATGGGCATGACCGGGACCATGAGGGGTTACGGCTCCGCAGCTCGCTTCAAGGCCGAGGCCGCCGGCCACCGGATGAAGGATCGGATGGTCGAGAAGCGCCTGGATCGCTCAAGCCTGGAGGCGGAGCGTCTCCGGCTCGAGAACCAGCTGCTGCGCGACGAGGTGGAGGAGTCCCGGACCGAGCATCACCGGATCCTCGACCTGCTCGAGGAGCGCATGCAGCACGATGAGCACGAGGACGCGAGGGAGCATTCACACAAGGGCCGCTGGATGCTCTTCCTGCTCGCGCTCGGCGGTGGCGTGTACGCGCTCGTCCGAAGGATGCGCGACGAGGGGACGACTTGGGAGACGGGTTCGGGCACGACCGCCTGACCCCGCGCGAGCTCTCATCGTTCCGCCGGCATCGCGGCGACGACAGCCGGCGCTACAGTCGCAACGATGGACTTCGCCCCGACCGAGCTCGACTTCATCGCCGACCCGTACCTCGCTTACGCCCGGCTCCGCGAGCGGGAGCCGGTCCACCACGACGAGGCCACCGATCACTGGCTGATCTCGCGGTACGAGGACGTGAACGCCTTGCTGCGGGATCGGCGGTTCGGGCGCACCTACCGGCACCTGGCCTCGCACGCCGAGATGGGCCACCCGGATCCGCCCGAATGGCACGCGCCGTTCTGGGACCTGATCAACGCGGGGATCCTGGACATGGAGCCGCCGAACCACACCAGGGTGCGGCGGCTCGTCTCGAAGGCGTTCACTCCGCGGTTCGTCGAGGGGCTGCGACCGCGCGTGCAGGCGATCATGGACGGCCTCGTCGAGGAGCTCGACGGCGCCGGCGAGTTCGACCTGCTCCGGGTCGCCGAGCCGCTTCCCGTCACGGTGATCGCCGAGATGCTCGGGGTCCCCGAGACCGACCGCAAACACCTGCGTCCGTGGTCCGCCGACATCTGCAAGATGTACGAGCTGAACCCCTCGACCGAGATGCAGCAGGATGCGGTCCGCGCCAGCAACGAGTTCTCGGCGTACCTGCGCGAGCTCGCGCGCGAGCGCAGGCGGGACCCGGGCGAGGACCTGATCTCGCAGCTCACGCTCGCGGTCGACGGGGGCGAGCGGCTGACCGACGACGAGCTGGTGGGCACCTGCGTGCTCCTGCTGAACGCGGGGCACGAGGCGACCGTCAACTCCACGCTGCTCGGTTGGTGGTCGCTGTTCCGCAACCCCGATCGGCTGCGCGAGCTCCGCGCCGACCGCTCGATGCTGCCGAACGCGATCGAGGAGCTCCTGAGGTTCGACACGCCGTTGCAGATGTTCGAGCGGTGGGTGCTCGAACCCTTCGAGATCCATGGGGTCCAGATCCCGCGCGGCGCAGAGCTCGGCCTGCTGTTCGGGTCTGCCAACCGCGACCCCTCGGTCTTCGACCGGCCCGACGAGCTCGACCTGACCCGCGAGCCGAACCCCCACCTCTCGTTCGGAGCGGGCATCCACTTCTGCCTCGGGGCCCCGCTCGGCCGTCAGGAGCTCCAGGTCTCGTTCTCGACGCTGATGGACCGGTTCCCGAACCTCGAGCTCGTCGAGGAGCCTCTCTGGAAACCGAACTACGTGATCCGGGGCCTCCAAGGGCTCCTCGTCCGTCCCTGAAGCGCCCGGGGGCTATCCTCGATCCATGCCGCTGTACCTGCTGAGCGAACCGACCGAGCCGCTCGTCGCGCCCGCGATCGTCGCCGCCCTCGACGGCTGGATCGACGCGGCGGGCGCCTCGACGGCGGCGGCGGACCGGTTGGCCGACGGCGCGGCGCCGCTCGCGACGTTCGACGCAGACCTGCTGTTCGACTTCCGTTCGCGCAGGCCGGTGCTGGACGTGGTCGACGGCCGGCTGAGCGAGCTCACGTGGCCGGAGCTGACCCTGCGTCACCGGCGGCTCGGGAGCCGGGACGTCCTGGTGCTCACCGGCGCCGAGCCCGACTTCCGGTGGCAGGAGCTCGGGCGGGACGTGCTCTCGGTCGCGCGTCGGCTCGGGGTGACCGAGTGGGTGAGCCTCGGCGCGATCCCGACGGCGGTGCCGCACACGCGCCCGGTCCCCGTGCTGGCCACCGCGTCGGACGAGGGGCTGCTGCACGGCGACGAACAGGTCGGGCCCGCCGGCCTGCTCCGCGTGCCCTCCGCGGCGTTGTCGGCGATCGAGAAGGCGGTCGCGGACGACGGCGTGCCGACCGTCGGCTTCTATGCGCAGGTGCCGCACTACGTGGGGGGCCCGTACGCGGCGGCGGCGATCGCGATCCTCGAGCATCTCGGGCGGCACCTCGGCGTCGAACCGCCGCTCGACGGGCTGCCCGACGAGGCGATGGCACAGCGACAGCGCCTGGACCAGATCGTCCAGGCCGACGACGACTCGCGGACCTACGTCGAGCGCCTGGAGTCGGTCGTCGACAACCAGGAGCTGCCGACCGGGGACGAGCTCGTGGGCGAGATCGAGCGCTTCCTGCAGCAACGCGGCGACGCAGGCTCCGGCGGTCCGATGACGTAACCATCGTCGGCGCGGACGCCGGTCGATGCGGCCGGTACCATCCGGCCATGGCGGAGCGAACCCCACAGATCGAACCCGAGATCGAACCGGAGCTCGACCGCGGGCGCGAGCCGGCGCCGCGCGCGGCGCCCCCCTCCGAGCGAACGCGCGTCCGCCGGTTGCCCGAGCGCGGCGTGTACGAGCGCGACGCGATCGAGGCGATCCTGGACGAGGCCCTGATCTGCCACTTGGCCTACGTGCAGGACGGCGAGCCGCGGGTGATCCCCACGATCCACGCCCGGGTCGGCGACATCCTCTACGTCCACGGCTCGAACGCGAGCCGAACGCTCCGCTCGACGAAGGCAGGCGCGCCGGTCGCCGTAGAGGTCACGCTGATCGACGGGCTCGTCCTGGCACGGAGCGCGTTCCACCACTCGATGAACTACCGCTCGGTCGTGGTCTACGGGCGCGCGCGCGAGGTCACCGACCCGACCGAGAAATTCGAGGCGCAGCGCGCGCTCGTCGAGCACGTCGTGCCGGGGCGCTCGGCCGACGCGCGCCTGCCGAACGATCGCGAGCTCAACCAGACGACGATCCTCGCGATCCCGATGGACGAGGCGTCGGCGAAGGTGCGCACGGGGCCGCCGAAGGACGAGGACGAGGACCTCGAGCTGCCGGTGTGGGCGGGCCTCCTGCCGTTCACGACGGTCCCCGGCGAGCCCGTGCCCGACCCTCTCCTGCCGAACGGGGTCGATCCGCCCTCGTACGTGACCGACTACCACCGTTAGTCGACGTCGCCGCCCATCCCTACGCTGAGCGCGATGGAGCCCGCACGACCGAGCCTCCGCCAGAACCTCCGGTCGCTCCCGCCCGCCGCCTGGGTGCTGTTCGGCGGGACGTTCGTGAACCGGCTCGGGACCTTCGTGATGCCGTTCATGACCCTGTACCTCACGCATCGGGGGTTCTCGGTCCCGCAGGCGGGACTGGCGCTCGCGATGTACGGCATCGGCGGGGTGGCCGCCCAATTCCTGGGCGGCTGGCTGGCCGACCGGATCGGGCGAAAGAACGCGATCGGGTTCTCGATGCTCGGTGCGTCGGCGATCACCCTGTTGCTGTGGCAGGCGGCGGGCTTGCTCGTGATCTACGCGTTGATGCTGCTGCTCGCGCTCGTGGCGGAGATGCACCGCCCGGCGGCATCGGCGCTGATCGCCGACCTGGTGCCGAGCGAGCAGCGCGTCACCGCGTTCGCCCTGTTCCGTCTGGCGATCAACGTCGGGTGGGCCTGCGGGCTCGCGCTCGGCGGCCTGCTCGCCGATCGGTCGTTCGACTACCTGTTCATCGGCGACGCCGCGACGTCGGCCGCGTTCGGGGTGATCTCGCTGATCGCGCTGCCGCACGGGATGCGGACCTCGCGGCACGAGGAACGCCACCTCCATGGTGCGACACGAACGATCCTCGCCGATCGGGGGTTCCTGCTCTTCCTGGGCTCGGTCCTGATCGGCGCCACCATCTACATGCAGAACGTGTCGACCTTCCCACTCCACGTCCAGGCCGCCGGCTTCTCCACGTCCGTCTACGGAACGCTCCAGGCCTTGAACGGCGTGATCGTCGTCCTGCTCGAGCTGCCGATCACCTCGTGGACCGGGCGGCGGTCGCGAACGCACATGATCGCGCTCGGGACCGTGCTGATCGGCCTGGCCTTCGCGTCTCTCATCGTCGCCCGATCGATCCCCGCGCTCGCCGCGATGGTGCTCATCTGGACGCTGGGCGAGATCATCGCCTCACCGGTCTCGAGCGCGTTCGTCGCGGATCGGTCCCCCGAGCACACCCGGGGGCGCTACCAGGCCTCCCTCGGCGTGATGTTCGCGCTCGGGGCCGTGGTCGGACCCACGATCGGGACCCTGACGTACGAGTTCAGCCCCGACGTCCTGTGGATCGGCTGTGGCGTTGCCGGCATGCTCGCCGCCGCACTCGCCCTGGCCGCCGGCCGCCATCCGGCCCCGGCCCCGGCCCCGGCCCCGGAGGTTGACACCTCCCGGACATAGCGGGTAGATATATCGAAGCGATATACTCAGTCGATATATCGAAACGTAACCTGAACGCAACGTGAACGGGAAGGAACCGGATGCTGGAGCTCGCGATCCTCGGACTGCTCAAGGAGCGGTCCATGCACGGCTACCAGCTGTCGAAGCGCCTCACCGACTCCCTCGGGGGGTTCTGGCGGGTCTCCTACGGTTCGCTCTACCCCTCGCTGAAGCGCCTGGAGCGTCAGGGTGCGGTGGAGCAGATCTTCGACAAGCAGGAGGTCGGCCGCCGCAAGAACGTCTACCGCATCACCGAGACGGGTGAGGCGCTGTTCCGGGAGCTGCTCGAGGAGTCGGGGCCGGAGTCCTCGGGCGAGGACAACCGCTTCCGGGTCCGGATGGCCTTCTTCAAGTACCTGTCGCCCGAGACCAGGATCCGCCTGCTCGAACGCCGGCGGGCCTTCCTCGAGGAGCGCCTGTCGACCATCCGGACCTCGCTCGCGACCACGAGCGGCGACATGTACACGACCTCGCTCATGCAGCACGGTCGCGAGAGCACGGAGCAGGACATCGCGTGGTTGAACGGCCTCATCACCGCCGAGCGCCGCGCCGCTGAGACGATGTCGGGGGGCTCGAAGCGCCGGAGCACCGGCCGCGCGCTTCGCAGAAAGGAGCGCGCAACATGAGCAAGGTGCGACTCGCGATCGTCGGCGCCGGCAACTGCGCGTCGTCGCTCGTCCAGGGACTCGAGTACTACAAGGACGCGGACCCGACCGACACCGTCCCGGGGTTGATGCACGTCGACCTCGGCGGCTACCACATCCGGGACGTCGAGCTCGTCGCCGCGTTCGACGTGGACGCCAAGAAGGTCGGGACGGACCTCGCGGAGGCCATCGTCTCCGAACCCAACAACACGATCCGATTCGCGGAGGTCCCGCCCACCGGTGTAACCGTGCAGCGGGGTCCGACGTTCGACGGCCTCGGCCGCTATTACCGCGAGACGATCGCCGAGTCCGAGCTGCCACCCGTGGACGTCGCGAAGGCGTTGCGCGACGCGCAGGCCGACGTGGTCGTGTCGTACCTGCCGGTAGGGTCCGAGCAGGCGGCCAAGCATTACGCGCAGGCCGCGCTCGACGCGCACGTCGCGTTCGTGAACTGCCTTCCGGTGTTCATCGCCAGCGAGAAGGCCTGGGCGCAGAGGTTCGTCGAGGCCGGTGTACCGATCGTCGGCGACGACATCAAGAGCCAGGTCGGCGCTACGATCATCCACCGGGTCCTGACCAAGCTGTTCGAGGACCGCGGCGTGAAACTGAACCGGACGTACCAGCTGAACTTCGGCGGCAACATGGACTTCATGAACATGCTCGAACGGGAGCGCCTGACGTCCAAGAAGGTGTCCAAGACGCAGTCCGTCCAGTCGCAGCTGCGCAAGAAGCTCGACAAGCAGAACATCCACATCGGCCCGAGCGACCACGTGCCGTGGCTCGAGGACCGCAAGTGGGCGCAGATCCGGCTCGAGGGCCAGGCCTTCGGGGACGTGCCGCTCAACGTCGAGCTCAAGCTCGAGGTGTGGGACAGCCCGAACTCGGCCGGCATCGTGATCGACGCGCTCCGGTGCGCCAAGCTGGCGCTGGACCGCGGCGTCGCCGGCCCGCTGATCGGCCCGAGCGCGTACTTCATGAAGTCGCCCCCCGTGCAGTTCAGTGACGAGGCCGCCCGGGACATGGTCGAGCAGTTCATCCTCGGGAACGGCGCCTCGAAAGACGCCGACTGGACGGCCTTCTTCGACATCGAGCCCGCCGAGGCGTAGGGGCCGTTCGATCGACGGTTCGGCCAGCGTCTTCGCGCGACTGTCGTCTCAAGCTCGTCGAAGAAGCCAGCATCTACGTGAGATGAGGGTTGCGGAACCAGCCGCGATGTACCTACGGTAATTCGACGATACGTCGAGGAGGTGCGTCGTGCGGAAGCGGATCTTCCCCCTGCTCGCAGGGGCAGCGGTTCTCCTCGTGTTGATGGCGACCTTCGCCTGGCCGGCGGGAGCGGCCGGCCTAGGAACGGAGGTGAGCGTCGGGAGCAACGACGAGATGTTCTCGCAGAACAAGCAGAACGAACCGGCGCTCGCCGTCGATGCGGCACATCCGGACATCCTCGTCGCAGGAGCGAACGACAACATCGACCTAGAGGGATGCAACGCCGGTGACGACACGACATGTCCGTTCACGCCCGGAGTCGGCACGACCGGCGTCTACTTCTCCTTCGACGCCGGCACGACGTGGAACCAGCCCACCTACACCGGGTACAGCGCACGCACGTGCGTCGGAACCGCCGGCGTGTCGGACGATCCCTGCGAACCTCTGACGCCCGACGAAGGCGGTCTGATCGGAACGCTGCCCTGGTACTACGAGAACGGGCTGGTTTCCGACGGGGATCCCGCCGTGGCCTTCGGTCCGGTTCCGGACGCGAATGGATCGTTCGATTACGAGAACGGCTCGCGCCTGTACTTCGCGAACCTGACCGCGAACTTCGCGTCCAAGCGCACCGACTTCTCGTTCAAAGGCGTCGAGGGGATCGGCGTCTCGCGATTGGACGTCCCCGCCGCCGGGATGTCCTCGCTCCCGGCGAAGGACGATTGGCAGGTGCCCATGGTTCTCACGGGCAGCGGCGGAGCAAGCTTCGCGGACAAGGAGCAGGTCTGGGCGGACAACGCCTCCTCGAGCCCGACCTTCGGGAACGTCTACGTGTGCTACGGCGACTACATCGGTGGCCCGAGCGCCGGTTCAAACACCGTCCGGGAGCGCATCGCCACCTCGACGGATGGGGGCGACACCTGGCGTACGCAGGTCGTGCAGAAGAACACCTCCGCGTCATCGGGCTCGTCAGCGCTGATCAGCGGCACGAGTGGCTGCACGATCCGAACGGGCAGTGACGGGACGGTCTATGCCTTCTGGGTGGGCTTCAACCAGAAGACCAAGCAGCAGGCTCTGTACATGACCCGGTCGTTCGACGGAGGGACGACATTCGAGACCGCCCGCCTCCTGTTCCCGGTCGTCGCCACGGGGACGTTCGACCCGATACAGGGTCGGAACGAGATGGACGGCGTCCTCGGTGCACGCGCGGACTTGTCCGTCGCGCCGAGCGTCGACGTCGCGAACGACTCCCCGACGGGGGCGGACGCGACCGATCAGCTCGTGATGTCGTGGGTCGACGGATCGGACGGGCTCAACCACGAGCACCTGATGTTCTCGACATCGACCAACGGCGGGGACGACTGGACGACGCCCACGACCATCGAGACCGCAGGCGACCGACCGTTCTACACGGCGCCCGCGATCTCCCCCGACGCGACGGACGTATACGTCGTCTACAACGCGTTCACCCAGCCGTTCCAGGAGACGACCGGGACGGCCCGGCCGTTGATCGGGGTTCTCCTGCACGCCAACATCTCGTCCGGATCGGTGGGTGCGTTCGGCGAGGTCTTCAGCTCGCGGAGCTCGCCGGGCGACGCGAGGGCGTCGTCGGCGAACGCATTGAGCACAGAGTTCCTCGGCGATTACGTCTACGCGGTCGCTCGCGACGATTACGGGGCGGCGGTCTGGAACGACACTCGGGACGGGGCGGACTGCGTCGCGATCGACGATTGGCGGCAGTCGGTCCTCGACGGAACGGGCCTCCCGCGCCCCGCGCCGATGGTCGACTGCGAGCCGGCCGGCGCCAGCGTGTTCGGGAACTCGAGCATCTACGGCGTCGCGGTCCCCGACCCGAGCTAGACATGTGAACGGGGGCGTCCACTCGGACGCCCCCGTCGCGCACTCAGGGTGCCGCATCAGCCGTCGACGGCTAGCGTCCGCGCGGAACCTGTGTTCACCGGCCACGTGGAGGGGGAGATGCGTGCTGCGTCAGCGTCGCCCTGAGCCCCGACGGATCGCAAGTCATGGCCACCGGCCGCGCGAGACGAGACGACGGTACGGCGGGTCTCATGACGAGAAGCACGGCCCGGAAGCCGCTCACCTAGCGCTTCGTTATCGTCCTAGGGGACGAAAGGAGCGTTCATGAGAACCGTCCGAAACAACCCGGATGCGGTTCACCCTCCGATCGGAACGTACTCACACTCGGTGCGGGTCGAGACGTCGGATGGGACCTTCATCTACGTCTCGGGTCAGATCGCGAGCGATCCCGACGGAGCCCTGGTCGCCCCGAACGACCTGCCCTCGCAGACCGAGCGAGTGTTCGAGAACGTCAAGGCGATCCTCGAGGCCAACGGCGCGTCGTTCGCCGACGTCGTCAAGCTCCAGACGTACGTCACCACGCTGGAGGGCCTGACCGAGATGCGCGAGGTTCGATCTCGGTACCTCACCGCGGAGCTGCCGGCGAGCACGGCGGTCCAAGTCGTCGCCCTCGTGGTGCCCGAAGCCGTGATCGAGGTCGACGTGGTCGCGGTGATCCCGTCGTGACCCCCGTCGCGGTCCTAGGTCTCGGCGCGATGGGACACGCGATCGCGGCTCGGCTGCTCGGCGCCGGTCATGACGTCCGCGTTTGGAACCGAACGCCCGGCCGGGACGACGAGCTGGTCGCCGCGGGCGCTCGCCGGACCACGACACCGGCAGACGCCGTTCGGAACGCCGAGGTCGTCATCACGATGGTGACCGACCCCCCGGCGCTCGAGGCCGTCCTGTTCGGTCCCGACGGCGCGGCACCGGCGATCCAGAAGGGCGCAACGCTCATCGACATGTCCACGGTCGGCCCGACCGAGATCGCCTCGGTCGCCGAACGGCTCGCGCCGGTCCAGGTGCTCGACGCCCCGGTGCTCGGCAGCGTCCCGTCGGTCGAGACCGGCAAGCTCGTGATCCTCGTGGGCGGAGATCGCGCGGCGTTCGACCGTCACACCGAGCTCTTCGCGCTGTTCGGCACGCCGGTCTACCTCGGGGCGTCGGGTTCGGGCGCGTTGCTGAAGCTCGTCAACAATGCGGCGTCGACCGCGACGCTGGTCGCCCTCGGTGAGTTGCTCGCGCTCACGGATCGCTTCGGTGTCGAGACGGACGTCGTCCTGCAAAGCCTTGAGGTCGGCCCGCTCGCCTCGCTGATCGAACGCTGGCGTCCGCGGCTCAAGGGCGAGGACCAGTCGTCGTACTTCCGTCTCGCGCTCGCGCGCAAGGACCTTGCGCTCGCGTTCGACGAGGCCGGGCGTGAGGGCACCGAGCTCAGTGTGGCCGAGACGGCCGCGGCCCGATGCGACGAGGCGATCGAGGACGGCCTGGGCGACGAGGACTTCGGCGCGATCGTCCCATTCCTGCGCAGGTAGCACCGGCAGGAATCCGTGCGCCTACCATCCTCCCCGTGAAGTCGACCCGGCAGCGCGCCCGCGAGGCATTGCGGAGCGACGATTTCCGTCGTCTGTTCGCGATCCGGCTGATCTCACAATCCGGCGACGGGCTGTTCCAGGCGGCCCTCGTCTCCTCGATCGTGTTCAACCCGCAGGAGCAGAACACGATCCTCGGCTTCGCGATCGCGACGCTGGTGGTGTCGCTGCCCTTCTCGATCCTCGGCCCGTTCACCGGGGTGTTCATCGACCGCTGGTCGCGCAGGAAGATCCTCGTGGTCGCCCCGTGGCTGCGAGCCGCGGCCGTGTGGCTGGTGCTGTTCGAGCCCAAGACCGCGCCGGTGCTGTTCTTCGGCGGGGCCCTCTGGGTGCTCTCGGTGAACCGCTTCTACCTCGCGACGGCGCAGGCCGTGGTCCCGCGGATGGTCCCGACCGAGGACCTGCTGATGGCGAACTCGATGGCGACCGTCGGCGGCACCGTCGCCCTGCTCCTCGGCGTGTTCGCCGGAGGGTGGATCGCCGACCTCTTCGGTGACGTGCCCGTGATCGCGATCGCGGGGCTTGAATGGCTCGTCGCCTCGCTCGTCGCCACGAGGATCCGGAGCCCGCTCCTTCCCCATCACGTGCCCGAGGCGCCGGTGCGCGACGAGATCCGCCGGGTCGCCCGCGATTTCGCCGACGGCATCACCCGGCTCGCGAGGACGCCGCGGGCGCTCGCGCCGATCACCTCGATCACGCTCGACCAGGTTGGGCAGGGCATGGTGCTGGTGCTCTCGCTGTTCGTGTTCCGCGATCGGTTCGGAGAGGGTGTCGGCTCGTTCTCGAACCTGATCGGTGCCGGCGGTGCCGGAGTGCTTCTCGGCATCCTTACGGTCGGCAAGCTCGAGGAGCGTCTCCCCAAGGAATGGATCGTCGCGCTTGCCTTCCTCGCCGGTGGCCTCGTGCTGATCGTGGTCGCCACCTACGTCACAGGCTGGAGCGTTCTGATTGCGAGCTTCGCCGTGGGGCTGACCTTCGCATGGAAGAAGATCCCCGTCGACACGATGGTCCAGGAGGCGATCCCGGACGGCTACCGAGGGCGGGTGTTCGCCGTGTACGACGTCGCGTACAACCTCTCGCGCGTGGCCGCCGCGTTCCTCGCGATCCCGCTGTTGAACGCGTTCGGCGAGGCGTGGGCGGTCGCGATCATCGGCGTGGTGTTCATCCTGTGGAGCCCCGTCCTGCCCCGCTGGATCGGTCGGATCCCCGAGCTGTCGATCCGGTTCTACGAGGGTGGGCGCGCCGAGGAGGAGCCGCGCGCCGTCGTCTGGGGCGGCGTCGAGGAGCCCGTCGAAGTCCAACGGCGCTCGCTGGAGGAGACCGACGGGATCCGCAGGATGCGCTACCGCCTGCGGATGCTGGACGGGACGGTGATCGAGGTCTCGAGGGTCGAACCCGACGGCGCCTGGGCCCTCGAACGCGAACTGGGGTAGGCCGCAGGGGGTCGACTGACCCCACCGAACCGAGAACGGGTGATACAACGTGCCACGTGTCCGGTGACCCCACGCAGCCGCCCGCACCGCCGTCAGAACCCACGGCCCCGATGCCGCCGCCGACGCCCGGGCCGCCGCAGGGGAGAGGTGGTTCGCGCGTCCGGCTGGTCGTCGCGATCGTCATCGCGGCGCTCGTCGCCGGAGGCGCCGTCGGGGCGATCCTTCTCAGCGCGGACGCCGACGAACCCGTTCCGACGGGTGCAACCGGAACCACGATCACCACGGGAGTGACGGGTCCGACCGAGCCCACCGGACCGACGGCGACGGGATCCACCGGAGCCACCGGAGGTACCGGGACCGCGGCGGGGAACCTCGGCTGCGGCACGCCGGCGCCCACCATCTTGCCCGACGGCACCTACTTCGGCTACGTCCTGAGCATCGATACGGCCTCGGGGGCACTGGCGTTCGACCTCGCCTGCTTCTACACGGGCGACGAGGCCAACGAGCAGGCCGCCCAACGCGGCGACGAGGTCCCCGTCCCCAACGACGTCTACATCGTCAACGACAACACCAAGATCCGGAACCTGACCGTGGACCCCTCGGTCGAATTGGTGGTGCTCGACTGGAACTCGTGCTGCGAGTCGAAGCCCGGAGCGGACCTCGACGACTTCGCCTCCGCGTTGGGCAACGACGACTTCGTCGAGATCGGTGGCAGGTCATACGCGGGGAGCCTCTCGCCGTACTGGGTGACGATCGAGGACGGCGTCGTGTCACGGATCGAGGAGCAGTTCCTGCCGTGAGGTGCCCACGAGGCCTCGTCCTCGCCGTGGTGTCCGCGCTCCTGGCCTCCGCGTGCGGTTCGTCCGGTGGTGTCGAAGATCGGCCCTCGATGGCCGCGCAGGCTCCGTCCGACGCTCCGACCGCGACGACCAGCCCGGCGGCCGAACCGACGGAGCCCGCCGAACCCGTGCCCGTCGAGCGCTCGGGGTTCCACGGCAAGATCGACCCGATCCCGGCGGCGCTCGCGGCCCAGATGCGGGGGACGACGTGGAACCCGGACTGCCCGGTGCCGCTGGAGGGGCTCCGCTTGCTCCACTTCAACTACTGGGGGTTCGGCGGCAACCTGCTGCGCGGCCCGATGGTTGTCAACGCCTCGGTCGCCCAGGACGTCCTGTGGGTGTTCCGGCAGCTCTACGACGCGCGGTTCCCGATCAAGCGCGTTGACCTGTCGACCCCCTTCCACCCGAAGGCGTTCGCGCAGCACCGGCGGATCGACAGCAACCGCAGCGTGACCGCGTCCTTCAACTGCCGTCCGGTCGTGACGGCGCTCGGTCCGGGCGACGACTACTCCCAGCACTCCTACGGGCTCGCGATCGACCTCAACCCTCTCCAGAACCCGTATGTGACGAGCGACGGCTTCGTCCGCAACCGGGCGGCCGAGCCCTACACGGACCGGAGCCGCCATCTCGAGGGCATGATCCACGAGGACGACGTCGTGTTCCGCTCGTTCGCGGCGATCGGCTGGGAATGGGGCGGGGACTGGAGCGGCGACAAGGACTACATGCACTTCAGCCAATCGGGAACGTAGGAGGTCAGAGCCGTATTTCCATCCGGAATGGGCACGTTGTGTGCCCAGTCTGCCCGGCAAAGGGGACCACCGTCAGGAGGAGGAACATAGGGAGGACGAGGAACCGCGAGCGGGAACGATCTGTTGACTGGCGGGGGGCGGGCGCGCTCGGCTCGGCTTACGAACCCGGAGGCTATGATCGTCGCGATGCAGGATGAGAAGACGGCCGCGAGCCGATGGTTCGACCGGCGCGCTGGAAGCTACGAGTCCGGATTCACCTCCCGATGGCGAGACCCGGTTCAACGAGGGTCCCTTGCCGCACTCGAACTCACCGCAGATGATCGCGTGCTCGACGTGGGGTGCGGGACAGGTGCTGCCTCGCGGGAGGCCGCCGTCCAGGCGAAGTCCGTTGTGGGAGTTGACCTCTCACCGGAGATGATCAGACAAGCGGCGGAACTCGCCCACGACATCGAGAACGTCGAGTTCAAGATCGCCGACTCCGAGCAACTTCCGTTCGACGATGGGACGTTCACGGCCGTGATCTGTTCGAACTCGTTCCACCACTATCCCGATCCAGTCCGGGCGACGCGTGAGATGGTTCGGGTTCTGGCCAGTGGCGGCAGACTGGTCCTCGGGGATCCCTGCGCGGACATCCGAGCAGTGCGGATCGCCGACTTCTTCCTCCGTCGATTTGAGCCGGGGCACGTCCGGATGTATCGATCGGCGGAGCTTGCGTCGTTCCTCTACGAAGCCGGGCTGTCCAAGGTGAGGGTCCGCAAGCTATCGGAGGGTGGAATGGCCATCTTCCTCGGCTTCGCCCAGTAGGCCCGCTTGGGTTCGGGACCACGACGTGGATCGGGCATCGTCGCAGGTCACTGCCAGCCCGAGTGCCCTCAGCTCGCGCGCCGGAGGGAGTCGAACCCCGCAAGCTCGAGATCTCCGCAGACCTGCGCTCGTTCGTGCTGGTAGAACTCGAGTGGTTGCGGGGGTCTCATGTACCACTGATTGTCGCGTGAGCAAGACCACATGGCCCCCGGGCGGCAGTATCTAGGCTGGTGCGATGGTTTGGCGGGCGAGGGAAGGCAGCACGTAGCGGCCCTCTCCCGTCGCGTTGAAACGCCTAACCAGCCCCCGTTAGGCTCCTGCCCGCCGAGTCGGTGGCGAGCGAGAACAGGGGTCATCCCCATCCAGGCGGGAGTCGGGCCGATGACGAACAGCGACGCCCCAACCGCCGCCTCCGCGGCCGAGCGAGACGGGACCCCCCCATCGACCTCGGAGCTCGTCCGCGGCGGCATCCGGTACGCGATCGGCGCCGTCCTGGTGACCCTCGCGGCGCTGTGGTTCCTTGACTTGCAGCGGAGTCTCGTCGGCTACCTGATCATGGCCGAGCTGATCGCGCTCGCCCTCGAGCCGGCGGTGATCTGGTTCCACGAGAAGCACGGCTGGCGCAGGGGAAGCGGGACGGGCCTGTTGCTGGTGGGTCTGTTCCTGGCGCTGGTCGTGCTCGTCGTCGGGTTGGCGTCCGTGCTGGCTCGCGAGACCACGCAGGTCGTCGGCGAGCTCCCTTCGTACGTGGACAAGATCAACGCGTTCACGCGGGACCATTTCGATACGACGGTGGTCTCCGCCTCTCAGCGGCTCGCGGCGGCCAACGCGGCGACGCACGTCGAGGACTACCTCAAGGAGCACCAGGCGGACATCCTCGGAGGGATCGCGTCCGGGGTGAGCGCGATCTTCTCGCTGTTCACCGTCGGGCTCTTCACCTTCTATATGACCGCGCAGGGTCCCCAGATGCGGCGGGCGCTCTTGTCCCGCATGCCGCCCGAACGTCAGCAGCGAGTCCTGTTCGCATGGGAGACGGCGATCAAGAGGATGGGTGGCTACCTCTACTCGCGGTTGTTGCTCGCCGTTATCAACGGCGTGCTGATGTACATCACGCTGAAGGTCTTGGGCGTTCCGTACGCGGCGCCGCTGGCGATGCTCTCGGCGTTCATCGCCGAGTTCATCCCGATCGTCGGGACGTACATCGGAGGCGCCCTTCCGCTCGTGGTCGCCCTGGCCGAGCAGGGACCCACCGCCGCGATCGTCGTGCTGATCGAGATCGTGGTCTACCAGCAGGTGGAGAACTACTTCCTCAGCCCCCGCATCGCCGCGAAGACGATCGAACTCAATCCGGGCGTCGCGTTCGGCGCCGCGTTGGCGGGAGGTGCGGTGGGGGGTCTCGTGGGCGCGTTCTTCGCGCTACCGATCGCCGCGACGATCCAATCGTTCCTGAGTGAGTACTCGACCAGCTACGACGTCACGGAGTCCGCGCTGACCAGGATCGACGAGCCGCCATCCGGGCCGCCCAAGAGCGACCGACGCCCGTGGCGCCGCCGCCGTTCGAATCCGGACGCGGGAGGCTCGGCCGAGCCCGGTCCCGAGAGCGGCGACGCCGGGTAACGGCCTCCTCGTCGGCTACGACAGCACGCGTTTGCTGAAGCCCTGGATCCCCCAGGCGCCGAGCAGGATCGTGAACACGATCAGCCCGCCGTAGATCCCCCACAACGACATGTGCTGCACCCACGGGGTGAGGGAGACTCGCATCCCCTCGCTCATGTAGACGAGCGGGTTCAGGAGCACGATCGTCTGGAGCAACGGGAGGCTCTGGAGCGCCGCCCAGGGGTAGTACGTGGCGCCCAGGAACGTGATCGGGATCACCACGACCCCGAAGATCAGCGGGACCCGGCGCGGATCGGCGCGCGTGCCGATCGCGAGCCCGAGCGCGGCGCCCAGCACCGACGCCAGCGGCAAGATCGTCAGGAGGCGTATCCACACGATCTGCAGGTGCACGGGCGTGATCGGGATCCAGTGCGCGAGCGGGAAGACGATCGCGGCCGCGATCAGCCCCTGCACGGCGCCGGCAAGGAGCTTGCCGACCGCCACCGCCCACACGGGGAGCGGAGCCATCACGCGGTCCTCGATCTCGCGGGTGTACCCGAACTCCTGCACCAGCGGCAGCGCCACGGCCTGGATTCCCTGGAAGATGCACGCGATCGCGATCACGCCGGCCACCAGGATGCTCGCGAACTCGGCCTGTCCCTGTGCGCCGCCGACGCCCTGGCCGATCTGCGGGAAGACGTACGTGAACACGAACACGAACAAGAGCGGCTGCATGACCGTCCGAAGGACGAACTCGATGAAGTTCTTTCGCAGGACGGTCAGGTCCCGAAGCATGAGGGCGCCGAACGCCGTCCACGGCGTGCTCCGGTAGGGCGCCACCCCCGGCAACGCCACGGTCTGTCGCTGCGCGACGGCGCTCATTCGCGGAGCTCCTTTCCGGTGAGGTTGATGAAGACGGTCTCGAGCGTCGGCTCGTCGATCGACACGTCCTGGACCCGGAACCCGCCCGCCTCCGCGGCGTCGATCACGCGCGGTAGCAGCCCGTCGGACCGAACCGCGGTCAGGAGCACGGTCTCGCCGACGACCGTCGAGCCGGTCACGACGTCGAGGTCGCGGAGGTGAGCGGCGACACGGTCGGGCTCGGAACCGGCCCGCAGACGCACGATGAGGTCGCCGCCGACGGTCAGCTTCAGGGCCTCCGGGGTGTCGAGCGCGAGCAGCCTGCCGTGATCCATGATCGCCAGGCGCTCACACAAGCGATCGGCCTCCTCCATGTAATGGGTGGTGAGCACGACCGTCTGACCCTCGGCGTGGATCTGGCCGATGATCTCCCACAGCGCGATCCGTGACTGCGGATCCAGGCCCGAGGTGGGCTCGTCCAGGAACAGGATCCGCGGCCGGTGCACGATGCTCCGGGCGACCATCAAACGCTGAGCCATGCCGCCGGAAAGGGTGGAGACGTTCGCCTTCGCCCGATCGGCGAGGCGGAACACGTCGAGCAGATCCGTTGCCACGCGCCTGGAGGCCTTCGCGCCCATCCCGAAGTAGCGGCCGTGGTAGTAGAGGTTCTCCCAGACGCTCAGGCTCCGATCGAGCGTGTTCGTCTGAGAGACGACACCGATCAGGCGTTTCGCCTCGGATGGTCGGGCGACGACGTCGACGCCCGCGAGCGAGGCTCGGCCCTCGGTCGGGATGACACGCGTCGTGAGCATCCCGACCGTCGTCGTCTTCCCAGCACCATTCGGACCGAGCAATCCGAAGATCTCGCCCTCGTTCACGTCCAGGTTCAGGTCGATCACCGCGCGGATGTCGCCGGGGTAGACCTTCGTGAGTTCCTCGGTATGGATCACGACCCCGGTAGCCGTCGTCATCGCCGTGACCCGCTCATCGATGCTGGTGTCCACGCCTCACCTCCCACGTTGGCTCGGATCTGCTCGAGCACGCGCTGCAGGTCGGAACGATCCTTGTCGGTCAGGCCCGCGCAGACCCGCTCGTCCAATCGTCGCGCGACGGAGCGGAGCCGACGGTGCAGCGCCTTGCCGGCCGCGGTGAGCTCGACGGAGATCTGCCGGCGGTCCTCGAGATCGCGGGAGCGTGTGACGAGGCCCTCGCGCTCGAGGCGGTCCAGGTGCCGGGTCACGGTGGCGCCCTCGATCCTCAGCTCCTTTGCGAGCCCGCTCTGGCTCGCCCATCGGCCGCGCTCGACACCGTTCAGCACGACCCAGGTCGCGAGCGTGGCGTCCTCCTGCGCGAGCGCGTCCTCGAAGAGCTCCTTGATGGTCTTGGCGGTCATGACGACCTGGCGAGAGAGCGGTTCGCTTTCCATACGCTTACCCATCTAATGATTAGGTCCCTAACGAACGTAGCGCGGTGCTGCGGGTTCGTCAACCGAGGGCCCTCCGACGCCTTCATCGCGCGAGCTGCTCACGAGCGCCCGAACGTTCGGCGCCCTCCGCCGTCCACGACTCGTTCGCGAGACGGTAGCGTCCGAGCGTGCCGCGCGACTGGGACGCCGAGACCTACGACGCGATCGCCGACCCGCAGTTCCGATGGGGGGCGGCCGTCCTCGACCGACTCGAACTCCGCGGCGACGAGACCGTGCTCGACGCCGGATGCGGTTCGGGTCGCGTGACGGCGTTCCTGGCCGAACGGTTGCCCGAGGGCCGCGTGATCGCGCTCGACGGCTCGGCGTCGATGCTCGAGACGGCGCGGCGCCGGCTGACGCCGTTCGGCGATCGGATCCGGTTCGTGCTCGCCGACCTGATGGCCCCGCTCCCGATCGCCGACCCCGTGGATGCCGTCCTGTCGACCGCGACCTTCCACTGGGTCCCCGATCACGACGCGCTGTTCGCCCATCTCGCGGCCGTGCTCCGGCCCGGCGGATCGCTCGTCGCGCAGTGCGGCGGCGCCGGGAACCTCGCGACGGTGGTTCGTGTGCTCGAGGAGCTCGGCGCCGATCCGTTCACGGGCAAGGTGTTCGCCACGCCGGAGCGCACCGATGAGCGCCTGCGGATGGCCGGGTTCGACGACGTCGAGTGCTGGTTGCACAGCGAGCCCACGCCGTTCGAGAGCCTCGAGGCGCTCGAGACGTTCCTGCGCACGGTCGTGCTCCGCGACCACATCCGGTCGATGACCGACGGGGAGGCCGACGAGTTCGCTCACGCCGTCGCGACCCGTTTGCCGCGGCTCGAACTGGACTACGTGCGGCTCAACATCGACGCCCGGCGCGTTGGGTAGCGAGAAGCCCGATCAGGCCGCTTCGGCGGGTTGCAGGCCGGACGGTTCGAGCCCGAGCCCTTGGGACGCGGCCCGCCGCGAGAGGACCCACAGCCCCACCAGCCCGGTCGCGAGTGCGATCAGGCCGCCGCCCGCGAACGCGACCCGCGGGCCGAGGTGTTCGCCGACCCAACCCGCGATCGGGGCACCGATCGGCGTCGTCCCCAGGAACACGATCCCGTACAGCGCCATCACGCGACCGCGCATCTCGGGGCGCGAGGTCAGCTGCAGCGTCGAGTTGGCGGTCACGAAGAACACGATCGAGGCGATGCCGAGCGGCAGCATCGAGACGACCGCGACGTCGAGGCTCGGCGCGAACGCGACGAGCGACGTCACGATCCCGACACCGACGGCCGCGAGCGCGAGCATGCGCTCGCCGGGTCTGGGGCGGTTGGCCATGACGAGCGCCCCCGCCAGCGATCCGACACCCGCGACCGAGAACAGCAGAGCGAGCGTCCCGGCGTCCCCCCCGAACGTGCGCTCGGCGAACAGCGGGATCAGCACGGAGTAGTTGAAGCTGAACAGGTAGAGCACCGACATCAGCACGAGCGGCCGCCGGAGCTCGTCCGTCCGCCAGGCGTAGCGCAACCCCTCGCGGATCGCCCCCGCCTCGCGGGGGGCACGCTGCCGCCGGAGCTCCCCCGTCCGCATCGACAGGAGCGCCGCGATGACCGCGAGGTACGAGACCGCGTTGAGGAAGAAGCACCACGAAAGCCCGACGCCGGCGATCAACGCACCGGCCAGCGCGGGGCCGACGATCCTGGTCCCGGTCATGACGGCGCTGTTGAGGCTCACAGCGTTCGGGAGATCGCGGTCCTCGACCATCTCGGAGAAGAAGCTCTGGCGCGTGGGCTGGTCGATCGAGGTCGTGACGCCCTGGAGGAACGAGAGCGCGTAGACCATCCAGAGCTCGACGACCCCGGTCGCCACGATGGCCCACAGGCCCAGCGCCAGCACGCCGAACGTCACCTGCGTCGCGAGCAGGATCCGTCGCTTGTCGTGCCGATCGGCGAGCGACCCACCGAGCGGTCCGAACAGCAGGATCGGTCCGAACGCGAGCGCGGTGTCGATCCCGAGGGCGACCCCGCTGCCGGTCAGCTGCAGCACTAGCCAGGCGGCGGCCACCATCTGCATCCACGTGCCGGTGACCGAGATCGCCTGCCCGACGAAGAAACGGCGGAAGTTCGGCGAGTGGCCGAGCGAATGGAACGTTCGGTGGACGGTGACGCGAACCGGGGTCACGACCGCACCCCGGCACGGGCCTCGGACGGCACATCGGTCAGGCGCTCGAGGATCTCCGCGGCGGCCTCGAGGGTCCGGAGCTCCTCCGGCTCGAGCGAGCGGAGGGCCTTGGCGAGGTAGGCCTCCTTCCGGCGACGGCTCCGTTCGAGCAGCCGGCGTCCCACCGGCGTCACGCGTACCCAGGCCACGCGCCCGTCGGCCGGGTCGGGTTCGCGGACGACGAGCCCGGCCTCGACGAGGGCCGCGACGATCCGCGTCATCGTCGGCGGCTGGACCTGCTCGACGTGGCACAGGTCGCGCATCGTGAGCGAGCCCTGGCGTTCGGCCGAGGAGAGCGCCGAGAGCATCGAGGGCGAGACGCCCGCCTCGGCCTCCTGCCGGAGGCGCCGTGCGAGCCGGGTCACGCCGAGGCGGAGCCGGGCGGCGAGCGCGGTGGCGTCGACGGGAGCGAGCGTGGTCACGCACCCATGATACTACGCAACGCTAATTAGCGTCGCGAAGGATATGTGAGCGCCGCTCCCCAGACCGGCCGGGGGATCGGATGGCCCCGCTAGATGAACAGCTGGATCGCGCTCTCCTTCATCTCGAGCAGCGCGGTGGCGGCGCCGATCGGCTCCTCCAGCCCGTCGATCAGGTCCTCGGTGCCGATCCCCATCAGGTCCATCGTCATCTGGCAGGGGATCAGCCGGACGCCCATGTCGCGCGCGAGCTCGAGCAGCTCGGTGGGGTGGGGGGTCTTGTAGTCCTCGGCGACCTTCCCGAGCATCCAGGGCCCCATGCCGGCGAAGTTGTAGCGGGAGAGCTTGGCCTTGGCCGTCGAACCCGGGTTCATCTGACCGAGCGCCTTGGTCATCCAGTCCTTCCCGGTCTTGCGGCGCCGCTCCGGCTTGACGAGCGCGAACAAGCCCCAGAAGGTGAAGAAGACGCTCACCTCCATCCCGGAGGCGGCCGCGGTCGTGGACAGGATCAGTGTGGGCCACACTCGGTCGAGGTGTCCGTCCCAGGCGACGATCGTGATCTTGTTCTTCCGGTTGAACCCGTCGGCGGCCTCGCGTTCGGCGAGCGCCTGGTCGATCAGCTCCCGGATCGCCTCCGTGTCGGCGGCGGCGGCTCCGTCGTTGGTCGCATCGCGCGCGGTCTGCACCATCTCGATCACACCTTCCGGATCACGTAGCGGTAGACGCCCGAGGTCTCGCTCGCGTCCAGGAGCTCGTGGCCGGAGAGCTTCGACCACGAGGGAACGTCCGACTTCGAGCCGGGATCGGTCGCGAGGAGCTCGAGCAGGTCGCCGGGGCCTGCGTCCTTCAGCGCCTTGTGCAACGCGACGAGCGGGCCCGGGCAGGACTGGCCCCGAGCGTCCACGGTGGCGGTGATGACGTCCATCGGTGGAGACCTCCTCTCGAGGGGAAACGTGGTGGGTGGCTCTTCGTTGCGGGGGGTGCGGGCTCGGTGCCGGTGCGACGCCTAGCGGCGGCCGCGAGGCACCCGGGGACAGCAGCATCGGTCGGGGATCATGGCCCCCACGAGACCTCGGCACCGTGTCCGGATCATTGCAACTGCAAATGCTACCGGGCAGATGGGAAATGGCGCAACCGGCTCACCCGGGTCCCAGGGCCCGGACCCGGCCGGGCGGCCACCACACCACCCAGACCCTCCCGCGCACGAGTCCCAGCGGCACGGGCCCGAACGTCCTGCTGTCACTCGAGCCGTCGGGATCGTCCCCCTCCACCCACACCCGATCGACCAGCCCGAGCCCGTCGGGCGCGACGTCGCCCGGCAGGTGCGTGACCCGCTTGACGAGCTCGAAGCCGACGCGATCCGGATGCTCGATCACCACGACATCGCCGCGACGCAACCGACGAGCGCGGAACGCGATCGCCCAGTCTCCTGGTTCGAGCGTCGGACGCATCGACGCGCCCTCCACCTCGATCCGGGATGGACGCCATCGCCGGAACCCGTACGCCGCAGCGATGCCGGCGAGAACGGCCGCCGCCAACGCCACCTTCCACCCTTCCATGCCCCGGTGGTAGGTTCGGGTCACGGAACCCCGGCCGTCCGAAGGAGGGAACCCATGCTGGAAGCTTTGCTCAGGCCTCGCCGCGTCGTCCATGCACACTGCGACCTGCCCTGCGGGATCTACGACCCGTCGCAGGCTCGCGTGGAGGCCGAGTCGGTGATGGCGATCCAGACCCGTTACCAGGACGCGGAGAAGTTCAAGACCGCCGCGGAGAGCGTGGAGGACTACCGGATCCGCGCGCTCGCGATCAAGGAGGCCCGGGCCGACCTGGTCAAGGAGCACCTGTGGGTGCTGTGGACCGACTACTTCAAGCCCGAGCATCTGGAGAAGTACCCGCAGCTGCACGAGCTGTTCTGGAACGCGACCAAGGAAGCGGGTCTGGCCAAGAAGGCGCAGGACCCCGCGCAGGGCCAGAAGCTGTTGGACGCGATCGACGAGATCGGCAAGATCTTCTGGGAGACCAAGGCCTAGGCAGCACGGTTCCGCTCCCTAGACTGCCCGCGTGAAGGACATCGGCCTGGTCGGCGTCCCGTTCAGCGGGAAGTCGACCCTGTTCACCGCGCTGACACGGACCGGCGGTCACGGAGGGCGGGCCAACCACGCCCTGGTGCCCGTCCCCGACCCCCGCGTCGACGTCCTGACCGAGATGGAGCGCTCGCGCAAGACGGTGTACGCGCAGGTCGGGTTCGTCGACGTCCCGGGCGGGACCGCCTCCGCGCACGGGATCGCGAAGCTGCGCGAGGCGGACGCGCTCGCGATCGTCCTACGGTGCTTCGGGCCCGATGCGAAGCCGGTGTCCGAGGTCGCGGAGGTCCGCGCCGACCTGCTCCTCGCCGATCAGGCCGTGATCGAACCGGCGTTGGAGAAGGCGGAGAAGCGAGCGCGGGGCAAGAGGACGCCCGAGGTGGAGGCGCTGGCCACCGCGACCGCCGCCCTGCAGGCGGAGATCCCGCTCTCGGACGCCGGGCTCTCCGAAGAGCATCGGCGCGGGCTCAAGCCGATCGCACCGCTCACGATCAAGCCGTCGATCGTCGTCGCGAACCTCGAGGAGGGCACCGACGTCCCGGAGGGTCTGCCCGAGGGAACGGTCGGCGTGTATGCATCGATCGAGGCCGAGACGGCGGAGATGGACCCCTCGGAGGCCCGGGCGCTCCTGGACGAGTTCGGGGTGCGCGAACCCGGGCTCGAGACCGTGATCCGAGCGGGCTACCGAGCGATCGACCTGATCACGTTCCTCACGACGGGGGACGACGAGACCCGCGCATGGGAGGTCCGCAGCGGGGCGAAGGCGCCCGAGGCCGCGGGCGTGATCCACACCGATCTCGAACGCGGGTTCATCCGCGCCGAGGTGATCTCGTACGACGAGCTGGTCGCGGCCGGCTCCATGGAGGCCGCCAAGCAGCAGGGCAAGGTACGGGTCGAGGGCAAGGACTACGAGGTCCGCGAGGGCGACATCCTCCACGTCCGCTTCGCAGTCTGAGCTCGGTTCCGCCAGCCTCCGGCTTATCGTAGCTCATCACCAGCTATCCCTGGCGACGAATGCCCCGGAACCCGGTAGACTCGCCCGCATGGCGGAGGCGTCCTACCGGATCGGCGAGGCCGCATCGATGCTCGGCGTCCGCGTGGAGACGCTGCGACGCTGGGAGCGGGAGGGGAAGCTCAGCACGACCCGTACCGCGGGTGGCCAGCGCCGGGTCGCGGCCGTCGAGGTGGCCCGCCTGCTCGCCGAGGGCAGGGAACGACCGAAGATCACCTCCGCAAGCGTCCGGAACCGGTTCCCGGGGACGGTGACGGAGATCAAGCGCGACAAGCTGGCGGCGACGGTCGAGATCCTCGCGGGCCCGCACCGGATCCTCGCGTTCGTGACGAGGGAGGCGGTCGACGAGATGGGCCTTCGACCCGGGATGAAGGCCGTCGCCACCGTGAAGGCCACCAACGTCATGCTCGAGGTGGACGAGTGAAGCGCCTCGCGGTCGCGGTGGCGCTTTGCTCGCTGATCGCCGCGGCGTGTTCCGACGACCGACCGAACGCCGACAGCGGCAACACCGGATCGGCGCAGGAGGGGGGCGACCTGACGGTCTCCGCGGCATCGTCGCTCACCGATGCGTTCACCGAGATCGGGAAGGCGTTCGAGCAGGCGAACCCGGGCTCCACGGTGGTCTTCAACTTCGGGCCCTCGGACGGGCTCGCGGGCCAGATCGACGAGGGAGCACCCGTGGACGTCTTCGCCTCGGCAAGCCCGACCTGGATGGACTCGGTGCAAGACGATGGGCCGGGCGTGACCGGCCGGGCGGACTTCGCACAGAACCGGCTCGCGATCATCGTGCCGGCCGAGAACCCGGCCGGCATCGAGAACCTGAACGACCTCACCGAGGACGGCGTGCAGCTCGTCCTGGCGGCCGAAGGTGTGCCCGCGGGTGACTACGCTCGCGAGATCTTCGAGAACGCGGGGATCTCCAAGGCGGCGCTCGCGAACGTCGTCTCGAACGAGGAGGACGTGAAGGCCGTCATCACCAAGCTGATCGCCGGTGACGCGGATGCGGGCATCGGCTACGTCACCGACGTCACGCCCGCCGTCTCGGACCGGGTCACGCTCATCCCGATCTCCGCCGAAGTGAACGTCACCGCGACCTATCCGATCGCGGTCGTGAACGGAACCCAGGAGGCCGACCTCGCGAAGGGCTTCGTCGACTTCGTCCTTGGCGACGGACAGCAGACGCTGGCCGAGTACGGCTTCCTCCCCCCTCCGTAGGGGGCGGATCCCGGCCGGCTTCGTCGTCCTGGCGGCGCTCGGCGTCGCCCTGGTCGCGCTGCCCCTGTTGGGTCTGGTGGTGCGGACGCCGTGGTCCCGGATCGCCGAGATCCTCACGAACGAGACCGCGCTCACCGCCCTACGACTCTCGCTCATCGTCGCCACCACCGCGGCGGCGATCTCGTTCGTCCTCGGGTTCCCGCTCGCGTGGGTGCTGGTGCGCACCACCTTCCCGGGCAAGACCCTCGTCCGCGCCATCGTCGTTCTCCCGCTGGTCATGCCGCCGGTGGTCGCGGGCGTCGGCCTGCTCGCCGCGTTCGGCCGGCGGAGCGGATTGGTCGGGTCGTGGCTGTACGACTGGTTCGGCATCCAACTCACGTTCACGACCGCCGCGGCGGTGCTCGCGGCGACCTTCGTCTCGTTCCCCCTCGCGGTGCTCGCCCTCGAAGCGGGCCTGCGCGGCCTCGACGAGCGGCTGGAAGACGCGGCATCGACGCTCGGCGCATCGCGTTGGTACGTGCTGCGGCGGGTCACCGTGCCTCTCCTCGGACCGCAGATCGCGGCCGCGCTCGTCCTGTCGTGGGCGAGGGCGCTCGGTGAGTTCGGGGCGACGATCACGTTCGCGGGGAACCTTCAGGGGCGAACCCAGACGCTCCCGCTCGCCGTCTTCGAGCAGTTGCAGACCGACACCGATGCCGCGTTCGCCGTCTCGATGCTCCTGATCTTCCTCGCGTTCGCCGTGATCCTGGGGCTCCGGGGACGGTTCCTCCGATGACGCTCGCGGTCGACGTCACCTGCCGGCGCGGGGCCTTCGAGGTTCGGGCGGCGTTCGAGGCCGAGGCCGGTCGGACGGTCGCGCTCCTCGGGCCGAACGGCTCGGGCAAGTCCACCCTGGTCTCGACGATCGCCGGTCTGGCGCCTCCGGTCGAGGGAGCGATCGCGCTCGACGAGGCGGTGCTCGACGATCCGGCGAACGACGTCCATGTCCAGCCCGAGCGTCGGCCGATCGGCGTGGTCTTCCAGGATCTCTTGCTGTTCCCGCACCTGTCCGCGATGGAGAACGCGGCCTTCCCGCTTCGAGCGCGCGGCGTGCCCAAACCGGAAGCCCGACAACGCGCGTCCGAGCTGCTCGCCCGCCTCGGCCTCGCGAACCGCGCCGGCGCCCACCCGCGCGACCTGTCGGGCGGCGAGGCGCAACGGGTGGCACTCGCCCGCGCCCTGATCGTGGAACCCGCGCTCCTGCTCCTGGACGAGCCGCTCTCCGCGCTCGACGTTGCGGCGCGTATGCGGGTCCGGGAGCTGGTTCGGGAGGAGCTCGCGAGCTTCCCGGGCGTCCGGATCATCGTGACGCACGATCCGGTCGAGGCGTCGATCCTCGCCGACCGCCTCGTCCTGCTCGAGGACGGACGCGTGACGCAGATCGGGACACCCGAGGAGATCCGTTCGGCCCCGCGGTCGCGCTATGCGGCGGGCCTGGTCGGGGTGAACGCGGTCCGGGGCGTGCTCGAGCCGATCGGCGAGGGGACCGGCCGGCTGGTCTCGAGCGAGGGCGCGCTCGTCATCCCGTGGCCCGAGTGGTACGTAGAGGGCGAGGTCGTCGGCATCGTCCGGCCGATCGACGTGACGCTGGGGCCCGATCGCCCCGAGGGGTCGGCGCGCAACGTCCTGTTCGGTCGCG
>JBKPRY010000366.1:0-4800 GCA_046734755.1 Actinomycetota bacterium | reverse complement strand
GTCGAGGCCATGGCGCGCCAGCCCGAATACGCGGGCCAGGTCCGAGCGACGATGTTCATCGGCATCGGGTTGATCGAGGCCCTCGCGCTGTTCGGCATCGCGTTCTCGTTCATCATCTAGGGAGGGAGCCGACGTGCTGGCCACGATCTTTTGGTTCCTCGCCCAGGCCGAGCCGGAGCCGGCCAATGACGTGAAGGACCTGTACCCCCATTGGGAGGAATTGCTCGTCGGGGCGCTGGCGTTCGCCGTCCTGTTCTTCTTCATGTGGAAATGGGTGCTCCCCCGCATCGGCAAGCTCCTCGAGGAGCGACGCGACAAGATCCAGGGCGACCTCGAGCGCGCCGAACAGACCCGCACGCAGGCCGAACGGGAGCTCGCCGAGTACCGGGAGCAGCTCGCCAAGGCCCGCCAGGAGTCGAACGGCATCATCGAGGAGGCAAGGACGACGGCCGAGCGGCTTCGCGCCGAGATCCAGTCGCGGGCCGAGCGCGAGGCCGCCGCCACCGTCGCGAAGGCCCAGGACGAGATCCGGGCCGAGCGGGACCGGGTCTTCCAGGAGCTTCGGGGCGAGATCGGCGAGATCGCGGTCGAGCTCGCGGGGCGCGTCGTGGGGGCTTCGTTGGATGCCACGGCGCATCAGCGGCTGATCGACGAGTACATCGACCAGGTGTCCAAGGGCGTCGAGGCGAACGGGAAGCATTGACGTGGCGGACAAGGACGCGATCGTTCGCAGCTACGCGGAGGCGCTGTTTCGCGTGGCGGACGCGGAGGGTGAACTCGACGCGGTCGAGCGGCGGCTCTTCGCGTTCGCCGAGCTGCTCGAACGGGAGACGCGCGTCCGGGATGCGCTCCTGGATCCCTCCCTGCCGATCGAGAACAAGCGGCAGCTGATAGAGGACACGCTCCGCGAGCGCGCCAACCCGCTCGCCGTCAACCTGCTCGGGTTCCTCGTCGAGCAGGGGCGAGCCCGGGAGATCGGCCGTATCGTCGAGGCGCTCGCCGAGGTCGTCGCGGCCACTCGCGAGCGGGCGGTCGCCGAGGTCCGCTCCGCGGTCCCGCTCGGCGACGCCCGAGCCAAGAGGCTGGCCGGCGCGCTCTCCAGGGCCACGGGACGGCCGATCGAGGTCAGGGTGATCGTCGATCCGAGCGTGGTCGGTGGCGTCGTGGCCAGGGTCGGCGACGAGATCTTCGACGGGTCCGTGCGCTCGCGCCTGCGTGAGGCGCGGGAGCAACTGACCGGCACGACCACAAGGAGCGGGTGAACCCGATGGCAGTGGACGAGCTGAACTTCGATCCGAAGGACATCGCCGAGGCCCTCCGCAAGAACGTGGAGAGCTTCAGCCCCGCGGTCGAGCGCGAAGAGGTCGGTCGCGTGGTCGAAGCCGGGGACGGCATCGCGCGCGTGAAGGGGCTCCCCGGCGCCATGGCCAACGAGCTGCTCGAGTTCCCCGGCGGGGTCCTCGGGCTCGCGTTCAACCTCGACGAGGACGAGATCGGCTGCATCATCCTGGGCGAATCCGCGCAGATCGAGGAGGGCGACCTCGTCAAGCAGACCGGGAGGATCCTGTCGATCCCGGTGGGCGACGGCTTCATGGGCCGCGTGATCGATCCCCTCGGCGTCCCCTTGGACGGGAAGGGCCCGATCCACGCCGAGGACACCCGGGTGCTCGAGATCCAGGCGGCCAACGTCGTCGACCGCCAGCCGGTGAAGGAGCCGCTGCAGACCGGCATCACGGCGATCGACGCGATGACGCCGATCGGGCGTGGTCAGCGCGAGCTGATCATCGGCGACCGTCAGACCGGCAAGACCGCCGTCGCGATCGACGCGATCATCGCCCAGCGCGACAACTGGGCCAGCGGCGATCCGAAGAAACAGGTCCGCTGCATCTACGTCGCGGTGGGCCAGAAGGCCTCCACCGTGGCCGAGGTCGTCGAGACGCTGAGTGACAACGGCGCGCTCGAGTACACGGTGGTCGTGAACGCATCGGCGTCGGACCCCACGCCGTTCCAGTACATCGCTCCGTACTCGGGAGCGGCCCTGGGCGCGTACTGGATGTACGAGGGCAGACACGCGCTCGCCGTCTACGACGATCTGTCCAAGCAGGCGACCGCCTATCGGACGCTCTCCCTGCTGCTCCGACGGCCGCCGGGTCGCGAGGCGTACCCCGGGGACGTCTTCTACCTCCACTCCCGGCTGCTCGAGCGCGCGGCCAAGCTCTCGGACCGGCTGGGCGCGGGGTCGCTCACGGCCCTGCCGATCATCGAGACCAAGGGCAACGACATCTCCGCCTACATCCCGACCAACGTGATCTCGATCACCGACGGTCAGATCTACCTCGAGCCCGACCTGTTCTTCGCCGGCGTGCGCCCCGCCATCAACGTCGGCACCTCCGTCTCGCGCGTGGGTGGGAACGCCCAGATCAAGGCGATGAAGAAGATCGCCGGGACCCTGCGCATCGCGATGGCGCAGTACCGGGCGCTCGAGGCGTTCGCGCAGTTCGGCTCCGAGCTGGACAAGGAGTCGCAGAAGCAGCTCGCCCGCGGTGCCCGCGTCGTCGAGATCCTCAAGCAGCCGCAGTACCGGCCCGTGCCGGTCGAGCGGCAGGTCGCCGCCATCTGGGTGGGCACCGGCGGGTACCTGGACGCCCTGCCGGTCGAGGACGCCAAGCGGTTCGTCGACGAGTTCATCGAGCAGCTCTCCGCCCGGACCAACGTCTTGGATGAGATCCGGGACTCGGGTGAGCTCTCGGACGCGGCCGAGGCCACGCTCAAGGATGCGCTCGAGGACTTCAGGCAGACCTTCGTGTCATCGGACGCGGGCGCCGGGAGTGAGGCCGGCGTGGGTCAGGGCGCGCCGAGGGACCCGGTCAAGCCGGACGTCGGGTGGGATCGCCTCTCCTCGGCCGACGACGAGGACGACGACGAGGACGAGCCCCCGGGCTCGGGCGGCTAGCGCTCCATGGGCGCCCAGCTCCGCGTCGTCCGCCGGCGGATCCGCTCGGTCCAGTCGACGATGAAGATCACCCGCGCGATGGAGCTGATCGCCGCGTCACGGATCGTGAAGGCGCAGCAGCGCGTGATGGAGGCGCGGCCCTACGCGGACCTGCTCACCGCCGCGATGGAGGACGTGGCCCGCCAGACCGGCTCGATGGTCCACCCGCTGCTCGAGGAGCGCGAGGCCCCCTCGCGCGCCGGCGTGCTCGTCATGACCAGCGACCGCGGCCTGGCCGGCGCGTTCAACGCGAACCTGCTCAAGCGCGCCGAGGGCCTGCTCCGCCGCGTGCGATCCCGGGGGCTCGAACCGGTCCTGTACCTGACGGGGAAGAAGGCGATCGGGTACTTCCGGTTCCGAGGCGTGACGCCCGAG
This sequence comes from Actinomycetota bacterium, assembly GCA_046734755.1. Classification (GTDB taxonomy): domain Bacteria; phylum Actinomycetota; class UBA4738; order UBA4738; family HRBIN12; genus DASSJM01. The sequence continues at coordinate 1,433 of JBKPRY010000366.1, read as the reverse complement.
GCGTCGTGGTCGGGGTTCTCCGAGGTGCCGCGCTATGACGCCGCCGAGGAGATCGGGACCCGGATGATCGAGGACTTCGGCTCCGGGCGCATCGACGAGCTGCACACGGTCTACACGGACTTCCGCTCGGCGTTCACGTTCCGAGCCACGGACAAGCGGTTCCTGCCGATCGCGCCGGAGGAGGTCGTCGCGGACGTCCCGAGCGAGCCGAGCCCGGAATACATCTTCGAGCCCGAGCCGGCCGAGATCCTGGACGACCTGCTCCCGCAGTACGTCATCACGAAGATCTACTTCGCGCTGCTCGAGTCCGCCGCCTCGGAGAACGCCGCCCGTCAGCGGGCGATGGCGGCCGCGACCGACAACGCGGACGAGCTCATCAAGGTGCTCACCCGGCAGGCCAACCGCGCCCGCCAGGACGAGATCACGACAGAGATCATGGAGATCGTGGGCGGGGCGGAGGCCCTGGCCTCGAAGGAGTGAGCGATGGTTGAGCAAGAGCTTGCACACGGCCGGGTGGCCCGGGTGATCGGCCCGGTGGTCGACGTCGAGTTCCCACCCGACGGACTGCCCGAGATCCACACCGCGTTGCGGATCGACGTGAACCTGGAAGGAGAGACGCGCTCGATCACCTGCGAGGTGGCCCAGCACATCGGTGACGGGATGGTACGGACCATCGCCCTGAAGCCGACCGACGGCATGGTCCGCGGCTCTCAAGTGGAGAACACCGGCTCCCCGATCAGCGTGCCGGTAGGGGATGGCGTCCTCGGGCACGTGTACAACGTGCTCGGCGAGCCACTCGATACCTCGCCGGACCAGATCCACGCGGCCGACCGTTGGCCGATCCACCGCCAGCCGCCACCCTTCGATGAACTCGAGCCCAAGCAGGTGATGCTCGAGACCGGCATCAAGGTCATCGACCTGCTCGAGCCCTACGTGCAGGGCGGCAAGATCGGGATGTTCGGGGGCGCCGGGGTCGGGAAGACCGTGATCATCCAGGAGATGATCCGCCGTCAGGCGCAGGAGCACGGCGGCGTCTCGGTGTTCGCCGGGGTCGGCGAGCGCACCCGCGAGGGCAACGACCTGTTCCTGGAGATGACCGAGTCCGGCGTCATCAAGAACACGGCGCTCGTGTTCGGCCAGATGGACGAGCCGCCGGGAGTCCGGCTCCGGGTGGCGCTGTCGGCGCTCACGATGGCGGAGTACTTCCGCGACGTGGAGCACAAGGATGTGCTGCTGTTCGTCGACAACATCTTCCGGTTCACACAGGCGGGGTCGGAGGTCTCGACGCTGCTGGGCCGGATGCCGAGCGCCGTCGGCTACCAGCCCACGCTCGCCGACGAGATGGGCGACCTGCAGGAGCGGATCACCTCGACGAAGGGTCGTTCGATCACGTCGCTCCAGGCGATCTACGTGCCGGCCGACGACATCACCGA
>JBKPRY010000365.1:0-12781 GCA_046734755.1 Actinomycetota bacterium | reverse complement strand
CTCCGCCAGGCGATCGAGATCGTCCAGGACGAGCACGAACGGCCGCGTCCGCGTGGCGAGCGCCGAACACAGACGCGAAAGCACCCGGGAGGAGCCGCCTCCCGTCGGCGAAGCGATGGACTCGAGCACGCTCGGCTCGATCGGCTCGATCCGATCGAGCGCGACCGCGACGTGTCCCAGGAACACAACCGGATCGCCGTCGGCCTCGTCCACCGAGACCCACGCGAACGGGCGCCAGTCGCGCTCGGCCCACTCCGCGAGCAGGGTCGTCTTGCCGTACCCGGCGGGTGCCGTGATCGCCACCACGGAGGCCATCTCGGCGTTGCGCAGACGTTCGACGAGGGTGTTGCGCCGCACGATCCCCGGTCGGACGGGCGGTCGGAAGAGCTTGGCCTCCGTGATATCGAGCACGGGCGGCATCGCCGCGCCGGGCTCCTGGGCACGCTTGCGCGGGGGCCGTCGCACCGCTCGCACCGCCCCACCCCCCATAGGCGAGACAGCGTAGCCCCTCCGGCGTCGTCGTGTTCCTCGTGAGCGCAACGCCGGATGGCCATCGGACGCGCGATCCGGGGTCGCCCGAGCACGATGCGTCCGGACGACGAACGTCCTGCGAATCATCCCTATCGGACGACGACGGACCGATCCCGCGGGACCAAGGTGGGGTGGGGCGTTCTTCCCCGCCATCGGATGAGGGGTATGGATGGTCGCCGAAACCACGAGCGCGCTGTCGGACCAAGACCTGCTCGAGATGATGGAGCTTGTCCGCGGCGCGGACAGCGTCGAGCTCAAGCTCACGATCCACGAGAGCGCCCGAGCCGACGCAGCCCGCGCGCTCGGGGTCGACCCGCTCGACTCCCAGTTGCGCCAGGTGTTCTTCTTCGACACGCCCGACCTGGCACTGAACGCGGCGGGGGTGGTCGTACGGGCGCGGCGCCGCCAGAACGAACAGGGCGACACGGTGGTGAAGCTCCGGCCGGTGGTCCCCGGCGACCTGCCGAACGACCTTCGTGCCATGGAGACCTTCAACGTCGAGGTGGACGCGATGCCCGGGGGGTTCGTGTGCTCCGCGTCGTTCAAGGGAGTCGCGGACAACGCGGCGATCCGTCAGGCAGCCGGCGGCGACCTGCCGATCCGGAAGCTCTTCTCGAAGCAGCAGCGCGCGTTCTACGAGGCGCACGCACCGGACGGGATCGAGCTCGACACGCTCTCCACGCTGGGCCCGATCCCGATCATCAAGATCAAGGTCACGCCGGAGGGTTTCGGCCGCAAGCTGGTCGGCGAGCTGTGGATGTATCCCGACGGGTCGCAGATCGTCGAGCTGTCGACCAAGGCTCGGCCCGAGGAGGCGTTCCAGGTGGCGGCGGAGGCGAGGGCCTTCCTGCTCAGCAGGGGCGTGGACCTCTCCGGTGAGCAGCAGACGAAGACCAAGACCGCACTCGAGTTCTTCTCGGGTGGCACGGAAAGGAGGACGACATGACGATCGGACCGGTCCAGCTGCTGGCCCTCGGGTTCGACAAGCCCGACTTCCACGGCGAGATCATCGACGAGCTCGAACGGCTCCGCGAGAACGACACGGTGCGCGTGATCGACGCGCTCGTCGTCTTCAAGGATGCCGAAGGTGAGGTGGCGGCGTTGAAGGGCAGCCAGCTCTCGAAGGACGAGGCGGAGGAGTTCGGCGCCCTCGTGGGCGGACTCCTCGGTCTGGGCGCGGGCGGCGAGGAGGGCATGGAGGCCGGAGCGATCGCTGGCGCGGCGGCCGCGTCGGACGGCGTCGACGTGTTCGACGAGGAAGAGGCGTGGGACGTGTTGGACGAACTTCCCCACGACGCCGCGGCCGCGCTCATCCTGCTCGAGCATCGGTGGGCGATCGGGCTGCGGGACGCGATCGTGCGCGCCGGCGGCTTCCCCATCGCTGGACACTTCATCAGCCCACTCGATCTCATCGAGATCGGACTGATCTCCGCGGAAGAGGCCGAGGCGCTCGCCGCGTCGGGCCAGGGTACGTAGCCGAAGCTCACGAAGGAGGAACGCGGATGATGCCAGCACGCAGGGTCGCGCGGCGTACCTCTCGGCGCACGTCGAGAAGGATGGCCGCCTCGCAGCCCGAGCCCCAGGCGGCTCCGCCACCCGCCGCGGCCCCGGCGCCGCAGGACGACATGGCGCAGATCCAGCAGCTCGCGACCATGAAGGACCAGGGCCTCCTCACCGAGGAGGAGTTCCAGGCGAAGAAGAAGCAGATCCTGGGGATCTAGTCGAACCCTGATGTGGTCGTTCGATCGCGGGGCTCGATTCGCGCGATCGTCGCGTGAGACTTCGACTCGGTTCGCAAACGTATCGGCCGATGTTCGACGAGGGGGAGGGAACCATGCAGTCCGAACGGCAACCGAGCTACTGGGCCGCGGGGTGGGCGACGTTCGCCGGGCTCATGCTGATCATCGTGGGCCTGTTCCACGCGATCGCGGGCCTCGCGGAGGTCGTCGATCCCGATTCCTACGCGGTCACCGAGAACTACGTGTTCAAGTTCTCGAGCGACGCGTGGGGGTGGATCCACCTGATCGGAGGGATCATCGTCTTCTTCGCCGGCTTCGCGATCTTCCGCGGGGCCGTGTGGGGTCGGACGGTCGGTGTGATCATCGCCATCCTCAGCGCCGTCGCCGCGTTCGCCTGGCTGCCGTACGCGCCCATCTCGGCGATCGCGATCATCGCGATCGACATCACCGTGATCTGGGCGCTCACGGCCCATGGGCGCGACGTGACCGCCTGATCCATCGCCCGGATCCGAACCGAGACGGGAGGCCTGCCCCGGCGATTGCCTGATCAGATCCCCAGGATCTTCGCCTTCGCGGCCGCGAACTCCTCGTCGGAGAGCGCACCCGAGTCGTGGAGCTGGGCGAGCTTCTGGATCTGCGTTGTCGCGTCCTCCTCCACCGGGGCCGGAGCGCTGTAGGCGCCCTGCGTCGCGGCGGCCGTCTGCTGCTGCACGTACTGGGCGTCCTGATCGGCGTACCTGTTCGCCTGGCGACGGGCTACCCTGCCCGACACCGCGGTCGCCGTGCCTGCGACCACCGCCGTCCGTGCCGCCATCCCGACCAGACCTGGACCTCTGCGCATCATGATGGCTCTCCTTTCTCCGATTACTGGGCTTGACTCTCGACTACTGGTTGGCCTCGGCGAAGTCGACCGCCGCCTGCACGACCTCGTACGGCACCCGCTCGAGATCGAGGAGCTCGCCATTCGCGTTCACGATCGCGTCACGCAACTTCGTCGCCCAGACGTCCTCCCACACGAGGAGCGCCGCCGACGAGTTCGGGTCGAGCTCCTCGCCCGCGGCCGCCAGGTCGTCCTGGTTGAGCAGGCCCATCGTCTCGGGCGACAGCGCGTCGAACGCCTTGTAGACGTCCGAGTCCAGGTCGGCGAGCTCCGCGGTTCCGACGGCGCCGTCGGCATCTTTCATGACGAACGCGAGATCGATGATCCGGATCGTGCCGGCCTCGACCAACTCCTTGAGGGCCGGGACGATTTCGCCCTTGAACTTGTTGCCCGGGAACGCGACGATCATGTACTCCACCGGACCGATGCTCATCCGTCTCCTCCTTCAGCTCCCGCCGTCCCCGGGGCCGACCACCTCAGGGTCTCGAACTATCTCACGAACCGCGTCATGGCTTCACCCGTTCCGAACGATGCGGCCCGCGTGCTGAGACTGGAGGATGCGCTTGTCAAGGCAGGAGGCCTCGCCGATGAGGGAACAGGGCTCGGGGACCAGCGGCTCGCCCATGGAAGCTGCCGGCGGCCCTGCGCGTGCCGGGATCGTCCTCGCCACCCTGATCCTGGTTGCAGCGGTTGCGAACCTGAACCTGGCCGTGGCGAACGTCGCGCTCCCATCGATCGGGGCGGCGTTCGACTCGTCCCAAACGACGTTGAACCTGATCGCCGTGGGGTATTCGCTCGGGCTCGCCGCCTCCGTGCTGTGGCTCGGTGCGCTCGGCGACCGGTACGGACGCAAGCTCATGCTCGTCCTGGGGACAGCGTTGGCGATCCCGTTCGCCCTGCTCGCGGCGTACGCCCCGAGCGACTCCGTGTTGTTCGTCGCCCGCCTCGGCGGCGGGCTGTCCGCCGGGATGGCGTTCCCGACGACCCTCGCGCTGATCACCGCGCTCTGGTCGGGCCCCCAACGGACGGCGTCGATCGCGCTGTGGTCGGGGATCGGGGGTGCCGTGGCGGCGCTGGGGCCGTTGTTCTCGGGCCTGCTCCTCGAGCACTTCTGGTGGGGGTCGGTCTTCCTGATCACGTTGCCGCTCGCGGTCGTGGCGCTGGTCCTCGCCCTCCGGGTGGTCCCCGCACACGTGAACGAGGGGACCGAGCCGGTCGACAATCTCGGTGGCGTCCTGTCGGCGCTGCTCGTCGGTGCGTTGATCCTCGGGATCAACTTCGCCGCCGTGCCGAACGAGGGAACCCTCGTGGCCGGCCTCGCCATCGTCGCCCTCGCCTCCGGGATCGGGTTCGTGATCCGGCAGCGGCGAGCCGCCAACCCACTGTATGACCTGCACGTCGCCGGCCGGCGCGTCTTCTGGGTCGCCGCGTGTGCCGGGATCATCGTGTTCGGCTCCCTGATGGGGGCCATGTTCGTCGGACAGCAGTTCCTGCAGGACGTGCTCGCCTACTCGACCCTCGACGCGGGCGTCGCCATCCTGCCTGCGGCGTTCTTGATGGTGGTCGTCGCCCCGCGCTCGGCCAAGGTCGTCGAGGCGAGAGGGGCGCGCTTCACGCTGCTTACGGGGTACGCGTTCTGCATGCTCGGGTTTCTCACGATGCTCCTCCTGTGGGACCAGGGGAGCCCCTATTGGGAGGTCGGGCTCGGCTACGCGCTCATCGGCATCGGCGTCGGTTTCGCGGGGACCCCGGCATCGCACTCGCTCACCAGCTCGGTCCCGGTCCACCGGGCCGGCATGGCGTCGGGGACGGCCGATCTCCAGCGCGATCTCGGCGGCGCGATCATGCAGTCGATCTTCGGGGCCCTGTTGGCGGCTGGCTACGCGGCGTCCTTCACGGCGGCGATCGCCGCATCGCCGGACGCCCACAAGGTGTCCAACAGCGTCGAGGCGCAGCTCACCAAGTCGTTCGCGGGTGCCGAGGCCATCGCCCAGCAGTACCCGAAATACGCGGACCAGATCACGACGGCGGCGAAGGCATCCTTCCTTTCGGGCGATCAGTGGGCGTACATCGCGGGCATCGTCGCCGTCGGTCTCGGCGCGGCGCTCGTCTTCTTCGCGTTCCCGAGCAAGGAGGACGAGCGGCGGCTCTTGGCCGAGTACCAACGCCAGGACACATCCTCCGGCGCATCCGGCATCGCGTCGTGATGCGGTGGGGGATCGTTCCCCCGAACCGGCGCCAGTCCGATCGCCTGCTCAGACTCCCATCTTCGCGACGACCCGCCCGCTCGCGGCTGCGTCCTTGAGCGCCTGATAGTCCCGCTCGTTCTGATCGGCGTAGGCCTCGGCGAACTCCGTGATCGAGCGATCGAACACATCCGAGGCACCCAGGTAGGAGGCGATGGCGATCCGGTCGCCCGACCGCGCGTGGGCGCGAGCCAGCGTCCGAGCACACATCCTTCCGTAGACGTTCATCACGCGTGGGTTCATGGCCTCCGGTAGCCACGAACCCTTCCAGTCGCGGAGCTGCCGGATGTAGAAGTCGCGCTTGCCACCGGACAGGCCTTCGGCCCGTTCCCATCCGAGGAAGATGTCGCTCGCGGCCTGCATCAGCCGCTGGCCCTCCACCACTCGCTGACCCTGATTGGCGAATCGGCTCTTGCCGACGAAGGGAGCGAGCACCGAGTCCTGAGCCTCCTTGGCCTGGAGGAACAGCGGATCGCCGTCATCGCGACCGAGCATGAGGATGATCCACGCCCGGGTGCCGACGCTGCCGACGCCGACCACCTTGCGCGCCATGTGGACGAAGCGGAAGCCCTCGAGGAGGTGTCGGCGATCCCCGAGGAGGCTCCGACGGTAGATGCGCAGAAACTCGTGGAAGCTCTCCACGAGCGCCGCGGCCTGGTCGGCCGTCAGCATCTCCTCGATGGGCACGATGAGGGGCGGATCGCTCACGATCCGCGGCTCCCCGTCCACGACGTGGGTCAGCTTGTCGAACGCCTGGATGCTGTCCTTCGTGTGAGCCTTCTCGACGAGGCGTTCGGCCTCCTTGAGGCCCTTCTTGCTGAGCAGTCCCTGGAGCCGCGGCAGCCCTTCCTGCACCTGGAGGCGTGAGTACCAGACGTCCAGGTTGCGCATCGACGCGAACTCTCGCATCGCCATCCGGTAGTCGCCGACCGAGGTCGTGATCACATCGCGGCGCTCGGCCTCCGAAAACCCGTTGTTCCGCCCGGCCACCGCGAGGCTTGCCGCAAGGCGCTTGATGTCCCACTCCCAGGGGCCGGGGAGGGTCTCGTCGAAATCGTTGATGTCGAATAGCAACTCCCGCTCGGGGGACCCGAACAGGCCGAAGTTCGACAGGTGCGCGTCGCCGCAGGCCTGAACGTTGATACCCGATCGCGGTGTGGCGGCGAGGTCCGCGGCCATGAGGTAGGCCGCTCCCCGATAGAACGCGAAGGGCGAGGCAAGCATCCTGCCGTACCGGACCGGCACGAGCTCGGGGACCCGCGACGCCGCCTGCTCCTCCAGCAGGTCCACCGGCTCCCTGCGGTCCGTAGGCGGATCCCAGCCCGCGTGGCTCGAACGAGGAACCTTTGCCCGAGCCGCCTTACCGCGGGCGGTGCGTTCCCGAGGGGTCGGGTGGTCCACCTGGGCCGTAGCCCGAGCGCGATCGCCCAGGGCCACGGAGCCCTTCGGCGGGCTGCTCGTACGGTCGTTCGTCGGTTGTGTCACCGGTGACCTTTCCTGTCGCAACGTACTCCACTCGCCCCGAAACGAGGTGGGCCCTTGCACCCCGCTGCCACGACGCGGAGTCATCGCTTGTCGGGGCTCTCGACCTCCGTGTGCAGGGCTCCTTGTGCTGCGCCGGATCCGGCTTGCCCACCCCCACGACCGCGAAGGACGAACGCCGCCGCAACGGCCAGCAGCGCGCCGAACAGTGGTCCTGCCACATAGACCCAGTAATCGGTGAAGTTCGCCCCGACGAGGTCCGGGCCGAAGGTTCGTGCGGGATTCATGGAGGTGCCGGAGATCGGGCTCCCCCACAGGCCCGCGAGGGCGATGTATGCGCCGACGCCGATGGCGCCAAACACCCCGATGTTCTGCGCACCGGACGCCGTCCCCAGGATCACGCTCACCAAGCCGAGCGTGAGCACCGACTCCATCAGGAAGGCGTCGAAGGAGGAATAACCGGCCGCGGGATAGTTGGAGCCGTACGTCGCCGATACGTGGATCACGGACTGGAGGAACCAGGCGGCCAGCGCGGCCCCGGCGAGCTGCACGACGATGTACCCCGGGACCCTTCGCCATGGGAAGTCTCGACGGAGGGCGAAGGCGAGGCTGACCGCCGGGTTGAGGTGGGCGCCGGAAACCTTGCCCATGAACAGGATGATCGCCATCACCATCAGACCCGGCGCGACGACCGCGGCCGTGCGACTGATGGTGTCGGGGAAGGCTTGACCCATCATCCCCCCTCCGGCCGCGACGAGCACGAGGAAGAACGTGCCGAAGAGCTCCGAGAACAGTCGACGCCATTCCTGTTTGGGGTCTTCGAAGTCCTCCATAGGCTGGATGACTTCGCCTTCGAGCCAGCTCTCGACCCGAGCGATCACGTGGGTGTCCCTCTGAGCCATGACTCCTCCCGTCGGACCCGCGAAGGCCGCACTGTAGCGTCCGCCGGGAAGCCCGGAATCATCCCATCGGCGTGATGTTCCGCAGCGCATGGGGCGGTGAGATCCCGGCAGGCACGCGCGTTGGCGAGACAGGGGGAGAGGCAGCCACGTGAACCCGGAGTTCCTGTCCCGGCTCCAGTTCGCGCTGACCGCGAGTTTCCATTTCATCTTCCCGCCGATCTCGATGGGGCTCGGGATCCTCCTGGTCTGGATGGCCTGGAAGCACGTCCGCACCGGCGATCCCGTCTGGCGACAGTCCTCGGTCTTCTGGGTGAAGGTCTACGGGCTCGTGTTCGCGTTGGGCATCGCGACCGGCCTCGTCCAGGAGTTCGCGTTCGGGATGAACTGGTCGCAGTACTCCCGGTTCGTAGGCAACGTGTTCGGGAGCCTGCTCGCCGCCGAGGGCGTGTTCGCGTTCGCCCTGGAGGGCGGGTTCCTCGGCCTCATGCTGTTCGGCGGCGACCGGCTCGGGCCCAGGATGTGGCTGCTGGCCACGGTCCTCGTGGTCTTCGGGGCGCACTTCAGTGCGCTGTGGATCCTAATGGCCAACTCCTGGATGCAGACCCCGCAGGGGTTCACGACCCACATGACGGAGTGGGGCAACCAGGCGTTCATGACGAACTTCGGATCGGTGGTCAACACGCCGTCGTTCCTGCCGCGATTACTCCACACGTGGGTCGCGTCGTGGATCATCGGGTCGGCGCTCGTGCTCTCCGTCAGCGCCTGGTACCTGCTGAAGAACCGTCACCAGGAGTTCGCCAGGAGGAACTTCTCGACCGCGATCAAGGTGTTCACGGTCCTGGCGATCCTGCAGGTGTTCGTCTTCGGCGCCCAGATGGCGATCTCGGTGACGAAGAACCAGCCGGAGAAGCTGGCTTCGATCGAGGGCAACTGGACACCGAAGTCTTGCGCGCCGCTCTACGTAGTCGGCTGGGTCGACGAGAGCGCCGAGAAGACCTACGCCATCGGCGTTCCGTGCCTGCTCAGCTTCCTCTCCTACGGGAGCTTCGACGCGACCGTCCCCGGCATCGAGAAGTTCCCGAAGGACCAATGGGCGCCCGTCAACCTCGCGTTTCAGGCGTACCACGTGATGATCGACCTCGGGTTCCTATTCCCGCTGATCGGGGTCGTGGCGTGGTTCGTGTGGTGGCGCCGCAAGCGGGAACGCATGCCGGGTTGGCTGTTGTGGCTCTGCATCTCGACGGTGTTCCTGGCCGAGGTGGCGACGATCGCCGGATGGTGGACGGCCGAGGTCGGGCGCCAGCCCTGGCTCGTGTGGAAGGTCCTGCGCACCGACGCCGGAGTCTCGCCGACGCTCACCACGGGGCAGGTCCTGTTGTCGCTGATCACGTTCGCGTTGCTGTACGCGCTGCTCCTCGTGCTGTTCCTGTTCCTGCTGGATCGCAAGATCAAGCACGGGCCGGAGGCACCCGAGGAGCCTCACGTGTCGGATCTGCCCAACACCTTCCGCGAGGTGTTCCGGTCACGGAGCCAGGGCCGGGCGTCGGGCGAGTTGGAGCTGGAGGACCATGTCGCTCGCTGACCTCTGGTTCGTGCTGTTCGTCGCGATCATCGGCGCCTATATCGTCCTGGACGGGTTCGACCTCGGCGTCGGCATGCTCCACCCCCTCGCCGCCAAGGAGGACCGTGAACGGCGGATCGTGCTGAACAGCATCGGCCCGATCTGGGACGGTAACGAGGTGTGGCTCGTCGTCGGTGGGGGGGTGCTGTTCGCGGCGTTCCCGGTCGTGTACGCGGCGATGTTCTCCGGGTTCTACTGGGCGCTGATGCTGGTGCTGATCGCCCTGATCCTGCGGACGGTCGCGATCGAGTTCCGCGGCAAGCGCGAGAGCTCTCGCTGGCGGGCGCTGTGGGACTCGGTGTTCTCCCTTTCGTCGTTCGGCCTTGCGCTGTTACTCGGCGTGGCCTTCGGGAACGTGGTCACCGGGGTACCGCTCGACAAGAACGGGGAGGTCCAGATCGGCAGCCTCCTCGACCTGCTGAAGCCGTTCGTCCTGTTCCTGGGGGTAACGACGATCGCGATGCTGCTCATGCACGGGGCCCTGTACCTGGTCGTCAAGACGGAGGGCGACCTGCAGGCCCGCGTGCGACGCTGGGTCCCCGGGTTCATCGCTCTGTTCACCCTCACGGCGGCGATCTCCGCCGTATGGATCGCCGTCTCGGACTACGGGGTGATCGACACGTTCACGGACGACGTGTGGACGATCGTGTTCCCGCTGGCCGCGCTGATCGCCTACGTGCTGATGATCGTGATGGTTCGGCGCGGTCGGGACTTCGCCGCGTTCTTCAGCAGCTCCGCCGTGCTCTTCCTGTCGCTCGCGACGATCTCGGCCGGCCTGTACCCGAACATCCTGAAGTCGTCGACGAACCCGGCCTTCAGCATGACGGTCTCGAACGCGTCCGCCGAGCAGTACACGCTCACGGTGATGCTGGTGGTCGCGATCATCGGGATCCCGTTCGTCCTGTTGTACACGGCGGGTGTGCAATACCTCTTCAGTGGGAAGGTCAAGCTCACGCCCAGCAGCTACTGACGGTGTTGAGCGAGGGCGACAAGGCCGTGCAGTCGCACCCTCCTTCGGGCGAACAGCACGAGATCCGCCGCGGCGATCACGTCGCCGTCATCACCGAGGTCGGCGCAACGCTCCGGGCGTATTCGGCGGGCGGTCTCGATGTCCTGGACGGCTTCTCGGTCGATGAGCCGTCGCCGGCCGGACGCGGGCAGGTGCTGGCGCCGTGGCCGAACCGTCTCGACGGGGGGCGATACGCGTTCGACGGCCGCCCGGGGACGGCCGCGATCGACGAGCCCGAGCTCGGGAACGCGATCCACGGGCTGGTGCGTTGGCTCCCCTGGCAGCTCGCGTCGAGGAGCGACGAGGCGGTCGCGCTGGTGTGCGTACTGCACCCCCAGCCGGCGTACCCGTGGCGGCTCGAGCTGGGCCTCGAGTATCGACTGGCCTCGGACGGGCTCGCGGTCGTCGCGCGCGCGACGAACATCTCCGCCGGGGGGGCGCCGTTCGGGATCGGGTTCCATCCCTACCTGACGATGGGGATCCGGGTCGACGACGTGCGACTCACGATCCCGGCCTCGCGCCGGCTGACCACCGACGACCGAGCCCTTCCGGTCGGCGAGGAGGATGTCGTCGGGACCGAGTTCGACTTCACCGTCGGTCGTCCGGTCGGCGCCACGCGGCTCGACACCTGCTTCACGGGTCTCGCTCGCGGGTCCGACGGCCGGTCGCGCGCACCGCTCGAGTCGGCCGACGGACGCGGCGTCGAAGTCTGGGCGGACGAGGCGTTCGGTTACCTCCAGGTCTACACGGGGGACACCCTCGAGCCTGCCTCCCGGCGCCGGCGGGCCGTCGCGATCGAACCGATGACGTGCCCTCCCAACGCGTTCGCGTCCGGCGTCGACGTGATCCGGCTCGAGCAGGGCGCATCGTGGTCGGGGGCGTGGGGGATCGCGCTCCGCCAGGGATAGGGGGCTCAGACGAGCGTGATGGCCACCGAACGATGGCTCGCGCGATCGGGGGAACGAGCCCGTGGGGAAGGATCCGGTCGTCGCGGAGGCCCACGGCGTTCAGCCCGACCGACGCCATGCCGCTGGCGCCATGGGCCAAGATAGCCATGGCCGTCCAGGCGGCCATCTCGTTGGCGGTCCTGGGTCTCGTGGTGGCGCGGGCCGTCAACGTGCTGACGTGATTCGGAACGGACGGACTAGAGCCGTTCCAACAGGTGGTCGCCGACCCTGAGCGCGTTCGCCATGGCGGTCAGGGCGGGGTTCACCGCGCCGATGCTCGGGAAGACGCTCGTGTCGACGACGTACAGGTTGTCGAGCTCGTGGGCCTTGCAGTTCGCATCGACGACCGACATCGAGGGGTCGATACCCATCCGGCACGTGCCGGCCTGGTGCGCGACGCCGGCCACCGGGATGGTCGTCTTCAGGTAGGCGTTCCGTGGGATCAGGTGGTCCGGGTGCAAGCCCAGGTGACCCAGCATCGACTTCAGCTTGTGATACAGGCGCTTACCGGACTCCTCGTTGCTCGGTTCGTAGGCGAGCTTGACGTTGCCGTCCTTCTCGAGCGTCACGCGGTTCTCCGGGAGCGGCAGGTCCTCGGTCGAGAGCCAGAAGTCCACCGCGTGGGTGGCGATGTCCTTGAGCGCGAACGTCGGCGCGAGCTTGGTCTCGATCGGCTTCTCGCCCTTGTACATCTCGGCCTGCGACTTGCCGACCATCTGGATGTTCCCCATCGGGTACTCGTAGTCGTCGTCCCCGAAGTAGAAGTCGTTGACGCCGAGGGTCTTTTGGAAGACGGTCGGATTCGGCTCCTTCGAGAGGGCCAGTACCGCCTGGCTGTAGTGGAACATGTAGTTGCGGCCGACCTGGTCCGAGCCGTTGGCCAGGCCCTTCGGGTGCTTGTCGTTCGCCGAGGCCAGCAGCAACTTGGCCGAGTTTGCGGCACCGCACGAGACGACGACGACGTCGCCGGTCACGGTCTCGGTCGAGCCGTCGCGTTCGATCACGACCTCGGTCACCGACCTGCCCTCGGGGTCGGTGTTCAGCCGAACCGCCGGCGCGTCGGTGAACAGCGTGACGTTCGGTGATTCGAGCGCCGGACGAACCCCCATCACCTCGGCGTCGGCCTTCGCGTGCAGCGGGCACGGGAAGCCGTCGCAGTTGCCGCAGCGGACGCAGACGCTGAACTGCGGCGCGTCCTCGTCGCGCAGCACGCCGCACGGCGCGTGGAACGGGTGGAGGCCAGCGGCCGCGAGATCGTCGGCCAGTTGTTGGATCCTGGGTTCGTGGGGGAGAGCCGGGAAGGGGTAGGGCGCGCTCGAGGCCGGTTCGGTAGGGTCCTCGCCCCGGGCGCCCCGGACCTGGTACAGCTGCTCGGCCAGCGTGTAGTACGGCTCCATGTCGCCGTACTCGATCGGCCACGCCGG
>JBKPRY010000364.1:0-1022 GCA_046734755.1 Actinomycetota bacterium | reverse complement strand
TCGTGACGTAGGGGAAGACCGACGCGTCGACGACGCGGAGGCCGTCGAGCCCGTGGACGCGCATCGTCGCCGGGTCGACGACCGACGTCTCGTCGGTGCCCATCTTGCAGGTGCAGGAGGGATGCAGGGCGGTCTCGGCGTCGCGGGCGACCCACGCGAGGATCTCCTCGTCGGTCTGGACGGTCGGGCCGGGGGAGATCTCGCCCCCGTCGAACGGGGCCATCGCGGGCTGACCGAGGATCCGCCGCGCCGTGTGGATCGCCTCGATCCACTCGCGCCGATCCTGGTCCGTCGACAGGTAGTTGAAGCGGAGCGCGGGATGGACGCGGGGGTCGGGGCTCGTGATCTTCACCGAACCCCGCGCGTCCGAGTACATGGGCCCGATGTGCACCTGGTAGCCGTGATCGCTCGCCGGCGCCGAGCCGTCGTAGCGGACGGCGATCGGCAGGAAGTGGAACATCAGGTTCGGGTACCGGACGTCGTCGTTGCTCCGCGCGAACCCTCCGCCCTCGAAGTGGTTCGTGGCACCGGGTCCCGAGCGGAAGAACAGCCAGCGGAACCCGATCCATGGCCGGTACCGCCACTTCAGGTAGGGCGCCATCGAGACCGGCTGGGTGCACGCGTGCTGCACGTAGACCTCGAGGTGATCCTGCAGGTTCTCGCCGACCCCGGGCAGGTCGTGCACGACGTCGATCCCGAGCGCTCGGAGCTCGTCGGCAGGGCCGACACCCGAGAGCTGCAGCGTCTGCGGCGTGTTGATCGCGCCGCCGCACACGATGACCTCGCCCGCGTCGATCCGCTCGGGCGCGCCGCGGCCCCGCGCCGCCTCGACCCCGACGGCGCGCGAGCCCTCGAACAGGATCCGCGTCACGAACGTGCGCGTTCGGACCTCGAGGTTCGGGCGCGACCTCACCGGGTGCAGGTAGGCGCCCGCCGCCGACAGCCGCCGGCCGCGGTGGATGTTCCGGTCGAACGCCGCGAACCCCTCCTGCCGGTAGCCGTTCACGTCGTCGGTCAGCTCG
>JBKPRY010000363.1:0-2567 GCA_046734755.1 Actinomycetota bacterium | reverse complement strand
TTCCTCCTCACGATCGTGTCCCTGGTGGTCCTGCTCGTGGTCGGCGGACTGGTCGTCGGGCCGCTCGCGGACTCGCCGGGGGCCGCGCTGACGGCGGGGATCGGGATCGGCATCTCGTCGTGGCCGCTGCTCCGACTCTCGCGGCGGATCGCCGATCGCGTCGTCTACGGCC
The DNA here is from genome assembly GCA_046734755.1 of Actinomycetota bacterium. Classification (GTDB taxonomy): domain Bacteria; phylum Actinomycetota; class UBA4738; order UBA4738; family HRBIN12; genus DASSJM01. The sequence continues at coordinate 2,395 of JBKPRY010000363.1, read as the reverse complement.
GGCGAGCCTCGCCGTATGAGGTGCTCACCGAGTTCTCGGACCGGATGGCGGAGTCCTATGCCACCGACGACGTCCTTCCCCGGATGGCGTCCATCCTCGGCGCCGGCACCGGGGCCAAGACCGTCACGATCTGGTTGATGGTGGGCAGCGAGCTCCAACCGGTCACCGGCTGGTCCGATCGGGCAGGAGGCGACCCGGTTGCCACCCCTTCGGAATCGGTTTCCTCGGCCAAACTCGAGGACCTCACAGGTGATGTGTTCGTGGTTCGGCACCAGGGCGAGCAGCTCGGCGCGATCACGGTGTCGATGCACGCGAACGACCCGATCGATCCCACCAAGGAGAAGCTGATCCGCGATCTGGCAGGACAGGCGGGACTGGTGCTTCGCAACGTCCGGCTGATCGAAGAGCTCCGTGCGTCGCGACGCCGGCTGGTCGCCGCCCAGGACGCCGAGCGACGCCGCCTCGAACGCAACATCCACGACGGTGCACAGCAGCAACTCGTGGCCCTGCAGGTCAAGCAGCGACTCGTCGAGGGCATGATCGAGCGCGACGCTCCCAAGGCCCTCGAGCTGATGGCGCAACTCCAGGCCGACACGACCGGGGCGTTGGAGACCCTCCGCGATCTTGCTCGCGGGATCTATCCACCGCTGCTCGCCGACCAGGGACTCGGTGCCGCCCTCGAGTCGCAGGCACGGAAATCGCCCGTCGAGGTCTCGGTCGAGGCCGGCGGCGTCGACCGGTACACGCAGGACGTCGAGGCGGCCGTCTACTTCTGCGCGCTCGAGGCCATGAACAATCTCGCGAAGTACGCGGAGGCCTCCCGAGCCACGGTGACGCTGACCCAGAGCGACGGAACGCTCACGTTCGTCGTCGCGGACGACGGCGTCGGGTTCGACCTCGCCCACACCGCGAACGGCACCGGAATCCAGGGCATGGCCGACCGGATCGACGCGATCGGCGGCGCGCTCGAGATCCGATCCGCGCCGGGCGAGGGAACCACGGTCCTCGGCCGGGTGCCGGTGCGGGAATAAGCCGCCGGCCTAGCCGGCCTGCGCATTGGCGGAGGCCCACGCCGCCTCGAGCCGGTCGGGCCCGAACACGGCCTTGGGGATGTAGGCCGCCGCGCCGCACTCGGCGGCGCGAGGCGCGTACTCCTCCTCCTCGTAGGTGGAGAGCAGCAGGACGATCACGGGGTCTGAGCGCTGGGCAAGGATCTGGCGGGTCGCGTCCAGGCCGTTGATGCCGGGCAGGTTGACATCCATGAGGACGAGGTCCGGCGCGAGCTCCCGAGCCATCTCGACCGAGGCCTCCCCGGTCTCCGCCTCGCCGACGACGTCGAAGCCGTCGGTCGCATCCACGACCATGCGAGCCGCCAGCCGGAACGGCTCCTGATCGTCCACGATGAGCACTCGAACGGTCATCTGTTGCCCTCCGAGATAGCGTCCCACGGGCCCCGCACTCCGACAGTGATGCCAGCACCACACTTGTCCCTTCCTCGGGGGACGCGCGCTTCGTGCCGGTGGTGGCGGTGCGGCCGCTAGGCGGCGCGGCCGATCCGGAGGAACGCCTGCTCGAGCACGAGTCGCGGGTTGAGGTTCAGGTCCTCGGCGAGCGCGGCGCGGGCCTCCTCGACCGCGGCCATCGCGCTCGTGTTCGAGGTCACCTCGCCGGGCGCCGGTGGGAGATCCGGGTTCATCAACACGTCGGCGCCGCCCCCGACCGCGATGGCCACACGATCGCGCAGCAGCGCCGAGACCCCAAGCAGCACGCGGTCCACGTAGTCGCGTTCGGCCCGGCGGACCTGTCGCTTGTGCCGCTCCTCGAGCCGGCGGATCGCGCCGCGGTAGGCCTCCTCCGGCCGACCCCGCTCGTCCAGGAACGGCGCGAGCTCCTCCTCCAGCTGCGCGCCGAGGTCCTTGCGGTAGCGCTCGGCCGCGACCAGCACGAGGTCGGCGGCCTCGAGGGCACCGGCGGGTCCGCTCGAGGCGTTCTCGAGCGCATCGCGGGCCGCCTCGCGGAACGACATCCCGTCCGCGCCGGTCGCGAGACGGCGGGCTCGTCCGAGGTTCCCCCCGGCCAGCCGGGCGGCGAGCGCGGCCCGGCCCGGATCGATCCCCTCGGCGGCGAGCGTCTGCGCGACGAACGCCTCCGAGAGCGGGCGGAACGAGACCACGTGGCAGCGCGACAGGACGGTCTCGGGCAGCTCGTCGGGCCGGGCCGACAGGAGCATCAGGACCGTGTCCGCGGGCGGCTCCTCGAGCACCTTCAACAGGACGTCGGCCGCGGCCGGGTTCAGCCGGTCGGCCTCCCGGATCACGAAGACCTTGCGACCCGGCTCGGGGGCGGTGCGGTACGCCGGGTGCCAGATCTCGGCGCGAACGGTCTCTACGTGGAT
>JBKPRY010000362.1:0-1269 GCA_046734755.1 Actinomycetota bacterium | reverse complement strand
CCGTGGCCGACGTACTCGCGGACCACCTCGAACCCGGCGCCCCGCGCCACCTGCTCGACGGCCGCGCCGATGTCCGAGAGCCGGCCGCCCGGGCGGATCTGCGAGATCCCGGCCTCGAGCGCCTCCTCGGTCACCCGTACGAGCTTGTCGGCATCGGCCGACGCCGGCTCGCCCACGATGACGGTCACCGCCGAGTCGCCGTGGAACCCCTCCCAGATCGCGCCGAAGTCGAGCTTCAGCAGGTCGCCCTCGGCGACGGTGCGCTCCCCGGAGGGGATCCCGTGGACGATCTCGTCGTTGATCGAGGTGCAGATCGACGCGGGGAAGGGGACGCGCCCGGGTCCTGCACCGTACCCCTTGAACGACGGGGTCGCCCCCTGCTCGCGGATGTACGTCTCGGCGACATCGTCGAGCTCGGCGGTGGTGATGTTCGGCCGCACGACCGCGAGGACGCGGTCGATCGTCCCCGCGACGATGCGGCCGGCGAGCCGCATCTTCTCGACCTCCTCCGGCGACTTGTAGACGATCACGTCATCACTTTAGACGATGGCGCCATCACTCGTAGGTGTCGAGCAGGTCCGCGATCGCCTCGATCGTGCGGTCGGCGACGACCTCTTCGGGCGCCTCGGCGTCGATATCGCGAAGGAGTCCCCGCTCCCAGAAGTAGAGGACCAGCGGTTTGGTCTCGCGCTGGTAGACCTCGAGCCGCCTCTGGACGGTCGCCTCGTCGTCGTCCGCGCGGTTGACGAGCTCGTGGCCGCACACATCGCAGATCCCCTCTACCCGCGGCGGCTTGAACTCCGTGTTGTAGGTCCGCTTGCAGTTGGGACAGACCAGGCGCGCCATGAGCCGCTTGACCGCGACCGCGTCGGAGATCTTGAAGTTCAGGACCGCCGAGAGCGGGTGCCCCCGTTCCGCGAGCGCGCGCTCGAGCGCCTGCGCCTGCGGGACGGTCCGCGGGTAGCCGTCGAGGATGAAGCCCTCGCGCACGTCCTGTTGGTCGAGCCGCTCGAGCACCATCCTCGTGGTCAGGTCGTCGGGAACGTATTCGCCGCGATCGTAGAACTCCTTGGCCTGCAACCCGAGCGGAGTCCCTCGCGCGATGTGGTCTCGGAAGATATCGCCCGTGGCGATGATCGGGAGCCCGTATCGCTCGGACAGCCTCCTGGCCTGCGTGCCCTTGCCTGCGCCCGGAGGTCCGAGGAGGATGATCCGCACGCCGGCCTACTTCAGGAAGCCCTCGTAGTGCCGCATCAACAGCTGCGACTC